>NZ_NPGB01000024.1:0-1088 GCF_002259345.1 Rhodococcus sp. 06-156-4 | reverse complement strand
CACGCTCTGGAAAGGTGGAGGACATGAACCTGCGGCGCTACCTCGATCCGCGAACGACATGGCGGGACACCACCGATGTCGACAAGGTGCGGCTCTACACCCGCCAGTCGTTCGTGAGCATCATCGTCCTTCTCGGAGTGGTCGCGCTCGCAGAATCGGTGACCGAACGACTGTGGGTGTCCGGAGTCGCTCTCGCCGTCACCGCGGGCGCGACCGTGATCACGGTGCACCGGATGCCGATCATCGGCGGAATGCGCACCGGCGAGATTCGGTGGCCCCTCGCCGTCACGGCGGTCGCTGCAGTGGTGGCGGGGATCGCCGGAACGGCCACGTTCAAGATGTGGGCACTGCTCATCGTGGCCATCCCGGTGACGGCCCTCATCCCGCTCCGGTGGTCGGCGGCCATCGGGGTGGCCGTCGGCGTCGCAACCGGCGTCTCCCCTTACGGCCCCCTCGCCGGCGTCATCGCATTCGTAGTCGTGGTGGGTATGGCAGCCACGGTCAAGCTGTCGATGTGGCTACTGGCCGTCGTCACCGAACTCGACGCGTCCCGGGAGGCGGCAGCCCTGCTGTCCGTCGCCGAGGAGCGACTTCGATTCTCCCGCGACCTGCACGACGTCGTCGGCCGCGCTCTGTCCGCCATCGCGGTCAAGAGCGAACTCGCCGCCACACTGTCCCGACGCGGCGACGAGCGCGCCGCCGAGCAGATGGAGGAAGTCCGAGACCTGGCTCAGCACTCCATGACCGAGGCCAGACAACTCGTCCGCGGATACCGCTCGATCGACCTCGCCGCCGAACTGAACGGAGCATGCTCGCTCCTGCGGGCCGCAGGCATCGAGACGACCGTCACCGGCAGCCCCGACGACGTCTCACCCCGCTTCAGCGAAGCTGCCGCCTGGATCGTGCGCGAAGGTGCCACCAACATCCTCCGCCACTCCGACGCCACCCACAGCAGCTTCGACGTCACCGAGAACTCCGTCCGCATCACCAACAACGTCCCCCACCGGCAACGGACAACCGACGGCACCGGACTCGCAGGACTCCGGGAACGACTCGCCGCCGTCGGCGGAACCGTCGACACCACCCTC
>NZ_NPGB01000021.1:0-1304 GCF_002259345.1 Rhodococcus sp. 06-156-4 | reverse complement strand
CAGCGAGTACATCGGCATCACGTCGTCATCATCGGCTCCGGGTTCGGCGGTCTCTTCGCGGCGAAACAACTGCGCAAGGCCAACGTCGACGTCACGCTGATCGCGAAGACCACACACCACCTCTTCCAGCCACTGCTGTACCAGGTGGCCACCGGCATCCTCTCCGAAGGAGAGATCGCCCCCTCGACCCGCATGATCCTCAAGGACCAGCACAACGCCTCGGTCATCCTCGGCGAGGTCAACGCCATCGACCTCGAGAAGCGAGTCGTCACCTCCCAGTTCCTCGAGCGCATCACCGAAACCAGCTACGACAGCATCATCGTCGCCGCAGGCGCCGGCCAGTCCTACTTCGGCAACGACCACTTCGCCGAATACGCACCGGGCATGAAAACCATCGACGACGCCCTCGAGCTCCGCGGCCGCATCCTCGGAGCGTTCGATCAGGCCGAACTCGCCACGGACCCGGCCGAGATCGAGAAGCTGCTGACCTTCGTCGTCGTCGGCGCCGGACCTACCGGCGTCGAAATGGCAGGCCAGATCGCCGAACTCGCGAACAAGACCCTCGACGGCACCTTCCGGCACATCGACTCGCGATCAGCGAGGATCATCCTGCTCGACGCCGCACCCAAGGTTCTGCCCCCGTTCGCCGACTCCCTCGGTCAGGCGGCCGCGAAACGGCTCACCACGATGGGCGTCGACATCCAGCTCGGCGCGATGGTCACCGACCTCGACGCCAACGGCTTGACCGTCAAGGACAGTGACGGAACCGTCCGACGCATCGCCTCGCGCACCAAGGTCTGGTCTGCGGGTGTCGCCGCGAGCCCACTCGGCAAGACCCTCGCCGCACAGTCGGGCGCCGAGATCGACCGCGCAGGCCGCGTCCTGGTGAACAAGGACCTCACCCTCCCCGGCCACCCCGAAGTGTTCGTCGTCGGCGACATGATGGCACTGGACAAGCTCCCCGGCGTCGCACAGGTCGCGATCCAGGGCGGCCGCTACGCGGCACGCGTGATCGAAGACGGCGTCGAAGCAGTGCGCGCAGGCAAGCAGATACCCGAGCGCAAGGACTTCAAGTATTTCGACAAGGGCTCGATGGCGACGGTGTCCCGCTTCTCCGCCGTCGCGCAGGTCGGCCCCATCAAGATCACCGGCTTCATCGCCTGGGTCATGTGGCTGCTGGTGCACCTGCTCTACATCGTCGGCTTCCGCAGCCGCCTCACCACCGTGATCTCCTGGCTGACCGCGTTCTTCTCCCGCGGACGAGGCCAGCTGGCGATGACCGAGCAGCAAGTCGACGCCAGGCG
>NZ_NPGB01000031.1:0-425939 GCF_002259345.1 Rhodococcus sp. 06-156-4 | reverse complement strand
TTGTGCGACGTCCCCTCCACCGACTGCGAACTCGACCACATCGTCCCCTACGACCACCACACCCCCCACCGCGGCGGATGGACCATCGAGACCAACCTCCACCCCGTCTGCACCGCCCACCACAAACACAAAACCGCCAACGCAGCCACCGTCGCCTACCTCGCCGGCGGCATCATCCTCTGGACCCACACCACCGGCATCCGCACCCTCACCTTCCCCGAACTCGGATGCCCCACCACCGCACGCACCCGCCGACACCGACACCGACGACCCCTCCCCGAACCCGACACCACCACACCCACCTGGTGGGAACAACACATGCCCCCCACCACACCCGAACCCACCACCGCCGACCTCCGACACGCACCCACCGACACCGCCCGCACCCGAATCCGACTCCTCCGCCGAAAACTACGACAACACAACACCATCCAACACCTCCGCGAACGAAAGAAACCACCACCCTTCTGACGTCCGAGGACGTTAGGGTGACCTGCGGAAGGCCGCCACATTCAATTGACGTCGCAGGAGGACATCAACCGTTGGGGGCTGCGAGCACGGGACGCGATGGACCGCCGGCTGACGTTGCCGACACTGTGTGCGAACGGGGCTCGTGCGACTAAAGTGTCGGGATGTAAGGAGCGCAGACATCAACCCCACATTGCCCCTCGGCATCGATTTACTCTGGGCTGCAATTGTGTTGGCGTGCTTGTCGTTGACCATCGTTGCGTGGGTGTCCATCCTGAGTACGCATCATTCCCGAAAGGGCAGCGCGTTCTGGTGGTGCCTACTCACACTGGCAATTCCCGTGTTCGGCCCTCTGGTCTGGTTCTGGGCGCGCACCCGCCTGGCTCGGCGGTGAACTCGTAGTCCAGCAGTCAGTGGCCCGCGCTGTACATGTAGAGCTGCGCACTTTCATCGTCCTGCGTCAGCACAATGGTCATCGAATCCATGCCGCCGGAGGCGGGATACCGTGTGGACAGAGCTCCAGACCGGCATTCGAATCCCACGGAAGACCACTTTCCAGGGGGCACCGTCCCGCACCCGACCGGCTCCATCGGGGGAAAATTCGGATTCGCCGCCGCTACGGTCGATGCATCACCGAACGCCGCGTCCGCCTCGTATCGAGCAGACCACGCGGGCGCACCGACGAACTCCCAGAACACGAATGCCTCTGCGAATTCGAATCCCCTCGGAACAGTGAATCCATCTGCTTCCAGATAGTTTCTAATTTGATCCTCATCGACCGCCAGCTGCTCACCGGGCTCAGGAGAAGCACAGGAGGCCAGCGCTAGGCATGCAAGAGACAGCACGACGCACATCCGCCATCTCAACCGCATGAAAACCCATTCCTTCTCCGACGCCTGCGCGCACGTTCGGTAGTTGACTGCGCACGCTTCGGCGAAGCAATGACGCGTTGATTATTCAACCCGCCGGGGCGCGGTACTGCATTCGAGGATTCGTCCGAGGGGTATCGCAGTCGAATGACTCGAGAATCCCCGCGCTGGTAATGATCGCGTAGGTCTCGATGTCCATTCCGAGATCGGCATCGAACGCCGGGACTGTTGCGGACAGTGCAACGATCAACCCATGGTGGCGAAGCGGTGAATGCAGGAACACATCGATCTGCCACCCCTCCGGCACCTGAAGGACAGTCCAAGCCGTCACGACGGGATCGTTCCCGGACACAAGGTCCCGGAGCACTAGTTGTCCGAAGTCGAGAGCGAATCGTCGTTCATTCGTGTGGTTGGGCATTGTCCGATTCACTAGAGGAGAAGGCGAGCAGCAACCCGTACGACGTTGAATGCTAGGTGCCGGACCATTTGTTTGCCTACTCTTCGAGACCGATCACTTGAGCCTGTTCCGAGAACACAGTGTCGGATGGACCGCGGTGTCGTTTTCGCACCGCCGTCGACGATGAGGACAATTGATGCTTGGAACGAAACAACAACGTGCAGTGAAAGCTGCGGGATCGGTGGCTCTGGCAGTGGCAGTGCTCGTTGCATGCACATCGAATACGAGACCCGAAGGGAAGCAGGTCGCAGACGACGCTGCGCTGGATCGCTTCTACCAGCAGCAGTTGGCCTGGGGCGCCTGCGGAACCGACTACGCGAGCACCGACGAGGAGACCAAGGCCATGGACATCGTTCCCGGGCTCGAGTGTGCGCGTCTCGAGGTGCCACTCGACTACGACGACTCAGAGAACGATATCGCCGAGATCGCGGTATCGCGCGTGCCGTCCCGAGGTGACGGACCCCGTACGCCGCTGGTGATCAATCCAGGCGGGCCGGGCGGGTCAGGCGTCGTCGGGGCTATCTTGACCGCCTTAGGGCTTGTCGAAAGCCCAATCACCGAGAATTTCGATATCGTCGGATTCGATCCGCGCGGTGTCGGTGCCTCACAACCGGCCGTGGATTGCTACAGCGACGAAGAAGCGGATGCAGGTACTGTTCCGCTCGGATCGCTGGGTACGACAGTAGAATTCACCAGCGATGACACGCAAGCGATCATGGACAAGTGCGCCGAGAGGTCGGGCGGTGTCGATGCCCTCGCGCACGTCGGGACCCGAGACACGGCGCGGGACATGGATGTTCTGCGAGCAGCACTCGGCCAGGACAAGTTGACCTACTTCGGTCAGAGTTATGGCACAAGATTGGGAGCGGTATACGCGGAACAATTTCCCGACCGCGTGCGCGCACTGCTGTTCGACGCAGCTGTCGATCCTCGCCTCGACGGCCACGAAGCAGTGCTCAGTAGTTACGGAGGGTTTCAACAAGCGTTCGACGGCTTGGCCACCGAATGTGCGGCCCGTTTCGAGTGCCCCCTGGGTAACGATCCAGCACGGGCGACCCTGAGGTTTCAGGAGCTCGTAAGGCCACTGCGCACCGAGCCTGTTCCTGCTCTGGACACGACGTTGAGCTTCGACGATGCAATCGGAAGCGTCATCTCGGGGCTCTACGCGCCGGATACGTGGCCGATTATCGTCGACGGTCTCGCAGAACTCGCCCGAGGGCGGGGCGACGGTCTGATGCAGCTGCTCTACACTTTCGGGGGTCGCAGCGCAGCGGGCCAGTGGACCAACTTCACGGAAGCGAACTACGCGATCAACTGCATGGATCTCGATCGTCTGACGCCAACTCGAAGCGCCGAACTACGACGCCGGACGTACGACCTGGCGCCGTTCATGGATCCCGGTGTCGATGTCGCCGACGGTGCCCGCGATGCGTGTGAGCACTGGCCCGCGGAGCCGACGCTCGGCTTTCCGTACGCGCAGGACGTCGACGGTCTACCCCCCACCCTGGTCGTATCCACGACGCGCGACCCCTCGACCCCGCACTCCGGTGGCGTCAGCCTCGCCGATTCACTGGGAAGTTCTCTGCTCACCGTCGAGGGCGGCGCGCATGGCATCGTCGGGCAGGGCACGAATGCGTGTGTCGATGGCATAGTGTCCGATTACCTGATCAACCTGCAGGTACCCGATGAGGATGCGCGCTGCATCACGTGAGGAGGGTCGATATGGCTTGGAGTACACGTGAACTCGCGGAGCTCGCAAGCACGACCGTCAACACCATCCGTCACTACCACCGCCTGGGTTTGCTCTCGGAACCCGAGCGGTCGAGCAACGGATACAAGCAATACCGCGCTGGGCACCTCGTGCGTGTTCTTCGGATCCGACGCTACCGAGAGCTCGGTGTTCCCCTCACACAGATCGATTCGATCGATGGGCCCGACAGCGCGCTCCAGACTCTCGACGAAGAATTGGTGGCCGCCATCGAGCAATTACAGCGCGCTCGCGAACGACTGGCGGCCACCCTGAGTGAGGGTGCTAAGTCCGACGTTCCCGCCGGATTCGGTTCTGTCGCCGACCGATTGCCTGCTCCGGACCGAGCCCTGCTGACGATAGTGGCGCAGTACTTCGACGACGATGCGTTGGACGACATTCGCGCAATGATCGAAGTCGCACAGACCGATGTGGACCGCGAATACGAGCAACTACCGGAAAGCTCGAGCGACAGCGTCCGCCAGGATCTCGCCGAGAGAATGGCGGTGCTACTCGGCCGGCACCTGGAGGACTACCCCTGGCTCCTCAACCGAGAGTCACACATCACCGCTGCACCGGACGTAGTGGACAGCGCCGTTTATCCATCGGTTGCAGATCTCTACCGTCCCGCACAACTCGACGTGCTCGTGCGGGTCGTCCACCTCACCCATGACCGGTGAGCCCATGCCCCGGTCGACGACGCGCTCCACCTTGATCACTTGGGCACCGAAATCCGCGAGCATGCGCGGCTGTGGGCCCGGCGATGTAGTTACCCAGCTCCAGAACTCGAAAACCATCCATTGGCAGCGTATTCGAGTCGTCAGGCGAATATTCTCCGAGCAGAGGTGCCTCCGTCGAGTGGGATGAGCCGGTTTCAGTGCCGTGTGAGCAGCTCGAACATTGCATGTACTTCCGCAGCTGTCGGGGTGGGCAGGGAGCCCCGAGCGTGAACGAAGCCGATGCCCGAGTACACGAGAATGCCTGCCCGGAGCCGCGCTTCGTCCGGGTCGAATTCGAGATCGAGCAAGGAGCGCTGTACGACCTCGAAGATTCGATTGTCCAGTTCGCGCACGGCGTCGGCGATCTTGCCGTAGTTGCGAGCCCAATCCCGGACGGCCGACTCCACTGCCCACGTGCGTTGGTCGATCAACAGTTCGGCCATGATCTGCAAGCGCTGTTCGACCTCGACGGTCTCGAGCCCCTTCAATCCGCGCACCGTGTCGTTCTGGGTGTCGCACCACTTGTCCGCGATCGCTTCCATCAGCTTGTCTATGTCGGCGAAATGCCAGTAGAAGCTCCCTTTGGTGACCTCGAGGCGTTCGCACAGCTTGGTGATCTTCACACCGGACACGCCGTCGGTCGCCATCAGTTCGAACGAGGCGTCGATCCAGTCGTCGACCGACAGGCGTGTTGTCCGACGCGTCGGCTTGGTCCCGGTCTTTGCACCCGCTGCCTTCTTTGCGGGTGCACGGCGCGTTGAAGCCGACCTGGGTGTGCCTGCCATCAGAGTGAACTCCTCGCTGTCGGGGCGGCGTACGCCCTTCGATCGTACGATCCGGCGCCGTCATCCGGCGGTGAGGCCGCCGAGGGCCAACCGACGTACGAGTGGACCGTTCGTCATGTGCAGGTGATCGGTCCGGTCCGCCGGGTCCACATCCTGGACGACGAGATTCTCGCTGCCGGGCACTGCGGCCACGAGCGGATCGGTCATGAGCCCGTCCGACAGCGAGATCACGTTGACGTACCGCACTCCCGGCGACACCCATCCAGTACGAGCAGCGTCGTGCATGTAGCCGGAATCGGCGACGATCTGACCGCATGCGGCACAGATCGGTTCGAGCAGAGGCTTCTCCAGGGCGGCGAGAGCGTCGTAGATCCCGATGCTCCGATTGAACGCAGCCAGACTGCCGAGCCCGGCGAGATCGGTCCCGTTCCACAGCGGCCCCACCGTTACCAGTGCGCGGACGTCCTGCGCATCGGAATGCGCAATCCACTGCCGAGCCACCAGACCGCCTGCACCGCGGGCGAGAACCTGCACTCGCTCGGCCCCGGTTCTTTCACGGACGGAGGCGACGAATGCGCCGAACTCGAGTGCCGAGTCCTCGATGCTGGTCAGACCGGCCACCGCGAGCCCAGCCTGCTGCAACAGAACCGATGCATCCGAATTGCCGTAGGTGAACGAGAACGCACACAACCCACGCCTGTCCAGGTCGTCGAGCCACCCGTCCCACTCGCGCTCCGAGGACGCGAGATCGTGCACGAGGACGGTGGGCGTCTCGCACGCCGCCGGAGAGGCGGATGCCGTCGCAGCCTCGACGTTCAGGACTGCGGCGACAGCGATCGAGATCGCAACCATTCCACGTAGTGCTCGACAGGCGTTCTCACGCAGCCTCATTGGTCTCCGATCTGCGGATTCGTCGAAATCGACTGACCACACCATACAGTGCGGTATGGTGCGTGTCACATCATCGGACCGTGCGAAAGGCTCCTCACACATGGCGCAGGACATGACCCGCCGCACCCTGTTCCGAGCGCTGGGTGTGGGCACCGCGGCAGTGGCTCTCGGCGGCGTCAGCGCCTCCCGCGCGTTCACCTCACCCGCCGGCGACACGTTCGAGAGTCCGCTGCTGTTCCACTCGCCCGACGTGACTCCGTTCCGGGATGCGCTACCGACGCTGCCTACGGTGTCGGGATCCACTCTCTCGGTCGACGCGGTGTCTGCCATGCACAGATTTCATGCCGACATGCCCGAGGTCCCCGCCCTGGCATATCACTGCGGACCGAACGCGCGACCCGGCTACCTCGGGCCCATCATCGAAGCGCACGCCGACGATCCGCTGACCCTCCGATTCACCAACACCATGACCCTGCACCCCATGGCTCAGGACATGGACACCTCGCTGCACGGTGTGACCGAGAGTTTCCGTACCTCGACCCCGATGTCGCTGCACCTTCACGGCGGCGTGACGCCACCGGACAGCGACGGCAATCCGGAGCAGCTCACGGTCCCCGGAGGAAGCATCGTCCATCACTTCCCCAACAGGCAGGAAGCGGCAACACTCTGGTATCACGATCACGCGATGGCAATCACCCGTGTCAACGTCTACGCGGGCCTGGCCGGGATGTACTTGCTCCGAGATCGTTTCGACACCGGTCGTACCGACAATCCCCTCGGACTGCCCGCCGGTGAGTTCGAGATGCCACTGGTCATGCAGGAGAAAATCTTTCGCGAGGGCAGCCACCTGAGCATCCGATCGACTCGCATCGTGCCGGAGGGTTCGTGGGAAGGTGGAGCCGTCGGAGACGTCGGGCTCGTCAACGGCATGATCTGGCCTGAACTCACCGTTGCCCGAGGGCTGTACCGCTTTCGGATGATCAACGCCGCCTCGTACAGCGTGTGGAACCTCCACTTCGAGAACCACATGAAGTTCTGGGTCATCGGCAACGACGGCGGATTGCTCGACGCTCCCGTGCCCGTGACGTCGATCAGGGTCGCTCCAGGCGAGAGATACGACGTGCTCGTCGACTTCTCCGATTACGACGCGGGCCAGACGGTCGAATTGAGAAACGACGAGGCTCCGCCCTTCCAGGCGGCCGTCATCGGGGCAGTCACCATGCCGCTGTTCTGTCGTTTCCGTGTCGGTACTGCACGCGGATTCACCGGTGGGATACCGACGTCGCTGCGCGGCGGTCGAGGGCCTGCACCGATCGGACCCATCCAGCAGCCGACGAAGATTCGTACCGTCACCGTCAGCCAGCCCTACGCACTACGCAATCCACCGGCCATCATGTCGCTGAACAATCTTCGCTACAGCGACCCGGACATCGAAATGCCGCGACCCGGCACCGTCGAGCAGTGGAACATCGTCAACATCACGCCCGATCCACACCCGATTCACATCCACCTCGTCACCTTCCGGATCGTGGGTCGCACCCCACTGCGCACCGTCGATTACCAGATCGCGAATCCGCAGCCTGCCATCGGAATCAAATGGACCCCTGATCCGGAAGGCTTCCTCGGCGGACCGATGACCCCGCCTGCACCGTGGGAGGCCGGTTGGAAGGACACGGTGAGAGTCGACGGCGGGACGGTCACGCGCATCGTCGTACGTTTCCCGACGGCCGAGGAACTGGGTTTCGACCCCGACGCCACCTTCCCCCGACCGGCCGCTGCCGCACAGCCGAGCACCGATCACGACAACCATCACGACCCCATGCACGAGGTCCACAACGGAATCGACCATTCCGGGGAATCCGCCGGTGACCTTCAAGGCTACGTCTGGCACTGTCATCTCCTCGACCACGAGGACCACGACATGATGCTCAAGTACCGGATAGTGCCGTGACGCAGGCTCTTCGGAGCGCTGCCCGCGCTACCGTCGCTGCGACGTCCTCGGTCGGCGAGTTCTACGGCTTGGCCCTGGACACCGCAGTAGCTCTGGGCCGCAGAGGCTTTCAGTGGCGAGAATTCGTGGACCAGAGCTGGTTCATCGCTCGGGTGTCACTACTGCCCACGATCCTGATGTCCATTCCGTTCACAGTCCTGGTCGTGTTCACCCTCAACTCGTTGCTCTCCGAACTCGGGGCAAGCGACCTCAGCGGTGCGGGAGCGGGCCTGGGCGCGGTGACCCAGATCGGACCCCTGGTGACCGTCCTGGTCGTCGCGGGCGCTGCGGCGACCGCGATCGCCGCCGACCTCGGTTCACGCACCATCCGCGAGGAAGTCGCGGCGATGGAAGTTCTCGGTATCGACCCCGTTCATCGGCTCGTGGTCCCCCGCGTCGTTGCCTGCACTCTGATCGCAACATTGCTGAACGGTGCCGTCTGCACCATCGGCCTCGTCGGGGGCTTCTTCTTCTCGGTGTACCTACAGGACGTCACGCCCGGTGCGTACGTATCCGGCATCACCCTGCTCGTCGGTCTCCCGGAACTGGTCCTGTCCGAGATCAAGGCAGCCCTGTTCGGCTTGTTGGCCGCGCTGATCGCTTGCTACCGCGGATTGTCGGTCGTCGGTGGGCCGAGGAGTGTCGGCGAGGCGGTCAACGAAACCGTCGTGTTCTCCTTCGTCGCACTGTTTCTCGTCAATCTCGCACTGACATCCGTCGGCCTCGCTCTGAGTGACCGGTGACAAGCGATGGGCTTCGATATGTCGATCCGAGTGAGTAACCGTGTGCGCAGTGTCGTTCGCGGGATCGACGACGTCGGCGAGTTGGCACTGTTCTTCGGACGCGCCCTCGCGTCGACGGGCAAGGCCGCGCGCGACTACCGCGCCGAGACACTCCGTGTACTTGCCGAGATCAGTCTCGGCACAGGGGCTCTCGCGGCAGTCGGCGGAAGCATCGTCGTACTGGGATTCCTCACTCTCTTCGCCGGTGCCACCGTTGCCGTCCAGGGATTCGATTCACTGGGAAACATCGGAGTCGACGCGCTCACCGGATTCCTCGCCGCATACGTCAACGTGCGAGTCGTGGCTCCGATTACGGCAGGCGTCGGCCTTGCCGCAACGATCGGCGCCGGTACCACCGCCCAGTTGGGCGCGATGCGTATCAGCGAAGAGATCGACGCGCTCGAAGTGATGGCTATCAAATCGGTTCCGTACCTGGTCGGAACTCGTGTGCTCGCCGGCATGATCGCAGTCCTGCCCCTGTACTCCCTGTCTCTCATCACCTCCTTTCTGGCGAGCCGCATAGCCACCGTGGTCGTTCTCGGCCAATCGGGTGGCGTCTACGATCACTACTTCTCCACGTTCCTCGTCCCCTCGGACGTGCTGTGGTCCTTCCTTCAAGTGTTCGTGATGGCCACCGCGGTGATGCTGATTCACACCTACTACGGCTACACCGCATCCGGTGGGCCGGCGGGAGTCGGGACCGCAACCGGTCGCGCTGTTCGACTCTCGCTCATCACCGTCGTCATGGTCACGTTGATGATTTCACTTGCCCTCTACGGCAATTCCCGATCAGTGCACCTGGCGGGATGAGATGTCCGACGTGAACAGCACTGGACCCGGCGCACCCCGCCTGGCGGCTGTGGTTCTGGCGACCACGATCGCCGTCGCAGTCGCCGCCACCTACCTCGCCTTCACCGGTGCCGCGCAGGACGCCGTCGATCCACCGACGCGGGTGACACTGAGATCCGACCGTAGCGGTCTCGTCATGCAAGCAGGTGCCCTGGTGAAGATGCACGGGGTGGAAGTTGGGGCCGTCGACGTCGTCGATCGGGACGCAGACGGTGCCGTCGTCCAACTGCGATTGAACAGCGATGCAGCACAATCGATACCCGAGAACGTGGAAGCGAACATCGCCGCCACCACGATCTTCGGTTCGAAGTTCGTCACACTCACCGAACCGGCCGATCCGTCGACGACGCCGATTGCCTCCGGCGCTGTCATCGACTCGTCCTCGGTGACCGTGGAGGTCAACACCGTTTTCGAATCGCTCACCCAGGTTCTGTCGGCAGTGGAACCGGACAAGCTCAACGCCACCCTCACGACGTTGGCCACGGCACTCGGTGGGCGCGGCAGCGACCTGGGACGGAGCCTGGACGACACGAACGCACTCCTCGCTGCCGTCGAACCTCGAATTCCGACCCTGCAACGCGATATCGACTCCGGATCGACCGTGAGCGACACCGCCGCAGGTGCGGCACCGGATGTACTGACCGATCTGCGCAACCTGACGACCACCGGGCGCACTCTCGTCGACGAAGCCGACGCCCTCGACGCCGTCCTGCTCGGTGTCATCGGGATGGCCGATGTGGGCAACGGAGTCCTGACGGACAATGCCGGAAGAATCTCGAGTACCGTGCACGAGCTGAAGCCGACAACCGAACTGTTGGAGGAATACTCACCCCAGTTCACCTGCTTCCTGCAGGGCGCGGACCGAGCCCGGGTGGGGGCAGAGGAGGTGTCCGGCGGAAACGGACGCACCATGCTGCTCAACAGCACCGTATTGTTCGGAATCCCGCCCTACAGGCCCGAGTCGGATCTCCCCCGCGTTGCCGCGTCGGGTGGCCCGCGATGCGGCGCACTGCCCATCGTGCCCGACGACGCCGTGCCGACCCCGTACGTGGTTGCCGACACCGGATCGAACCCGTTCCGTGCGGGCAACACCGGCCCGGTTGTATCGCCGGGCTCGCTACTGGATTTTCTGCCCGGCGGGCTCGCTGCACCGGGTGGCACCCGATGAACCGCACAACGAGCACGATCAAGCTGGTCGTTTTCGTGGTCGTGATGACCGCAGTCCTCGCGTGCCTGGTCGTGGTGTTCGGACAGGTCCGGTTCGAGTCGACCACATCCTTCCGCGCCGTCTTCACCAGCGCGTCGGGTCTGCGCAGCGGTGACTTCGTACGGGTGGCAGGGGTGGAAGTAGGAAAGGTCTCGGAAGTAGCCATCGTGGACAACCACCACGCGGAGGTCGGCATCGACGTGGGGCCCGGTTACGTGGTCACCTCGTCGACCACTGCCACCGTCCGGTACCAGAATCTCGTCGGCGACCGCTATCTCGAACTGGCCGACGGCGCCGGTGAGGCCGAACCTCTGGGCGACAACTCGACGATCCCCCTCGAAAGAACCTCACCCGCTCTGGATCTGGACCAACTCATCGGAAGCTTCGAGCCCCTGTTCGATTCCGTCGATCCGTCCAAGGTCAACGATCTGACCGCCGAACTCGTCGCTGCTCTCCAGGGACAGGGCGGTTCGATCGCATCCCTGCTCGCCCACACCGCCACGTTGACCACCACACTCGCCGGTCGAGACGAGGTGATCGGACGGGTGATCACCAACCTGGACACCACGCTGACAACGTTGACCGACCAGAAGGATGTCGTGTCGACCGCACTCGATCGGGCACAGAACTTGGCAACCGGCCTCGCTGCCGACAGCGCGGCATGGGGTACCGCCCTGACGGAGATCGATTCGTCTGCGACAACCGTGGCCGACTTGCTGACCGTGGCCAGACCGCCCTTGCAGTCGACACTCGACGAACTCGATCAAACTGCTGTGCAACTGGATTCGCAGAAGGACAGCATCGGGAGCATCGTCTCGCGCCTCCCCGACACCTACGCCGCGCTCAGCCGACTCGGTGCCTACGGCAACTTCTTCAACTACTACCTCTGCGGCATCAAGCTGAAGATCGACACTCCCGACGGCGGCGGCCTCACCACGCCGCTGATCGGACAGGAGACGGGAAGGTGCGCACCACGATGAATCAGCGTGTACGCGAGCGCAACACCGTGCGGCTCGGCATAGTCGGCACCGTCCTCGCGGTACTGGTGACAGTGGTGGCGACGAACGTGTCGTCCTTGCCGATTCTGTCGGCGAGCGCTGCCTACAGCGGCGTGTTCCGAGACACCGGCGGACTCGTGACCGGAGCCGATGTCGAAGTGGCAGGAATCGTCGTCGGCGAGGTCACCGATATCGAGATCGATGCGGACACAGTGGTCATCGCATTCACCGTAGGCGGCGGGGTCGAACTCCACGACGATGCACGCCTGGCCATACCGACACAGACTGTGCTGGGCACGAAGAATCTGAGTGTCGATCCCGGTGCCGGTGGACGGCTGAGCCCAGGCTCTCGGATCGGACTGGATCACACATCGAGTCCTTACCAGTTGACCGATGCGCTGGGTGACCTTACCGACGACGTCACCGAACTCGACACCGACGGACTGACCGACGCCATGCGCGTGAGCACCGAGGTGCTCGAGCAGACCCCCGCGGATCTCGCTGCGGCAGTGGACGGAGTGGGCCGACTCTCCCAGAGCATCGCCTCGCGCGACGACTCTCTGCGGTCCTTGCTGTCAGCGGCGGAACAGGTCACCGGAGTACTCGCCACCCGGAGTGAACAGATCGGCATCCTCGTCACCGACGCGAACACCATCCTGAGCGAACTCGACCGTCGACGAGCCGTCGTGGATCGATTGTTCGACAGCGTCACCGAGCTCGCCCGGCACTTGAGTGGGCTGGTCGCGGACAACGAGGCGCAACTGGGATCGACGCTGGCATCGCTGGATTCGGTACTCGAGGTGTTGGAGCAGAACAGAGCCGATATCGGCACGGCCATCGAGAATCTGGGCCCGTACATCACTCAACTCGGCGAGGCGGTGTCGAGCGGACCGTTCTTCAACTCGTACATTCAGAACCTGATCCCTGGCCAGATCATTTCACCGTTCATCCGTGCCGCGCTCGGACTCGGCCCCGCCCCCGGTGAATCCGCCAGTGTCAACCCACTGTCCGCCATCGACGGAGCACCCCGATGACGGTCAGGCGATGGCAACTCGCGGCCATCGGGATCGGTCTGGCGATTCTGGCCGCGGTGTCCTACACCGTCGTCCCTGCACTGAACACCACGACCATCATCGCCCAGTTCCCCAGTACCACTGGACTGTACGTCGGCGACGACGTGAAAGTCATGGGTGTCGACGTCGGAACCGTCGGCTCGATCGAACCACGAGGTGACCACTCCGACGTCGAGCTACAGATCGACTCGTCCTACTCTGTGCCGGCCGACGCCCTGGCGGTCATCGTCTCGCACAGTCTTGTCGCCAGTCGCTTCGTACAGCTCACTCCGCCCTACACCGGAGGCTCGACGATGGTCGACGGGCAGCACATCCCGATGTCGCGCACCGCGGTACCGGTCGAGTGGGACCAGATCAAAGCTCAGCTGTCTCGATTGGCGGACGCGGTGGGAACCGCTGCGCCCGACGGCCGAGCACCTCTCGGAGCCCTCGTCGACGCCGCCGATACCAACCTCAGGGGGCAGGGGCAGAACCTCGGAGCGACTGTCGCTCAACTCTCGGACGCGTTGCAGACGTTGTCCGACGGTCGAACCGACTTGTTCGCCGTCGTGCGCAACCTGCAGGTGTTCGTGTCCGCACTGTCCGCTAGCGGGCAACAGATCGTGAACTTCAACGATTCGATGGCATCGATCACCGCTGTCCTGGACGACAACTCCGAGCAGATCGGCACCGCGTTGACGTCTCTGGACCTCGCCGTCGGCGATGTGCAGAGGTTCGTCGCCGACAATCGCGACGGTCTGGACGACACACTCCGCAGCCTGCAGACCGTCGTGGGCGAACTCGCCTCGCAGCGTGACGGAATCGCCCAGATCCTCCATGTGGCCCCGACCGCGTTGTCGAATCTGAACAACATCTACCAGCCCGCACACAACGCGATAGTTTCCGCGCTCGCGCCCAACAACTTCGCGAATCCGATGGACTTCATCTGCTCGGCCATCGCCGCAGCCGAGGATGTCGGTGCTCAGGAAGGAGCGAATCTGTGCGTGCAGTACCTCGGTCCCCTGCTGAAGACGCTGGCGTTCGACTACCTTCCTCTGTCCACCAACCCGATTCACGGTGTCGGCGCACTGCCGGATCAGCTGGTCTACAGCGAACCCGACCTCAAACCGGCCACCCCCGCGCCGACGCCGGCACCGTCGCCGTCGTCGCTGACGGATCTGTTGCTTCCCGGAGGTGATCGATGACGACACGACGAATCGGGCCTCGGCAGGCAGTGGTGCTCGCACTCGCGCTGCTGACGTCCGGCTGCGGCTGGCAGGGCCTCAATTCACTTCCGCTCCCCGGCACCACAGGAGAAGGGGAAGGAGCGTATTCGGTGACCATCGAGATGCCGGACGTGTCCACCATCGATCGCAATTCGCGAGTGCTCGCGTCCGACGTCACCGTGGGCCGCGTCGCGGACATCGAACTCGACGACGGCCACGCCGTCGTCACCGTTCACCTCGACCAGGGCGTCGACCTGCCGGCGAACGCCGTCGCAGCGGTCGGTCAGACCAGCCTTCTCGGATCGACGCACATCGAACTGTCGCCACCCGTTGCCCAAGCACCGACCGGCCGGCTCGCCGACGGCGATGTCATCCCACTGGATCGCGCCGGTGCGTATCCCACCACCGAGCAGACCCTGTCGTCGCTGTCGCTCGTACTGAACGGCGGTGGACTCCCCCAACTCGGCGACATCGTGAACGAACTGGATGCCGCGATCGGCGGACGACCGGAATCGGTGCGGTCCGTGATCGATCGATTGAACGCTCTCCTCGGCGGACTCGTCGAACAGCAGGCGAACATCGAGCGGACGATAGACAACCTCGATCGATTCGCCGCCGACGTCGCCGATCAGAACCAGGTGCTCGCCGACGCCGTGACCACGCTCGGCCCCGCGCTGACCGTACTGTCGAACAGCCGGCAGGACTTGACCGCCGCACTCACCTCGTTGGGCCGACTGGGTACCACGGCCGAGAAGATCGTCGACGACACCGGAGGCGATCTGGTGGCCGAGCTGCAGGAGTTGCGTCCTGTGCTTGCCTCACTGGCAGATTCCGGGACGTCCCTGACGGACGCCTTCCGTTACCTGCTCACCTACCCGTTCCCGATCGACACTTATCAGAACGCGGTACGCGGCGACTACGCCAACGGCGAGGTGACTCTCGATCTTCGGCTCGACACTCTCGACAACGCCCTGTTTCTCGGCACACCGCTCGAAGGCGCACTCGGCTCGTTCGCACCCACTCCGTCGCCGACGATTCCGTCGACCACCGACCTCCTCATCCCACCGGCAGGCAACCCATGACGTCGAAGACAACGCTCCATCGCAAGCTCTGGATCATCCTGGCCGTCGGCGTCGTCTCCACCGCCACCACGGCAACCTATTTCGCCCGCGTGCCGGAGCAGGTCGGTATCGGCCGCTATCGAGTCGCGGTCGAGCTCGCCGACGGCGCCGGCCTCTACACCGGTGCGAACGTCACCTATCGCGGTTCCGAGATAGGACGGGTCGTCGAGCTCACAACCCTCGGTACCGGCGCGCGAGCGGTGGTGTCCCTGGAATCCGATGTCGACGTTCCCGCAGACACGACGGCCGAGGTGCACTCGATGTCCGCAATCGGAGAGCAGTACATCGACATGGTGCCGAGCTCCGACGAGGGCCCGTACCTGTCCGACGGCGCGGTGATCTCGAAGGACCGAACCTCCGTTCCCGAGCAGGTGGGCCCGACGATCGATCTCCTGCAGTCTGCGCTGGCATCCATCGGCTCGGACAACCTACGCAGCGTGCTCGACGAAAGCGCTGCCGCACTGGGAAACAACGGAGCAAACGTATCCCAGCTACTCGATTCGCTTCGAACTCTCACCGCCGACGCGAACGCCGACACATCGTCGATCATCGCGCTCATCGACGAAGCCGACCCCGTCCTGGCAGCAACCGCCGCGAGCAGTGAGTCGATCAAGGCCTGGGCAGCGTCGCTCACCGGAGTCACGGGGACGCTCCGCGACCACGATGGGTCGGTGC
Source organism: Rhodococcus sp. 06-156-4 (assembly GCF_002259345.1). NCBI lineage: Bacteria > Bacillati > Actinomycetota > Actinomycetes > Mycobacteriales > Nocardiaceae > Rhodococcus > Rhodococcus sp. 06-156-4. Next base: position 410,103 of record NZ_NPGB01000031.1, on the reverse strand, counting down.
GCGCCCTCGTGGACAAGGGCACGCCGATGGCAACGGAGGTGACCGCCCTGTTTCAACAGTTGCAGCCGACCCTTCCACTTCTGCTGGAGAACCTGACCACCGTGGAACAGGTTGCGGCGGTGTACAATCCTTCGATCGAGCAGATTCTGGTGCTGTACCCGCCGCTCATCGCAGCGACCCAGGGAACGGGGATGCTGAATTCCCAGTCGGGAGAGCCCGGTCAGAACACCTTCTTCGCCGCCCAGGTGAACGACCCGCCTCCGTGCACCACCGGATTCCTGCCTGCGTCCGAACGCCGATCACCCACCGAGGTAGATACGATTCCGACCCCGAAGGGCCTGTACTGCAAGATCGATCCAGCCGACCCCACCGCGGTCCGCGGCGCGCGAAACCTCCCGTGTATGGAGTTCCCGGGACGACGCGCAGCCACGGTGGAACTGTGTCGAGACCCGGTGGCGTCCACCGGAGACTACGACCCGACCGACGGTTCCTACATCGCCGGGGACGGACGCCGGTATGTCGACGGTGGACTCGACGCCCTGCCCGAGACACTGGACGGGCTGCTCGTCCCGGACGGAGAATGACCGCCCGTCAGATCGGATCCAGCTTCGAGATTAACCATCGGCCGTCGACCTGATCGAGTTCGATCCGAAGGCTGCTCGACGCCGCCTTCGGATCGGGAGCGTCGGTCGAGGTGATGTTCTGGTTCACGAAGACCAGTGCAACGGCGGAATCCTCCGACGAGGACACGATCGAGCTCGCCGAGACCGTTGCGCTGGAGATGATTCCGCGTTCCTTGGCCGCAGGAGCGATCGATTCTGCACCGAACGCACTGTAATAGCTCAGGAAATCTCCGGTGAGGAACGACGCTGCATGCTCGATATCGGCGTCCACCGAATCCGCCCTGTAGGACAGCACGGCGACGGCACCGTCGTCGGCCGCGTCACCGATCGCTGAGCGTGACTGGGACAGTAGCTCGTCCGTACGGGTCTGCGCGTACAGGGAGGCGGTCGACGCCCCCGCACCGACGAGTACCAGCGACAGGCCCACTGCGAATGCTCGACGACCGATCATGGCACGAACTCCACATCGGAGACCAGAATCGTCCCGTCCTCGTTGTCGAGCGTGATTCGAAGCCGCCATACTCGCGGTTCCTCCTGCGCCCCGGAAGAATTGGTGACGCTGGAGGTCGCCGCCACGAGGACACTCGCGGCACTGTCGTCGGAGTTCTCGATACCCGCTTCGGTGATCGATCCCGTCGCCCGGACATCGGCCTGCTCCACCACCGAGACGAAATCGTCCGAGCGTTCGGCGAACTGGTTACGAAACGTTCCTGTCGACCGGTCGAGCACCCGCGCGACATCGTCGTCGACAGTGGCGGCCGAGATGGTCGTCAAGTCGAGCACACTCTGTCGTGCGGCCTGCAGATAGCGCTGCTCGAGGTCGTGCGCGGACTCGAACGCGCGATGCTGGTGAAGCAGCACTCCAGCCGTTGCGCCGAGCGCCACCACGGCGAGCACCGCAGCCCCCACCGCCCCACGACGCACCTGCCTCGCGGGCTTCGACGAGGCAGATTCGAGCTCGCTCGGTTCCCGCTCCGGAGTGTCCTCATCCTCCTCGGATGCACTGTCCAGCACTGTTTCTCGCTGACTCACATCGTCACCTTCCCGGTCCGCAGAAATCCGACCGTACTACACAGTATGGAGACTCCGCAGCCGAATGCGCAAGAAAAATCACCCTTGTCCATACCTCAAAGTATGGTACGTTTCTGTGACTCGGATCGCATTCGTCCAAGGAGGCGGACCCAGACGTGATCGTCGACAGTTTCCAGAGAATTCAGTACGAACCAGCTCGGGACGGCCGAGTGGAGATGCACTCGGGTCTATCGCGGCATTACCCCACCCTGCATGCCAATTTCGTTGCGCCGCAGGGCCACGATCGCAGCGTGGGGATCCTGCTCGCACATCCCACCTCGGACTTCCTGTCACACTTTCTTCTCCGTGGCTTCGCCGAGGCCGGCATGCCCATCATGGGACTCAACACGCGATACACCTCCAACGAGCCGGCACTACTGATGGAACGCGCCATCGCCGACCTCGGATCCGGCGTCCGGTGGATGAAGGACGAACTCGGATTCGACAAGGTGATCCTTCTCGGCTTCAGCGGCGGTGGTTCGCTGTCCACCTACTACCAAGAGCAAGCGGAGACGCAGACCGTCGAGGTCGACGGTCCCCCTCTCGTCCCGGCCGATGGCCTGATGCTCGTCGGGGCCCATTCCGGACGTGCGAGGGTCCTCAGGCACTGGATCGACGCCTCGGTCACCGACGAATCGGATCCGTTCTCCACCGACCCCGCACTCGACCTGTACGACCCTTCTCGCACCGTCCCCCTGGATCGGGACTGGGTCGAGCAGTATCGCGCGGCTCAGCTCGACCGCATCAGAAGGATCGACGACTGGGCGATTCGTGAGCTCGACACACTGTCCGCACGAGGCGCTTCGGATCACGCGTTCGTGGTGCACCGCACCGTCGCCGATCCTCGGTTCGTCGACCTCACGCTCGATCCCAGCGACAGAGAGCTGGGAAGCATGTACGGAGATCCGCAACGTGCCAACACCGCCGCAGGCGGGCTCGCCCGATTCGTGTCGGTGCGGAGTTGGCTCAGCACATGGAGTTCGGATCACACCGGGGCGGACGCGCTGAAGAATCTACCGAGGATCCACGCACCGACCCTCATCGTCTCGCTGCTCGGCGACCAAGCTGCCTTCGCCGACGACGCCCGAGCGATGCACGATGTCAGTCCTGATTCCACCTTGGTCGAACTGCCCGAACTCAATCACTATCTCGTCGATCAGCCGCACGGAATCGGCACCGTCACCGGCGAGTGCGGCGCCTGGATGGAGAAGAACGTATGACGCTCACCCAGAACTCGATGCGAGTCCCGACCGCCTTCACGTATTGGGAACATCGCCGCAACCCTCGAATCGCTCGACTCGAGTCGGCCGCGAGGCACGTGTTCGGCACGTCGATCTTTCCGAGTGACGATGTTGCCGCCGAGTTCTGCGACAGCCTGTTTCGCGGAGACACGGTCGCCGAGAACTTCGTCGACGACGTGTTCGCAGCCGATCCGAAGGGTGGCCGAGCACTACTCGAACGCGCCCTGACGGAAGGTATCGACGCGCTCGACGACGTGCCGGCCAGCATGCGGGTGCTCTTCGACGAGTTCGAGACGCTGCCGGACTGGGTGCGGCCCGAGCTCGTCGAACAGGGCGCCGCCATCTGGCGCCGCTGGGGAACGATGTTGTTCGCCGTCGCAGGCGGAATCACTCTGGAGATGTACACCGAGGCCGCCGTCGCGACCCCGCTGTCTCTCGCCGGCGGGTACGCGGGCGACAACGCCCTGCGGCGCTTTCTGGAAACGTGCCAGTTCTGGGTCGATACCTCGGAGCCGGGAGCGTTGCTGCGCATCGGCTCGGCCGGCCGCGCCACCGCGATGAAGGTACGAGTGATGCACGTTGCTGTCCGACGCCGCATCGACGGCCACCCGGAATGGGACACCGAGAAGTGGGGATACCCGATCAGCCAGGGTTATCAGATGTTGACGTTGCTGGGTGGCAGCACCGTGCCTGCGTTGGCGCTCCGACTGGTAGGACTGCAGACCACACCGACCGAGATTCGCGCGCTGCTGCACTTCCAGAAGTTCATGGGCCATCTCCTCGGTGTCGATGTGCGCAACTTCCCGACGACCATTGCGGACTCCCTCCGGATGACGGCCATGGTCTCGGCAGCACGGAGCTACGACGCGGGGGTGCACGGCAAGGAACTCATCGAGTCCTTTCCCGCCAGCTTCGCGCCCAGACCACACCAGAAAGGACTCGCGCGAATGCGCGCTCGATACAACTACGGAATCTATGGCGCGTACACCACGCTGTTCATGGGCCCGGCGACACGTGCGAAGTACGACATGCCCTCTGCGTTTCCGTGGATTCTGATCGTGATCGCCCGGTTCCCCCTCATCACAGTCCTCGAGCTCGTCCGGCGGACTGTTCCGAGAGCGGGACGCCGGATGGAACACATCGCCGATCGACATCGGCGCAGTTGGCTCCGCGCCCAGATGGACGGGCGAGAAGCCGAGTTCGACGCACAGGGAGCGTTGCGACGATGACCGAGACCCTGAAATACAGCACGGGATTCGGGAACGAACATCAGTCCGAGGCGATCCCCGGCGCCTTGCCCTGGGGGCAGAATTCTCCGCAGCGAGCACCCTACGGCCTCTACGCCGAGCAACTCTCCGGTACGGCGTTCACCGAACCGCGGGAGATCAACAGACGCACGTGGGTGTACCGAATCCACCCGTCAGCGCGTCATCCGAGATTCGAGCGCATCGACAACGGCCTCTTCCGTTCGGCTCCGCTCACCGACGGGGTACTCGATGTCAATCGATTGCGGTGGAATCCGTTCGACGCTCCGTGGCCCGATGCTGATTTCCTCGACGGTGTCCACACCATCGCTGCGAACGGCAATGTACTGGAGCGCAACGGTATCGCGGTACACATGTATCACGCGACGAGGTCGATGACCGACAGGTACTTCGCCGACCTCGACGGTGAGCTACTGGTGGTTCCGCAGTCGGGTGGCCTCCGGCTGCACACCGAACTCGGACTCCTGGACGTCGTACCCGGCGAGATCGCCGTGATCGCCCGTGCGGTGAAGTTTCGGGTGTCGTTACACGATGATTCCGCCGCCGGATACATCTGCGAGAACTACGGCGCCTATTTCGCGTTGCCCGAACTCGGCCCGATCGGGTCGAACGGACTCGCCCACGCACGGGACTTCTCGTATCCCATTGCTGCCTACGAAGATCGCACTGACGAGGTGCAGGTGATCCAGAAGTTCGGTGGGCAGCTCTGGGCAGCAGAATACGATCACTCGCCCTTGGATGTGGTGGCGTGGCACGGTACACACAGCGCGTACAAGTACGACACGAACCGTTTCAACACGATGGGCACCGTCGGGTGGGACCATCCCGACCCGTCCATCTTCACCGTACTCACCTCTCCATCGGAGCGACCCGGCCAAGCCAATGTCGACTTCGCCATCTTCCCGCCACGGTGGAACGTTGCCGAGCATTCGTTCCGACCACCCCACTTCCACCGCAACATCATGACCGAGTTCATGGGCCTTGTTCGTGGACAACATGATTCCAAGGCGGAGGGGTTCGTCCCCGGCGGGGCGAGTCTGCACAACATGTGGGGCGCCCACGGTCCCGATCTCGAGACCTTCGACACCGCGTCGAGTGCGGATCTGGTACCGCAGAAGTTGGAGAACTCGTTGGCGTTCATGTTCGAGACACGACTCCCGTTGATCACGACGGACTTCGCCTACAACGCGAAACACCGTCAGCCGGACTACGACTCCTCGTGGAGCGGCTTGCAACGACATTTCGATTCGCAGGATTCCGCAGCCACAGGAGAGTCACGATGACCACGGCCGACATCACACGACCCGAATTCGATCTACCGGAGCCGCTGCTCCGCATCGGTGGAGCCCGTGTCGGAGCTGCCGACGGTGCGACGTACACCTCGACCGATCCTGCTACCGGTGAGGTGGTCGCAGAGATCGCCGCGGCCGGCCAGGACGACGTCGATGCGGCCGTCCGCTCGGCACGCGAACAGTTCGAGCACGGCGAGTGGTCCCGTACCAGCGGCGCAGAACGAGGAAAGGCCCTCACCCGGTTGGCAGCACTGATCGACGCCGACGCCGAGACTCTCGCGGCTCTCGAAGCTGTCGAGATGGGCAAGCTGTACCGCGACTCCGTCGGCGGCGACATTCCCTGCGCGGCCGAAGCGTTCCGGCACTTCGCGGGGTGGGCCGACAAGATCTCCGGTTCGGCGATGTCCTTGCCGAACTTCGGCCCGCAGCAACGATTCGGCTACACGGTGCGTCAACCTCTCGGTGTCGTCGCGGCGATCACCCCGTGGAACAACCCGGCCCTGATCGCAGCCTGGAAGCTCGCCCCCGCCCTCGCCGCGGGAAACACCGTCGTGGTCAAGCCCGCCGAGGACGCGTCGCTGTCGACGCTGCGATTGGCCGAGCTCGCCACCGAAGCCGGTATTCCCGACGGAGTGCTCAACGTGGTCACCGGCCTCGGTCCGGTTGCGGGGGCTGCCCTGGCAGGTCATGGCGGCGTCGACAAGGTCTCCTTCACCGGAAGTCCCGCTGTCGGCCGGTCGATTCGGAGCTTTGCGGGCGAGAGCTTCCGAAAACTCGTTCTCGAGCTCGGCGGAAAAGCACCACAGCTGATCTTCGAGGACGCGGATCTGGAGGCTGCGATGCCCTGGATCTCGATGGGGAACTTCTACCACCAGGGACAGGTGTGTGCCGCTGGGACGCGAGTACTGGCGCACGAGTCGGTCATCGACCAGGTCGTCGACGGACTCGTCGCCGCAGCCGAGAGCGCTGTGGTCGGAGATCCTTTCGACGACCGGTCCACGATGGGGACCATCGTCAACGCGAAGCAACTCGACCGCATAAACGGGTACATCGATTCCGGCATATCCGAGGGCGCACAGTTGATCTGCGGCGGCAAACGTGAGCGTGGTGTCGGTTTCTACGCACAACCCACCGTGTTCCGCGGTACCAACGAACTCACCATCGCCCGCGACGAGATCTTCGGGCCCGTCGCCACGGTGATCGGATTCCGCACCACCGAGGAAGCCGTCCGAATAGCCAACGACACGCGTTACGGCCTCAACGCGATGGTTTACTCGCAGAACATCTCTCGCGTCCACTCCGTAGTCGAGAAGCTTCGTGTGGGCACGGTGTGGGTCAACGGATGGGGTGTTCCGGACCCAGCGTTGCCCTGGGGTGGCCGGGCAGGAAGCGGTATCGGACGCGAACTGGGCCGATCCGGACTCGACGGGGACACCGAGGAAAAGACCGTCCACATCGGCTTCGACGGCATCTGATGCCGAACTTCACCGCACGAAACGGAGATGAACAGATGACAGCTCCCGAGATCGTCGAAACCTGGAACGGGCCCGGCAGAGCCGACGCCGCCCTCACCACGGTTCAACCGAGACACAACGGCGCGCATCCGGTGCCCGGGAGCCGAACGGGTTTCGAGCACTGGTACTTCGACGCGCACCTCGACGACGGACACACCATCATCGGCTTCCTGAACCTCCGGCGACCCGAGGAGCCGGCATTGGTCGCCAAACCCAGCGTCGAGATCTTGATCTACGCGCCCGACGGTACCCGCCGTCAGATCTTCACGCGATACTCCAAGAAGCAGGCCTCGGCATCCATTGCTCGATGCGACGTGAGAGTGGGACCCAATCACGCCTGGGCCGAATTCCCACCGGACGGTCTACCGATACATCATCTGTCGCTGTCCGAAGAGGACGTGACGTTCGATCTGCGGTTCCACAACGAGCTGCCCAGCTGGATGCCGGGCGAAGGCGAGACCCTCTTCGGTGGAACCGATGTGTTCGGTTGGGTTGTCGCTGCTCCCCGTGCACGTGTCGAGGGGTCGATCACGATCGGAGCAGAGACGAAGACCGTCACCGGACGGGGGTACGCCGACCACAATTGGGGCGCAGGCGACATGAAGAGCGTCATCGATCGGTGGCACTGGGGGCGCCTGTACGACGACGACTACTCCTTGCTCTACGCACTGGTCAAAACGAAGGAGCGACTCGGAGCGCACGAGAGCCGACCGCTGATGCTGGCGTACAAGGGCGAGGTGATTCTCAGCTCCGGTGAAGCAGAGGTCTCGGAGGGGCCGATGAAGTACAACGCCGTCGCGAACCGCGCCTATCCGGAGTGGCTTCGGATCGAGATCCCCGGCGTGGTGAAGCTGATACTGACCGTCGACACGGTAGTTCATGCACACGATCTGCTGAGCGACGTACCCGTGGCCGGCCACAAAGCCGTCCGGCCGCTGCTGTACCGACTCGTCGGACACCCGGGATACTTCCGGTTCGATTCGACCTTCGAGCTCACCGTCACCCGGAACGGTACAACCGAAGTCCGGACGGGGAGGACATTGCACGAGCTCGTTGCGCTGAACTGATCGCCTCGCGTCACATGTGGCCGGAGATCGAATCGATGATGTCCGGCAGGGACATCGGCCGTCCGAGGTGGTAGCCCTGGGCCAGCTCGGCTCCGGACGCCGCTGCGACAGCCGACAACCTCGTGTCCCCCACCCCCTCGATGACCGCCGTGGTCTCCAGAGCGTGTGCGAGCCCCACCGCCGCTTCGAGTATGCGTTCTCCACGTGCGTCTTCGGCAGCGCGTTCGGTCAGCGAACGGTCGATTTTGATGATTCCCGGTTTCAGTTGGCCGAGCAGCTCCAAATTGGAGTAACCGGTACCGAAGTCGTCGATACTGATCGTTGCGCCCAGTCTCTGCAGAAGAGTGAGGACACCGAACGCGCGGTCACCGGGCGTGAGTGTGATCTGTTCCGTGACTTCGACGACGATTTTGTCGAAACCACCGGCCGGACGCCACGCCAGAAGTCTGTCCATCAGGTCGCGTTCACGCAGTTCGGTGGCTGACATGTTCACCGCTACGCGTGGATGGTCCGCACCGAACCGTGTGTGCAGTGTGCCGACGTCCTCGATGAGGCAGTCCAGTACGAGATGGCCGAGGGCGCGGAGTTGGCCGGTGTCGGCGGCGATGTCGATGAATTCGCTGGCACTGATCAGCTCGCCGTCTCGTCTCCACCGAACAAGAGCTTCGATCATCGCTGTATCGCCCGTCGCGATCGAACGAATCGGTTGGTAATACAGCTCGAAGTCGCGGGATCTCACTGCCGCTGAGAGCTGGTGGCGCACAGTTGCACGCGCGTCGGCATCGCGGTCCATCTCAGTAGTGAAGTAGATGTGTTGGTCGCGGCCGTTCTGCTTCGCGGAATACATCGCGACGTCTGCGTTGTGGAGCAACTCGTCAGCTGTGTTGCCGTCGGTCGGTTGTACGGCTATTCCGATGGACGCCGACACGAAGGCGTGGGAGTCGTCGACGACGATCGGCTCGCGTACGACGTTCAATATTCGGTGAACCAGGCTGTCGAGAGCATCGAGATCGTCTGCGCGACTGACGAGTATTGCGAACTCGTCACCCCCGAACCTGCCGATCAGGTTGTCCTTGCGCACTGCACCTTTCAAACGGTGTGCGACGACGCCGAGAACCAGATCACCGTTCCGGTGACCCAACCTGTCGTTGACTTCCTTGAATCCGTCGAGGTCGATCCACAGAACCGCCGATGGTTCGTTGCTCGCAGCGACCACATCCGTGGCACGGGAACGAAAGAACGTGCGCGTGAGAAGGCCGGTCTGCTGATCGAACTGTTCATGCGCGGCCAATTCTGCACTCAGACGACGCAATCGGGAACTGTCCTGGACGACGACAACGGATCGGCCCGCCCCGGCGCCGTCGACGAACTCGACCGACGCCGGAATGGTGTGACCGTCCGCGCGAACCAGAACACGATTCGTAGGTACCCGGTTCTCGTTCTCGTACTGGATCGACGGAACGAGACTGGACAGGGTGCGCCCTGCGAGCGCGTCGGCGGTGTATCCGGTCATAGCTTCGATCACGGGGCTCACCCGCTCGATCCGCCCCCGACCGTCGACGAGAAGCAAACCCAGGGACGAGTTGAGAAACAGGGACTCGATGAGCTTGGCTTGGCCGTCGACATGCACCGCGAGCTTCTGCTGCTCGGAAATGTCGAACGCGCTGCCCACGCGCACCGGTGGCGACCCGTCGGGTGGTTGCATGAAGGTGGCCGACTCGTCGATCCATCGGATCGTGCCGTCCGGTCGGATGATTCGGTACTGGATCTGCCAACTCGGGTCCGTCGACGCGGAGACAGCGGCTACACGTTCGCGGTCGTCGGGATGCACTGCGGCCAGGAGAAGCGAAGGGTCGGCGAGTACACGAGACCGGTCCAGACCGTACAACTCCTCGACCCGGCGAGTCAGGAGGGTCAACACTCCGGACGTATCGCGTTGCCAGACAAGTTCTCGAATGGACTCGGTGACTATTTCGAGGTTGGTCAATGCCCGTTCGCGTGCCCGCCGCTCGGCTGTGATGTCACTGACGTCGATCACCACCACGATCACGCCGAGGATCTCGCTGTTGTCTCCGCGGTAGGGCTGCGTCTGCATCAGCAAGTCACGCTGGTCGCTTTCGAGCTCGATGATGATCGAATCCCCGCCCAACGTTCTCTGTAACGCTTCGTCCAGTCCGGGAACGGCAATGGCGGTCGGGACCGCACCGAGAGTCCGTCCGATGTCAGACGGGATGAGGGAGAAGAGGCGAACCGCCAGTGGCGTGAAACGAGTGACGCGGAGGTCTCTGTCCAGCAGGATCAGGCCATTGGTGAGGGAACTCTGAATATTCTCCAGGTCGATGTTCGCACGAGTCAATTCGGTTCCACGCGTCGTGAGTTCTTGGTTCAGCGTCGTCAACTCTTCGTTCGTCGCTTCGAGTTCTTCGTTCGACGCCTGTACCTCCTCGGACGACGCCTGCAGTTCCTCCGACGATGCCTGCAGTTCCTCGTTGAGGGCTTGCAGCTCTTCGTTGGCCGTGCTGAGGTCCTCGACTGTCGCCTGAAGTGCGTCGTACACGGTTTCGAGTTCGTCGCTGAATTGAACTCCCGCTCCCACTGTTTCCGGAGCAAGTTCGCCGTGAAGGACTGGTTCGGATTCGAAAGCGACAATGGCACCGTCGCCACTGCTATCGGTGAGGGAGGAGCCGATCCGGGTGACCGATATCCGAGTAGTTGTTTCGTTGGATCGTATCGTTCGGGTCGTTGTTTTCGGTGCACTGTGCTGGACTTGACTGAGCATTGCACGAACCGTCGGGCGGTATTGCTCTTTCAGAAGGTCTACGACGCTGCCACTGTGGACGCCCTCGCTGATCGTGCACCACTGCGCGACATCGCCGACGACCTCGATGAGGATCGACCTGTCGTCGACGATCAGCGCAGACGGAACAACAGATTTGACGATGTCACGGTAGAACTCTCGATCGACGGCGGAGGCGTGGGGCGAAACATCGACCTGCTCGGTTTGTTTAGGCGAACGGGCGGCTGGAAAGACGCCGCGGAGTGGGAGGCCGAATACACGAGGATGCTGTCGCCTCCGATAGAGCCGGCGATCGGGGTCGACGACGGTGAATGCTTCATCCGTACGTGGAACGCGTTCACTCTGGCCGAGCAGAAGCAACCCCTTTGGGTTCAAGGCGAACTGGCACAGGTGCAGCACTTGCTCCTGCAGTCGCGGCTGAAAGTAGATCAGCGTGTTGCGGAGAGAGATCAGATCGAGATTGGGAAACGGCGGATCGAACGCGACATTGTGCCGAGCGAACACGATGCACTCGCGCAGCGCGGGAACAATTTCCACCATGCCGTCTACGGTGCGCGTCCACTGACGACGATAGCGGTCAGGAATTTCATCGGCCTCGATCGATGGGTATCTCCCCGCTCGTGCGACAGTCAGTGCTTGCTCGTCGAGGTCCGTGGCGAAGATCTTCACACGGCCCGACAGTTCGTCTGGCCCGATACCGAGAACGTCGGCAGTAAGCATTGCGACTGTGTAGGCCTCTTGCCCACTTGCACAGCCGGGCACCCAGATCCGGATTCGATCGGCTGATGCGTCGACGACTGTGTGCAGATGCTCACGGACACCGTCCCAGATGTCCGGGTCACGGAAGAACGCCGTCACTGTCACGAGAAGCGCCCTCGACAGTGACGTCGCCTCGGCGGGAGTGGCGCGTAGAAAACCGGCATACGCAGTCGCGCTTCCAATGTCCAGAAGGCGTTGTCGACGGGCTATCTGACGTCCCAGGGTGGAGGTCTTGTATCCCGAGAAGTCGAGCCCGGTTTCTGCATGCAATGCCTCGAGGACGTCATCGAGATGCGACGGGCTGAGATCGACGGCATCGGCCGGCTCGGCGGTGTGAAAATCACTGTTGTGCATCGACGCGGTGCTGTCGAGGCAGCGCTTCAGTTCCCGAGGTATGTCATGCGCCGGTGCCTCGATATCCACCGATCCGGTTGCAAACGAGGCCGTCGGCATCGGATCGAAAGCTGCGGTTGCGAGCTCCTGAACCGCGACAAGACCGCCGGCTGACTCGATGGCCTCGACTCCTGATGCTCCGTCGCTCCCGGTCCCGGACAGGACGACGGCAACGGACCTGTCCTCGAACGCCCGTGCTGCCGAGATGAACAGATGATCGATGCTGGGCCACGGCCGAGTGTTCGCGCTGGGGACTTCGATCGCGAGGTGGTGAGCATCGACCGAGATGTCGTGGCCTGGCGGCGCGACGAACACTGTGTCCGCGCGGAGTCGATCTCCGTCCGCAGCTTCGACGACCTGCATGTCCGTCGTACGACCGAGGAGGTGAGCTAGCCCGCTGGATTCTGTCGGTGCCATGTGCTGAGCTACCACGACGCACCAGCCCAGGCCTACCTCGACTGCTCCGAGCATCGAGGTAAGCGCTTCGAGGCCACCAGCCGAACTACCGACAACGATCACCCGCAGCGCCGGCACCGCTTCATTCGAATCCTCGCGCACAAGGCTCCCCTTCGAACGACCACCCGACGGCCTTGCAGGGCCTAGAGTATGTCACTCTGCCACACGAAGACACTGCTGGTGTGGCGCGCGCACAATTACCTGAGCATGTTTTTCCTTCGCCCACCAGCGGACCACCCACTCTATGACCAGCATCACGATTACCGGATTCCCCTCCGGGCATATCCTTACCTTAGGTAATGAAATCGATGCCGATCACGGAGGGGAACTCGCGCATGACTTCCAGCACTGCCACAACCGCCACCGACCACGCATTACGACGCCGCTTCGCCGAACTCCATCGCACCGACGAGCAGTTCCGCTCGGCCGAACCCGATCACGGCGTCGCCGCGGCAGCCCTCGCGCTGAAGCCGAATCTGGCCGCAGTGGTCCAACAAGTCATGATCGGATACAGCGATCGACCAGCGCTCGGTCGGCGCGCCAGAACCATCGTCGACGGCGCGGCGTCCCTGCTCCCCTCCATCGACACGATCACCTACGCAGAGACATGGGACCGTGCAGGCGCAACGGCTGCCGCCCTCGTGCATGGCGAGAAACCGGTTCAGCCAGGTGATTTCGTCGCGACTCTCGGTTTCGCCAGTGTGGACTACGCGATCGTCGAGCTTGCCACCGTGCGGCTCGGCGCCGTCGCGGTGCCACTGCAGGCCGGTGCGAGCGCCGCGCAACTGATCGACATCGTCGCCGAGGTGGAGCCTGCCGTCATCGCAGCGGACAGCGAAAACCTCGCGGTGGCAATCGAGATCGCCCAGCAAAGCCCCTCGGTACACACCGTGATCGTTCTGGACCACGACGACCGTGTCGACGCCGACCGCGAGCGACTCACCGCCGCACGCGTGCTCGACGCCGTCTCACTCTCGACCCTCGCCGACGTGATCGAGCGAGGCCGAGCACAAGGGCCTTACCCACTCGTCGAATCCGACGATCCCGAGCGCCTCGCCACTCTGATCTACACCTCGGGCAGCACCGGAACGCCCAAGGGCGCGATCCACACCGAGGCCATCGTGACCGGCACATGGACGGGCGCCTGGCACAGCACGGGCTCGGAATCGGACTCCGACGCCGGTCCAGGATTTCCCGTGATCACCCTGGACTACCTGCCGATGAGCCACCTCGCCGGACGCGGTCTGGTGTTCTCCACCCTTGCTGCAGGTGGAACCGTCACCTTCGCGGGCTCGAGCGACCTGTCGACGCTGTTCGACGACTTCTCCCTGACACGGCCCACCCTGGCGCTTCTGGTCCCCCGGGTATGCGAGATGATTCGCCACACCGCGCTTGCGGAGATCGATCGCCGAGTCGACGCGGGCGCGGACCCGGCGACGGTCCGCGACGTCGTTCTGGGCGAATTCCGACGCGACACCTTCGGCGGCCGCGTGCTCGCCGCTGTCGTCGGCACTGCGCCCATCGCCACCGAGGTGAAGGACTTCGTCGCCGAGCTGCTCGACGCGCAAGTCCAGGACAACTACGGATCCACCGAAGCGGGAATGGTGTTGCACGACGGCGTCGTCCGTCGTCCGCCGGTCATCGACTACAAGCTCGACGACGTACCCGAGCTCGGATACTTCGTCACCGACACACCGCATCCTCGCGGCGAACTGCTGCTGAAGACCGAGTCCATCACGCCCGGTTACTACAAGCGTCCCGAGGTCACGGCCGAGATGTTCGACGCCGAGGGCTACTACCGCACAGGCGATGTCGTGGCTGAACTCGCGCCCGATCATCTCGCCTACGTGGACCGACGCAAGAACGTCCTCAAGCTCGCCCAGGGTGAATTCGTCGCACTTGCACGGCTCGAATCCGTCTTCGGTACCAGCGATCTGGTCGACCAGATCTTCGTCTACGGAAACAGTCAACGGTCCTACTTGCTCGCCGTGGTGGTACCCGCGCCCGGCGTCGACGACCCGGGATCCATCCTGGCGTCGCTTCAGACGATCGCGCGGGACGCAGGGTTGAACTCCTACGAGGTACCGCGCGAGGTGATCGTGGAGACCGAGTCGTTCACGCAGGACAACGGACTGTTGTCCGGTGCGGGAAAACAGTTGCGTCCCAAGCTCGTCGACCGATACGGCGCGACATTGGAAGCGCGCTACACCGAGCTGGAGGAATCGCAGTCCGGTCGACTTCGCGACCTGCGACGCCGCGGACCCGACGCGCCTGTGCTGGCGACCGTCGGCGATTCGGCGGTGGCACTGCTCGGCTGCGCGGGCACCGACGTGAGTCCCGACGTGCGCTTCGCCGATCTCGGGGGAGATTCTCTGTCCGCCTTGACCTTCTCGAACCTTTTGAGGGACATCTTCGACATCGAGGTCCCCGTCGGAGTGATCACCGGTCCCTCGACCGACCTGAGGGGAATCGCCGACTACATCTCCGCACGCCAGGACTCCGATACGGATGCGGTGACGTTCGATTCGGTGCACGGACGCGGTGCGACGGTGGTGAAGGCATCCGATCTGACCCTCGATGCGTTCCTGTCCACCGACGCACTGAAAGCTGCGCAGGACGCCGAGCGGCCGCGCCCGACGACGCGCACGGTCTTACTGACCGGGGCCAACGGTTACCTCGGCAGATTCCTGGCGCTGGAATGGTTGGAACGCATGGCGGATGTGGGCGGCACCGTCGTCTGCCTCGTCCGGGGCCGCGACGCCGCCGACGCACGCGCGCGCCTCGATGCAGCGTTCGACTCGGGCGATGCGGAACTGTCCGCCAGGTATCGAGCCCTCGCCGACTCGGCACTCGAGGTCGTCGCAGGCGACATCGGTGAAAGGCGGCTCGGACTCGACGAGAACACATGGAACTCGTTGGCCACGCGGGTCGATCGCATCGTGCACCCCGCCGCTCTGGTCAACCATGCACTCCCCTACCAGCACATGTTCGGCCCGAACGTTGTCGGTACGGCCGAGATAGTGCGACTGGCCACCCACCACCACCTCAAGCCTGTCACGTACCTGTCCACCGTGGCCGTTGCGGCGGGCGTCGACGAATTCGTCGAGAACGGCGACATTCGGGTGGAGAGCAGCTCGCGCAGCGTCGACGAGTCGTACGCCAACGGCTACGGCACCTCGAAGTGGGCAGGTGAGGTTCTTCTGCGCAATGCTTTCGACGATCTCGGACTTCCCGTGACGGTGTTCCGATCGGACATGATCCTCGCGCACAGTACGTGGTCCGGACAGTTGAACGTCCCCGACGTGTTCACCCGACTGGTGCTGTCGATCGCAGCGACGGGCATCGCACCGAACAGCTTCTACCGCAGCGACACCGGAGCGCCGCTCGACGACGCAGGCCGCCCCCGCGCGCACTACGACGGCCTTCCCGCCGACTTCAGTGCCGCCGCGATCACCGCACTGGGAGGTGACACCGTCGACGGATACACCACCTACGACGTACTCAATCCGCACGACGACGGCATCTCGCTCGACACGTTCGTCGACTGGATGATCGAGTCCGGCAGGAGCATCGAGCGTATCGAGGATTACGACGAGTGGTTTGCGAAGTTCTCCGCTGCCATCGACGAGTTGCCCGAACCGCAGAGGTCTCGATCACTGCTCCCCCTCCTGCACGCATACGCACACCCGGACGTCCCCGCAGCGGGGTCTCATCTCCCCGCCGACGTCTTCCGAGCCGCGGTCCGCGAAGAGTCCGACGACATCCCGCACCTGGATCGGGCGTTGATCGAGAAGTACCTCAGCGATCTCGAACAGTTGGGCCTTCTCGCCCCCGTGTGAGCTGTGGGTGAAGAGGCCTCACACCCGTTCGACACTTCACTGCCGGTCGGATTGCTCTCGGGATAGATCCGACGGAAAGAAGAAGCCCCTGATCCGCGATAACTCGCAGATCAGGGGCTCTCCTCTGTGCGCCCGAAGGGATTCGAACCCCTAACCTCTTGATCCGTAGTCAAGTGCTCTATCCGTTGAGCTACGGGCGCATGTTATTCAGTTGGTCTTGCTGGCCGGTAGAACTCTACCAACCGTGGCGGAGGCGAGAGGATTTGAACCTCCGGACCCGGTGAAGGGTCAAGTCATTAGCAGTGACTCCCATTCGGCCGCTCTGGCACGCCTCCTAGGCTGCCGGCCCTCTCGGACCGCCGAGGAAGAAGATTACACATGCCTACGCGGTTAACGCAAAACGGCTGGTCAGCGAAGGAATGAGTCGAACCAGTCGAAGATTCGGGTCTGCGCCTCGACGAGGGCAGCCGCCGTCGGATCCCCGTCCTCGGCGCTGCCGGGTGACGGCGGCGCGTCGGCGCGGTGACCGAGGCCGCCGTAGCTGACGACGTTGGTTGCCACGGACGCGTTCGTCGCCGCCTCCCGCAGGCTCTCGATGTGCTCGGGTGGGGTCTTGGGGTCGTTCTCGCCGTACAGGCCGAGCCACGGCGCCTGAAGCGACGGGGCGGCTTCGACGAGCGCGACGGCGTCGTCGTTCAACGGCTCGAGAATGCCGGCTGCCGCAACGCTGACGGCTGCCCCGATGGGACGGTTGGTCGCGACGATCAGGGCGGCGGTCCCGGCGTCGTCGAACCCGATGACGCCGACGCAGTCCGGATAGACGCCTCTGGTGGTGAGCCAGTCGAAGGTGGCGTCGAAGTCGGCGAAGAGGTTCTCACCGAATACTTCGTCGCCGTCGGTGTCGGCGTCGCGGTGGAAGAGGTCCGGCGCGACGGCCAACCAGCCCTCCAGCGCGAGGGCACGCAACAGGTCCAGCAGCGACGCGGGGATCTCGCGGGATTCGTGCAGGACGACGATGCCGCCGCGCACACTGCCTTCGGGCTCGATGGCGGTGAGGGGGACTTTCTGCTGCACCGCAGGTGGTTGCTCGGTGTCGGCTTCCACCACACCGGGGTCGACATCGATTCGGAGCACTGCCACATCCGTGAAGATTCCCGACATGAACCCAAACTAGTGCGCTCGTGCGGCGCTCGCATCAATACCGGCGGACACACAGAAAATGCACATGAACGCCGAGCGCATAATGTGAGCCGTGACTGCTCGCATACGCACCGACCTCGACGCCATCCCCGCCTACGTACCCGGCCGCAACTTCCCCGGGGCGATCAAGCTGGCCAGCAACGAGACCACTCAGGGGCCCCTGCCGAGCGTTCAGGCGAAGATCCTCGAAGCCGCAGCGGGTGTCAACCGCTACCCGGACATCCTGGCCACCGAACTGGTCGCAGCCCTCGCCTCGCAGTTGAAAGTCGCACCGGAGAACGTCGCGGCAGGCAACGGCTCCGTCGCACTGTGCCAGGAGGTCGTCCAGATCACCTGCGAACCGGGCGACGAAGTGGTGTTCGCGTGGCGTTCGTTCGAGGCGTACCCGATCATCACCCGCGTCGCTGGAGCGACACCCGTGCAGGTACCGCTCGACGAGAACCATGTCCACGACCTGGACGCGATGCTCGCGGCGATCACCGACCGCACCCGCGTGATGTTCGTCTGCAACCCCAACAACCCGAGCGGCACGGTGGTCCGTCGTTCGAAACTGGAGCACTTCCTCGACGCCGTGCCCGCGCACGTCCTGGTCGTGCTCGACGAGGCGTATTTCGAGTACGCCCGCGAGAACCCCGAAGGCGAATACACCGATGGAGTCGAATTGGCGCGCGGCCGTCGCAACGTGCTGGTTCTGCGCACGTTCTCCAAGGCCTACGGGCTCGCCGGGCTCCGCGTGGGCTATGCCGTCGGCGATCCCTCGATCATCACCGCCCTCGGCAAGGTGCGCATCGCGTTCGCCGTCAATTCCGTTGCACAGCAGGCGGCACTGGCATCACTGGCGGCCAAGGACGAGCTTCTGGCGCGCACCGACACTCTGGTCGCCGAACGCGAGCGGGTGCGAAACGCTCTGATCGAATTGGGTTACGACGTCGCTCGTTCCGACGCGAACTTCGTGTTCCTGCCGCTGGGTGACCGATCCGGCACCTTCGCGCAAGGGTCGGCCGAGGCCGGAGTCCTGTTGCGTGCCTACGGAAACGACGGCGTGCGGATCACCATCGGTGATCCGCACGAGAACGACGCTTTCCTGAAATACGCGGCGACCGCGGCTTTCTAGAGTCCCAGGGCCCGCTCGAGCGTCGGCCAGGACTCACGTAGGTCGTCCTGCCAGTAGACCCACTGGTGGATGCCGTAGGGGCGGTATACGACGGTCGCGTCGATGTCGAGCGAGCGCAGCCGGGTATCGAACAGAGTGGTGCAGTACAGCGCGGCAGCTTCGAGCGGACCGCCCTGTGCTGCCACCTCCAATCCGCTTCCACCGGGGCCGAGCTCGTAGGGACCGGGCAGCCCGGTGCCGACGGAGATGTAGACGTCCTTGCCGCGCAATGCTTCTGCGTTACGTGACGGATCGTGCTCGACCCAGCGGAGGTCGGCGTTTTCGCCCCACATGTTGGTTGCGTTGCCGCCGTTCATCGCGACGGTCGCACGAACGGCGTCCTTCAGGTTGTTCTGCGAGTTGTCGTAGCACCCGCTGAGCCCTGCGACGCCGGTGTAGAGATCCGGATGACGGGTGATGAGGTCCATCGCGGCCTGCGCGCCCATCGAGACACCGGCGATGGCGTTGGTGCCGTCACCGGAAAAACGCGCGTCGATCAGCGGCGGGAGCTCCTGCGTCAGGAACGTCTCCCACATGTTCACGCCGAGGATGGGGTCCGGAACGTTCCAGTCGGTGTAGTAGCTGCTCGAACCACCAACCGGGAGAACCACATTGGCGTTCTTGTTGGCGAAGAAGTCGACAATGTCGGTCTTCTGCGTCCACGTGCTCTCCGCGTAGTTGGATTCCTTGCCTGCGCTGACGCCGTCGAGCACGTACAGCGTGGGACGCGAGACGGCTTGGGCGGCAGGAAGCAGAACCTGAACTTGAACGATCTTGCCCATCGAGGGCGAATCCACGAAGACCGCGGCACGACGATCGGTCAACATCTCGACCTTGTCGATGCGAGCTGACTTGGCGGGGGAAGTCTGCGAGAACGGTGCCGGGGCCCCCTCGGAGCTACCGGTCCCGGGGAGCGGCTGGGCAGACACCACACCGGACCCGAGTATCGACAAGGCGATACCGGTTCCGAGCGCTGCCAGAACACGACGGTGCATTACTGATCCATCCTCCCCCGTTGCCCCGTCTCCGGCGCAACACGAACAACATCTGTTCCACAAGGTAACTCACCGGTAGGCAGCCGTGCCGCGAGCTGTGGTTCCGCTCACAATAGTCGTAAGGAGGGTCGTACAAAAGTTCTACGAGTTGTTTGGGACTCGTCCCAAAGGCCGCATGAGCAGGGCCGCAGCGAGGAAACACACGGCGCCTGCGAGTGTTCCAAGATTTGCCATCGACGCGTTCTCCGGATCCCCGGTCGCAGGTCTGACGAACGCCCCCACCGCCGAAATTCCGAACGCGATAGACCCGACCATGTTCAACCACGTGCTCCGCCAGTTGCGCGCATGCGGATCCCACAATTTGTCCGTTTCGGTGGTCGCCACGACCGCGAGCGCGCTCGCGACGAGAAATGCCGCCGAGCCGAACACGTCGGGACGCCACACCCACTTGTCGGCCTGAGCCGCCGTCAACCCGGCAACCAGTGCGACACCAGTGCTCACGTTGAACAGAACGGTACCCACGAACTGCACCGCAGCCGCCCACCAGTCGAAGTGCTCCACCTTCTCCGACTCCGAACCGGGTACCGGGCGCCCACTGAGCCTCAGTGCGATGAAACCCGACGCGGTGAAGAACAACGAACCCACGAAGTAGGTGACGTTGTCGACGTCGATTCCTACCCAGTGCCCATACGCAGGCACCGCGGCCAACCCGAACAGCAGCGAGCCGACGACGAATCCCCATGACTCTCGCCGCAGCCCCTGCACGTTCACCGGCCGATTGTCGCGGTCTCCGCCCGCGCCGTCCTCACCCGTCGGGGATGGTTATCCGCGACCCGTCTCGCCCTGCAGTTTGTCGATCATCTCCGACGCCTGCGCCTTGGTCAGATCAGCCGGCACTTCCTCGCCCGCTTCCTGCGCCAGCGTGTTCAAGTAGCTTTCCTGCGGCCCGGTGATCGGCTCGTCACCGGTCACCCACTGGTCGGGGTCCTTCTCGGGGTTCTGGTTGACCTGCTCGTTTTCGCTCATACGTTCGTATACGCACGATCGTCGGATCCCAAACTCATTCGCGCAGATGATTGACCGTTTGATCACCCCTGTCCGACGATTGAAACCCCCCTCAGCTCAGGAGCCACACCTATGACCGGCAAGACCTCCATGCTCGCCCGCCTCGGACTGGGCGGTATCGCCCTCGCTGCCACGATGGCCGTCAGCCCAGCCGTCGCATCCGCCGATCCCGTCGCAGACTTCCTCTGCAACTCCGGTTCGTCGCAGTTCTGCCCCGTGTTCGTACAGCCGGCTCCCGCGCCGCGTGTCGCTCCCGCACCTCCGCCTGCCCCCGCCCCCCAGGCCGCACCCCGGCCACAGTCCGCGTTCCAGTACAAGAACTGCACCGAGGCACGCGACGCAGGCGCCGCCCCCGTCTACCGCGACGAATACGGTTACGGCCCGCACCTCGACCGCGACAACGACGGCATCGGCTGCGAATAACCCCACGAGTTCGCACTTGTGCAGCTTTTAGGCTGCGTTTTGCCTGCACAAGTGCGAACTGGGTACCGTCGGTCGGTGAGACGACGGCAGCAACCCCCGTTGCCGAAAAGGCACGGCCTGGATCCAGCCCGGGTGCGGATGCCGGAAGACGGCCGCTGGGTGACCGTGCGTGAATTTCTCGTCGCAACCGAAGCGCGGATGTCACCGGACCGCATCGACGAGATGCTCGACGCCGATGCCGTCGTCGACATGCAGGGTCCTGTAAGCCGCGACGCCTCGTACGCCCCGGGCGAGGCCGTCTGGTTCCACCGCGATCTTCCGGTCGAATCCGTTGTCCCGTTCGACATCCCCATCGTCCATCGCGACGACACGATCCTGGTGATCGACAAACCCCACTTCCTGCCGACCATCCCGCGCGGCGGCCACATTCTGCAGACAGCATTGGTGCGGTTGCGCCAGGAATTGGCTCTGCCGCAACTGATTCCGGCGCACCGATTGGATCGCGTCACTGCAGGTCTCGTGCTGTTCGTGATCGATCCGAGCGCACGCGGCCCTTACCAGACTCTGTTCCAGGACCGAAAAGTCCGCAAGGTCTACGAGGCGGTGGCCGGTTACCTTCCGGCACTGCACTTTCCGCGTGAAGTATCGAGCCGCATCGTCAAGGAGAAGTACGACTTCGCCGCCCGAGAGGTCTCCGGCGAGCCCAACGCGCACACCACCATCGAACTCGTCGCCCACCGTGATGAACTGGGACACTACCGTCTTCACCCGACGACAGGACGTACCCATCAGCTACGGCTGCACATGAACTCGATGGGGATCCCCATCGTCGGCGACGATCTTTATCCGCGTCCCACCGACCGAGCCGTCGACGACTTCACCGAGCCATTGCAACTCCTGGCCTCGGAGATGGAGTTCACCGACCCGCTGACCGGAGAACGCAGGCAATTTCACTCAGCTCGACGCCTGGACCACGCGCTGACGTGACGACCGACAAATTCTCGCTGAAGGGGTGGCGGTACAGCTCAGTGTGGATCGACCACAACAGATGCGGGATGTCGGTCCGCGTCTCGATCGCCGCGTTGCAACTCGTCGCGCACCCGCTTCACCCGAATTCCCGAACCATATAAAGATCGGAAATCTTCAAGACCGACAACCCATCGGCTGAATCGCTGTGAGTTCTAGCTGGCGTCGGCGTGTTAGCCTGCTGGCGATATGGCGCTGGTTCGATCGCGCCGATGGATTCGCTGGGGGGCGAGAAGTGGGCGAACTGCTGGCAGTCGATCTCGAAGGGCTTCGAGCGCTCGGTAGAACACTCGCCGCTACGGCGAGTGCGATGAACGCAATCAGCGTCACGGCGACGGTCACGATGCCGGGTTCGCCGATCGCCCCGGCCTCGGAGCAGAGCACCAAGACCACGGCCGACGCGTACACCCGCATCGCCGGCAACGTCGCCGAGATGTCGGCAACGTGCCAGTACAACGCCACGACCTACGAGGGCGTCGACGAGGCGTTCAGTTCTCAGCTGACGCGCTACGACGCCGGGTCCGCGCGGTGACCACCATCGCGCACGTGCGGGGTTGCCAACCGAGCTCGATGCTCGACTACGCCACGTCCCTACTGGCGTCGAACAGTACGTTCACCGATCAGATCCTCCGGATGGATCGTGCGGTCGACGCAGCGATGAACACATGGCAGGGGGAGGCGGCAGCAGCCGCGTCGGCGCACAGTCTGTCGGAGAGCCTCGCCGCCTCGCACATCGACACGGCCGTCATCGCCATCGCCGAAGCGCACGCCTCCCACGGAGGAATACTCGACGGCATCCGCATGTCCCTGTTGGCCATCGTGGACCTCGAGGCACCCGGTGCCGGTATGACGGTGTTCGACGACGGCACCGTGACGGCCCCGACTGTTCCACTCGGTAGCGCTGTAGTTGTCTCGATGCTCCTGCAGAGCACACTGGACGCGCAGGCCGACGCCGTCGAGGTACGCATCAAGGCACTTCTCGTTCAGTTCCGAGAAGCCGAAATGCAAGCGGCGCAAGCAATTCGAGTAGCGCAAGAGCGTCTCGACGCGACCGGATCGCCCGGGGCTGCAGCCATCAGCCCGGTCGTATCGGACATCGTCAGCGGCAAGACCTCGCTGCCGTCGGACCCGGCGCAGTTGCACGAGTTGTGGTCCACGTTGTCCCCGGCCGACAAGGATGCGCTGTTCGCTCACGACAACTACATCGGCAACCGCGACGGCCTCCCCGTCGTCGATCGTGATCACTACAACCGAATCGAACTCGACGACGAGTTGACCCGCGCCGAGGCCTGCGATCCGACCGTGTCGAATCGGCTCGAGGACCTACAGGCCGTCCGGGACACCGTCGAGAAAGACCCCAACCGGATGCTGATGCTCCTCGATACTCGGTCGGGTGCGCAGACCCACGCGGCGGTGGCGGTCGGAAACCCGGACACCGCAGAGCACGTGTCCGTCACCACGCCGGGTTTGAATACCACCGTCGGCGGTGCCATCGGTGCCATGACCGACGAAGGCCAACAGATGAAGACGAACGCGGAGAAGCAACTCGACAACATACCGGGCCATGCGGGCGAAACGGTGTCGACCATCGCCTGGATCGGGTACGACGCACCACAACTCGACAAAGACAACTACTTCTCCGAGGAGAGCATTGCGGGGGCAATCCAGGTGGCGCAACCATGGAACGCGCAGGCAGCCGCGCCCGACCTGTCGCAGTTCTACGAGGGCATCGACGCGTCGAACCACGACGGCGACCCACATCTGACGGCTGTCGGGCATTCGTACGGGTCGTTCACCACCGGGCTCGCGCTCCAAGAGACTCCCGAGGGAATCGTCGACGATGTGATGGTCTACGGGTCCCCCGGCCTTGGTACCGGCCATGACTTCGTCGACAGCAGCCTCGACAAGCTCAACATCGCACCCGGGCACGCGTACGAGATGACCGCGCACGACGATCCCGTCGCGCACATGAACCGCTTCGGATGGAGTCCTGGTTACATGTCCGAATTCACCCACCTCGACACCGATGCGACGACCACCGCCGACGGAGTGGCGCGCCAAGGAGCGACAGGGCACAGCGAGTACCCGAGGTCGGGCGACAACGGCGAATTGCGTACCTCCGGTTACAACACCGCCGTTGTCATCGCCGGTCTGGCCGATGTGCCGGGCCAGCTCGTGACCGGTGACTCGGCAATGAAAACCGGAGGTATCGACATTCTCGACGGCCTGGTCGGCCTGACCCGATGATGCGCAAGAGACGAACGACCGGTACCCGATCACGACGGTGGATGACGGCATTGACCGTCGCCTCAGTCCTTACGTTGGCAGGATGTGGATCAGACGTGCTCGACAACCCGTACGAAAAATCCGACCCGGCCGTGACGACGGACTCAGCCGCAATCCTGGAGACGTTGCCGTCGCTCGAGGACACCGAAGTGCAGCTCGAGAGTGCCGTCGTGCAGATCGGAGCATTCGTGGACACCCTGGTGCCCGGCATGGGGTGGACCTGGATACGCGAGCGAAGTGTCGGCGGCTGCGGCCGGCCGTTCGATGGGACCGACGGTGACGATGTCCAACTGAAGAACTATGTGTCGGAGGGGCCGATCCCGGATGCGGTATGGCCGCAGGTGTTCGAGTTCGCCACACGTGTCGCCGCGGCTGCGGGCGCGACCAAGGTTCAGACATTCCACGACGATCCGGACAACCACGAAGTCCGCTTCTACAGCCCGGAACGAACGGCCATCTTCATCGGCAGCCGAGGTGCCGTAATTTCGGCGAGCACGGGATGTCGCCTGCCACAGGCGAAGATGTCGGGGGCGCAGGCTCCGGTCACGCCGACCCCGTGATCGTCTGCGCATCGAGGGAGTCCAGGTGACGATGTCGAGCAGTGAATTCGACGAGTTGGGCGCGAAAGTGCAACGCGCACAATCGGTTGCGCGCGAGATTCGTGGTGTCGGCAGGGTCGGTGATATCGCCGTCGAGGTCGACGCCGAGAACCGACTCGTCGCACTGCATCACCCAGATGCCGACCTAATCCTGGCTGCGTACCGAGCCGCGCTACTCGACAAGCAGCCACAGTTGGACAAGGCGATGCGGGATCTTCTCAGCGACCCCGATGCCCAGGCAATAGCCTCGTTCGTCGATAGCTACGCCGCCCGCACACAGGCTGAACCGGCGCAGACTCTCGAGGTCGACGACATGTACTTCCAAAGCATCCGACAGGATCCGCTCGGTCGGGATCGGTGAACGGCGACTTACTGCAAGCACTCAGCATTGGAACTCGTGACACACGCCGTCCGATCGCAAGGACCGTCGTACCAACGTAAGTACGAAGCAAGGTCCAGGCTAACTACACTCACCTCGTATCGGATGTCCCCAAGCGCCACTATATCCACGCCTTGTCGCAACGCTATGGCACGATCCGACTGAGGACGTGTCACATATGTGTCGTACCGGCGTACGGCTAAATGAGTCGATGCCGGGGGCGGTTAGTCGAAACCGCCCCTGACATGCTGCGGAAGCGGAGGGATTTGAACCCCCGGACGCTTTTGGACGTCTCTCGCTTTCAAGGCGAGTGCATTGGGCCGCTCTGCCACGCTTCCATCGTCTACTGACGAAAGACGATCCTAAACGGTTCTGCTGGCCCGGGGCCAATCACCCCCGGCTCGTCGGACTGCCCATCGCTGCGTCGACCTTTTCGAAGATGTCGCCGAGAACCGCGAGTTCACGGGCGGTCAACAGATCGACGAGATGCTTCCTGACGCTGGTGACATGAGTCGGTGCAGCTTCCTCCAACCGGCGGCGACCCATGGCGGTGATGACGGCAAGGACACCCCGCCCGTCGTCGACGCACGTGCTGCGTTCGACCATGCCGTCTGACTCCATGCGCCTGATCTGATGCGTCAGGCGAGACCTCGACGACAGGACACCGTCGGCGAGGTCGCTCATTCGTAGCGACCCATCGGATGATTCCGACAGCATGACGAGGATGCGATATTCCGCCATCGTCAGGTTGTGCGCGTCCTGCAAATCCTTGTTGAGTACCCCCTGCAATCGTTGGCCGCCGTCGATATAGGCGCGCCACGCTCTCATTTCCGCAGCATCTAACCACTGCGGGTCCCCCCCTGGACCAAAGGATCGTTCGGCCGTCACCCGACCATATTAGGCATCAGAGCTACCGATGAGTAGATCAGCTGTCCCTTCAGGTCATTCCGTGGGCCACGCTCCCGCTCGATGTCCGTTTCGGGCGGTCGGAATAGGCTCGGTGCATGTCCGAACCTCATATCGATCCCCCGTACGTCGCGGCTGCAGATCGCTACGACTCGATGCAGTATCGGCGAACCGGCACCAGCGGCCTGAAACTCCCGGCGATCTCGCTCGGCCTGTGGCACAACTTCGGCGACGACGCGCCGCTGCAGACCCAGCGCGCGGTTCTCCGTAGAGCATTCGACCTGGGGATCACCCACTTCGACCTCGCCAACAACTACGGACCTCCGTACGGCAGCGCCGAGAAGAACTTCGGACGCATTCTGCGCGAGGACTTCGCCGGCTACCGCGACGAACTGGTCATCTCCAGCAAGGCCGGGTGGGACATGTGGCCGGGGCCGTACGGCTTCGGCGGATCGCGGAAGTACCTCCTGTCGTCGCTGGACCAATCGCTGCACCGAATGGGCCTGGACTACGTCGACATCTTCTACAGCCACCGCCCCGACCACGAGACACCCCTCGAAGAGACGGCAGGGGCGTTGATCAGCGCAGTGCATCAGGGCAAAGCGCTGTACGTCGGGATCAGCTCCTACACACCCGAGAACACGACGAAGATGGCCGAACTCCTGTCCGCCGCCGGGGTGCCCCTACTGATCCACCAGCCGTCGTATTCCATGGTCAACAGGTGGATCGAGGACGGGCTGCTCGACGCCCTCGCGTCGATCGGCGCAGGCACCATCGCGTTCTCGCCCCTCGCGCAGGGCATGCTGACCGACAAGTATCTCGACGGAATCCCCGATGGCTCACGCGCAACGCAGGGCAAGTCGCTGAACCCCGACTGGTTCACCGACGACCACCTCGCCCACCTGCGCGGCCTGAACGACATCGCGTCCTCACGTGGCCAGACACTCGCGCAGCTCGCGCTGAGCTGGGCGCTGCGAGACCCTCGCGTGACGTCGGTACTCATCGGAGCATCGAGCGTCGAGCAGCTCGAGAACAACGTGGGTGCACTGGAGAACCTCGACTTCTCGGCGGACGAACTGAGCCGGATCGACGAGCACGCTCGGGACTTCGGCATCAATCTCTGGGATATCGGGTAAGGAGGCAGGCATGCATGCGATAACGCTGAAAGAGTTCGGGGCCCCCGACGTGATGCAGTGGACCGAAGTGGCGGACCCACGGCCCGAGCGCGGGCAGGTCATCGTCGACGTCGCAGCCACCGCGGTCAACCGCGCCGACCTGATGCAGCGCCAGGGCTTCTACCCGCCACCGCCCGGGGCGAGCGAAACGTTGGGACTCGAATGCTCGGG
This sequence comes from Rhodococcus sp. 06-156-4, assembly GCF_002259345.1. Taxonomy (NCBI): domain Bacteria; kingdom Bacillati; phylum Actinomycetota; class Actinomycetes; order Mycobacteriales; family Nocardiaceae; genus Rhodococcus; species Rhodococcus sp. 06-156-4. The sequence goes on along the minus strand of NZ_NPGB01000031.1, from coordinate 382,408 downwards.
GATCATCTCCGAACTCGGTGAAGGAGTGCACGACTGGAAGGTCGGAGACAAAGTCTGCGCCCTCCTCGCCGGCGGCGGGTACGCCGAGCAGGTCGCCGTCCCGTCGACTCAGCTGTTTCCCATCCCAGGAAAGCTCGATCTCCATGCGGCAGCGGCACTTCCGGAAGTGGCGTCGACGGTCTGGTCCAATCTGGTGATGTTCGGCGGCCTCCGCTCCGGTCATGTGGTTCTCCTCCACGGCGGCGGAAGCGGCATCGGAACGCACGCTATCCAGGTCGCCAAAGCATTCGGCGCCACCGTCGCCGTGACGGCCGGATCGCGCGAGAAGCTCGACTTCTGCGCATCCCTCGGCGCGGACATCCTCATCGACTACAAGAACGAGGACTTCGTCGAGAAACTACCCGACGGAGCCGACCTGATTCTCGACAACATGGGCGCGAAGTACCTGGGGCGCAATGTAAATGCTCTTGCCAAGGACGGGAAGCTCATCACCATCGGGATGCAGGGCGGCCTGAAGGGTGAGCTCGACTTCGGTGCACTTCTGGCCAAGCGCGGCACCGTTCACGCCGCAGGTCTGCGTGGTCGACCGGAAACCGGAGCGTCGAGCAAGGCGGACATCGTCGCTGACATGACTGCACGGTTGTGGCCGCTGGTCGAGGAAGGCGCCGTCGCCCCGATCATTCACGCCGAACTACCGATAACCGATGCGGCAGAAGGCCATCGACTGCTCGACGCCGACGCGATCGGAAAGGTCGTCCTCCGCGTCTCGTGAGTGGAAATGTCGGCCGTGGGCCACTGGAGCGGAGCCAGCGGAGCGACCCGAGGACACATTTCCGCTCACATACGGAGCTTGGACAACGCTTTGGAAAGCTGATCGATCTCGTACCGCGTCGTGTACGGTGCGAGCCCGATCGTCACCGCACCACCCTCGTCGTTGACCCCCAGGGCATCCAGAAGCCTACTGCCGCTATGGATTCCACTGACGGTGCCGATGCGGTTCTGCGCGAGGTGCTCGGCGACCTTCTCGGCGGACGTGTCCGCGACGGTGAAACTCAACGTCGGGATACGGCTGGGAGCGTCGCCGAGCACCATGACGTGGTCCAGCTTCTCCAACGATCGCAACAGATAATCGAACAGCCGGTCGTGGTAGTCCTGCAACGACCCGATGGACAGCTGCAAACGCTCGCGACGGGTACCCGTCGCGGAGTCGTCGAGATTGGCCAGATAGTCCACCGACGAGACGACACCGGCGAGCAACGCGTACTGATGGCCCGACACCTCGAGCCGCTCGACGCCCTTCGCGAACGGATTGAGCGACATCGACGGAATTCGATCCAGCAGACCCGGATCACGGAAGACGAGCGCGCCCACCTGCGGACCACCCCACGCCGACGCCTGGACGGCGACGACGTCGGCACCCAGCTCCTCGATATCGACGTGCGCGTACGGGGCCGCGCCCGCGGCGTCCACGACGATCAGGCCGCCGACGGCATGAACACGATCGGCCGCGACACGCACGTTCGGGGCCGACCCGACGATGGGCGAGGCCGCGGTCATTGCCACCAGGCGAGTGGTCGTGGTGATGAGTTCTTCGAATTGCCAGCTGGGGAGTTCGCACGTGTCGATCTCGACCTCGGCCCACCGGACCTGAGCACCGTAGCGGTTGGCGATGCGCAGCCAGGGCGCGACGTTCGCTTCCTCGTCGAGGCGCGACAGCACAAGACCCGTTCCCAGCCCGAGACGCGACGACATGGACTCGGCGAGCCACGCGAGCATCGTCGCGCGATCAGGGCCGAGAACGACACCTGCGGGATCGCCGCCGACCAGATCCGCTATCGCCTGCCGCGCGGCGTCGAGCAAACCAGCGCTGCGACGAGACGACAGGTGACCCGAAGTGTGAGTTGGCGCACTTCCGCGAAACGCTGTGGACACGGCGGTCGACACACGGTCGGGGATCTGCATGCCGTTCTGCGGATCGAGGTGGATCCAGCCGTCGCCCAACGAGGGAATGGATCCCCTGACTCGTGCGACGTCGTACCCCATGCCGGACACTCTAAGCGCCGATTTCGTGAGCGTGTGTTCCACATCCCTTTTTCGGATCGACCGCCTGGCTGTCTTGCACGCTTGTCTTCCCTCCTCAACGACCCGAAACAACAATAATCGGCCCCGCTCATCGCGCAATCCCACCGAAACCGGAAGGATGGCGAACATGACGCACTCGGACTCGCACTCGAATCCAGAAGCCGGCGACCACGTCGTCGTGATCGGTCCAGACGGACAGCCTCTCGCACTCAGCCGGGAAGAGGCAACCGCCGCCGCGGCCCGCGCCGCAGGCACCGACAACGTGGAGAACGGCGAAACGCCCTTGTCGGACATGGTCGAGCAACCGGCGAAGGTCATGCGCATCGGCACGATGATCAAACAGCTCCTCGAAGAGGTGCGGGCAGCTCCTCTCGACGACGCCAGCCGCGCACGACTCAAAGGCATCCACCAGTCCTCGATCCGCGAACTCGAACAGGGCCTGGCCCCCGAACTCCGCGAGGAACTGGAACGCCTGGCCCTTCCCTTCGGCGAGGACGCCATCCCGTCGGACGCCGAACTGCGCATCGCGCAGGCCCAGCTGGTCGGCTGGCTGGAAGGGGTGTTCCACGGAATTCAAACCGCCCTGTTCGCCCAGCAAATGGCAGCACGCGCCCAACTCGAACAAATGCGCCAAGGCGCCCTGCCTCCCGGCGTCGCCATCAACCCCAGTGGCCCAGGCCACACCGGCGGCGGAACGGGCCAGTACCTGTAGCGCTGGGCAGGAGTGGAGCCTGGGGAATGACCCAGGGAGGCGGCGGGAGTGGAGCCTGCGGAATGACCCGGGGCTGGGCAGGAGTGGAGCCTGCGGAACGACCGTCGGGAGCGGGTAAGGTCGACCGTCGTGTCAGCTCCAGCGAAGGAACCCGAGAACGAGACAGGAGAGCGTGTGAGCCTCCCTGTTTCGGATTCGCAGACGTACAAGCGCGCATTCCGCGATCTGAAGACCGGGTTCAATCAGCGTGAGCTGTGGCTCCACCTCGGCTGGCAGGACATCAAGCAGCGATACCGACGCTCGGTCATCGGCCCGTTCTGGATCACCATCGCCACTGCAGTCCAGGCCACCGCCATGGGCCTGCTGTACTCGGTGCTGCTCGACATGGATCTGAAGACGTTCCTGCCGCACGTGGCCGTCGGTTTGATCATCTGGAACTTCATCAGTGCGGCGATCCTCGAGGGCGGCGATGTCTTCGTCGCCAACGAAGGCCTGATCAAGCAGTTGCCGTCGGCGCTGTCGGTGCACGTGTATCGGCTGGTGTGGCGTCAGATTCTGCTGTTCGCGCACAACCTGATCGTCTATGTGATCATCATCGCGATCTTCCGACCGACGTTCCACTGGACCGACCTCGCGGCGATCCCGGCCTTCGCGCTCATCGCCATCAATGCCGTCTGGGTGGCGATGCTGTTCGGCATCGTCGCAACGCGCTACCGCGACATTGCGCCGATTCTCGGGTCCATGGTCACGCTGCTGTTCTTCATGACACCGATCGTGTGGACGACGCAGGGGCTACTCAACCAGGGCGGACAGGCCGCCGAGCGCGCCCGCCTCGTCGAGATCAACCCGCTCTTTCACTACCTGGACATCCTCCGAGCCCCGATGATCGGTGAGCCCCAGGAGGCCTACCACTGGTACATCGTGATCGCCTGCACCATCGTCGGCTGGCTCCTGACCATTTTCGCTCTCAAGAAATTCCGGGCCCGAGTGCCCTACTGGGTTTAGGGGTCTGCCATGTCAGTCAGCATCAACACGCACGACGCCTGCGTCGACTTCCCCATCTTCGACGCCAAAACTCGCTCCCTGAAGAAGGCGTTCCTCGGCAAAGCCGGCGGTGCCATCGACCGGAACAGCTCCGACGTCGTCGTCGTCGAAGCCCTCAAGAACATCACGATGAATCTGAAGGAAGGCGACCGCGTCGGCCTCGTCGGACACAACGGAGCAGGCAAGTCGACGCTCCTGCGCCTGCTCTCCGGCATCTACGAGCCCACCCGCGGCACCGCCTCGGTGCGCGGCCGCGTCGCCCCCGTCTTCGACCTGGGTGTCGGTATGGACCCGGAGATCTCCGGCTACGAGAACATCATCATCCGAGGCCTGTTCCTCGGCCAGACGCGTAAGCAGATGCTCGCGAAGATGGACGAGATCGCCGACTTCACCGAACTCGGCGACTACCTCGACATGCCGCTGCGGACCTACTCGACCGGCATGCGCGTCCGCGTAGCGATGGGCGTCGTCACCAGCATCGATCCTGAAATCCTGCTGCTCGACGAGGGCATCGGCGCCGTCGACGCAGAATTCATGAAGAAAGCACGCATCCGGCTCCAGGAACTGGTGCAACGCTCCGGCATCCTCGTCTTCGCAAGCCACTCCAACGAGTTCCTCGCCCAGCTCTGCGACCGCGCGATGTGGATCGACCACGGCCAGATCCGTCAGGACGGTGGCATCGAAGACGTCGTGCGTGCGTACGAAGGCAACGACGCGGGCGACCACGTGGCGACGATCTTGAAAGAGCTCGCTCGAGACGAAGCGGGAGTGGAGCCTGCGGAACGACCTCGAGACGGATCGGGAGTGGAGCCTGCGGAACGACCTAGAGATGAAACCAGTGGCTGAGACGATCATCGGAGTCATCGTGACGCACAAGCGTCGCGAGCTCCTCGCGAAGTCACTCGATGTCATCACGCGCCAGACCCGCCCGCTGGACCATCTCGTCGTCGTCGACAACGCGCACGAGAACGAGGTCCGCGAGCTCGTCGAGTCTGCGTCGATTCCGACTACTTATCTTGGGTCGCATCACAATCTGGGCGGTGCGGGCGGATTCGCGCTCGGCATTCTCTACGCCCTGTCGCTCGGCGCGGATTGGGTGTTCCTTGCCGACGACGACGGGCGGCCCGAGGGTCCGGACGTACTGAAAACGCTGCACGAGTGCGCACTGAAGCACGGCCTCGACGAGGTCTCCCCCGTCGTCTGCGACATCGACGACCCCGATCGTCTCGCGTTCCCGCTGCGGCGCGGAGTGGAATGGCGGCGACTGAGGTCCGAACTGATCGACCCTCGTAACCCCGACGACGATCTGCTCGAGGGAATCGCGTCACTGTTCAACGGTGCACTGTTCAAAGCCTCGACGATCGACGCAGTCGGGGTGCCCGATCTGCGACTCTTCGTCCGCGGTGACGAGGTGGAAGTTCATCGCAGACTGCAGCGATCGGGCCTGAAGTTCGGTACCTGTCTGACGACCGCCTACGTCCACCCCAACGGCGCCGAGGAGTTCAAACCGATCCTCGGCGGGCGGATGCACACGCAGTACCCGGACGACGCCACCAAGCGCTACTTCACCTATCGCAACCGCGGGTACCTCATGTCACAGCCCGGTATGCGGAAACTGCTGCCGCAGGAGTGGATTCGTTTCGGTTGGTTCTTCCTTGTGACCACTCACAATCCCAAGGGCCTGCTGGAATGGCTTCGTCTCCGTCGACTCGGGCGTCGGGAGCATTTCCGGAGGTGACCCAGGTGAGTGGAAATGCGGTGTCATCTGGTCGCTCCGCAGGCTCCGCTCCTACCCCAGGGCCTCCATTTCCACTGACAACGGCCGTGGGCGTCTGCGTCCGCTACCGTGTGCGCATGACGGAATCTCGGAAGCTGACGGATCGGATTCGGCATTCGGCGCGGGAGAAGTTGCAGCGTGCGATCGGCGAGGTTCTGGACAAGCAGACAGCCCAGCTGGCCGAGCAGACGAGCGATCAGCAGACCAAGCTGCTGGACATCCTCGAACGTCAGCGCCGCGAGATCGACGACCTGCACGCCTTCATCCGTGGACTCGAAATGCGCATGCGACGCGATATCCCGTATGCGTCCGACGTCGAGGCCGCCGCTCAGAGCGCCGAGTTCGCCGAAGAGGTCATGCCGAAGGCACCCACGTTCCTGCGCCCCCACGCGACGCTGAGGTTCGCGCTCGGCGAGGTATCGGTACCGGGGATGGCGCTCGAGTTCGGTGTCGCCAGCGGTACGACGCTGGAGATCATCGCCGAGGAGATGGCGAAGCGACACGACATTTCCATCGTCGCCGGATTCGACGTCTTCTCCGGTCTCCCCGAGACGTGGCGAACGGGCTTCCCGAAGGGACTGTTCGAGCAGGAAACCGAGCCGACGGTGCCCGGCGCGGAGATCGTTCCCGGCATGTTCGAGGAATCGCTACCCGAGTTCCTGAAGAGCCACAAGGACAAGCTCGCGTTCCTTCACCTCGACGCGGACCTGTACTCGTCGACCGTGACCGTCCTCGACCTCGTCGCCGACCGCTTGGCCGTGGGAACCGTCATCGTCTTCGACGAGTACTTCAACTTCCCCGGCTGGCGCAATCACGAGTACCGCGCGTGGACAGAGTTCGTCGGCCGCACCGGCACGGAATTCGACTACCTCGGCTACACCGCGGACAACGAACAGGTCGTCGTACGAATCCGCACCGCTCCGTCGTTGTGAGCGACAATGCGGTGTGTTCTGGTCGGCCTACATTTCCACTCACCTAGGAGTAGAGCCGCGTCCAGTTCTCTCGGCTGGTGAGCTCAGGAACAGCCTGCCGGTAGGACTCGGCCACGCTGTCGGTCTCGACACGCAGACGACGCAGCGCCCTCAGCCCTCGCTTCAGTAGCTCCGTGGCGGCTGCCTTGTCGCGCTTACGTACTCGCACACCCTCCTGCGAACGATCGGTGACGACGGCATGCGCGAACAGCGAGACGTGCCACCAATGCGCGTCATCGGCCGAGATCGCGACCGGGCCGGGGTGAACGCGGCCACGCGACTGGTTGAGCACACGCTTGGCCAGAACGGCCCACTCCAGGCTCTTCTTGGGGTGAGGCCCTGCCGGGGTGATGAACATGTCCGCAGGGCGGACGTCAGGAACCGCGTTCGCGTTGTAGCGCTTGGTCTCGTTGTACGCGGCTCGGTCACGACGGATCGCCGCCGCAGCGTCCATGCCGCCGTCGGTGAGCTTGCTCGGCCCGACGAGGAAGTCCTCGATGGCCTTGATCAACGTGAACGCCATGCCGTACTGCATGGAGACGAGATAGCGGAACAGATCGGTCGTCAGCTGACGCGCGAGCTTCTTACCGTCAAGCCCCGCGTGCAGCGACGCCGTGATCATGCCGTTGCGCAGGTTGAAGTAGCGGTGCCACTCGTCCCAGTCCTTCCACGCGAAATCGGCGTGCCACACCGCCGCGCCTGGAAGCGTGACCGTCGCGAATCCATTGGCACGGGCCCGGTAGCCGTACTCGATGTCGTCCCACTGGAAGAACAGCGGAAGTGGGTAACCGATCTGCGAGACGATCTCCGACGGGATCAGGCACGACCACCAGCCGTTGTAGCCGGCGTCGACGCGGATCTCCTGCTTCTTCTTCAACGCGCTCTTGTCCGAGATCGCGTTCTTCACGTGCAACCCGGCTTCGAGCTTCTGGAGGTTCGCGACCTCGGCACCGACATGCACCCGATCGGGATGCAGAAGGTAGAGCATCTGCGCACCGATGATCGCGGGCTCGATGGTCTTGTTCGCGAACGCGTTCATACGCACGATCGCCTCGGGCTCGCACAGCACGTCGTCGTCCATGAACACGACGTTGGCCGGGTCGCCGCCCTTGCCCTGCACCTCGTAGAGCCCGCGGGTGAAACCACCCGCACCACCGAGGTTGGGCTGAGTGATGTAGACCAGCTTGTCGCCGAGTTCGGCCGCGACACGCTGGAACAAGGGCCGCGTCTGGACTTGGTCGCTGCCCTGGTCCACGACGTACACGTTGTCGACGCCGAGCAGTGCAATCGGATCGTCGGCCATGGCTGCCACGGTGTTGGCGCAGTCGTCGGCCCGGTTGAACGTGCAGATGACCACGGACGTCGGACGCAGCTTCTCCGGCGCGTCGACGGTCCACTCGGCGTCCTCGACCGTCAGCTCACCGGACGTGGTGGTGAATCGGGCGAACAAGGCTCCACCGTCGAGGAACTGCTTGACGGGAACAGCGAAGTCCAGCCGCCTGGCCCGCCCGTCGGTGGTCACAGTCTCGCTGGCCATCGTTCGCTTACGACCCTTGTAGTCGGTAGCGACGATATCGACGCGCCCCGAACCGGCAACGGAAGCCGAGAAACGCACCTCGGTCACATCGGTCCAGCGCTGCCAGTAACTCGCCGGGAACCGCCCGAAGTAACTGTTCGTCTCGAGAACCGTGCGCTTGGCCAGCTTCGCCGCATACCTCGAACGCTCGACATTGCCCTTGGCCACATTCGTGTACATATCCGCACTCACCAGCGGCGACGGCCCGTCGAAGAGGAGACGCTGTGCGCGCAACTCCGTCGACGACGGCAGGTCGACGGTGTCTGCCTCGGTCGTGGTGGTGGAATCAGCGTGACTCACAGCAACGGTCCCTTTTCTCCTTGGCTCTTGTGCTGCCCGTATTGCGAGACACAACGCCGGGCGAGGGCTCGCGGTGCAGCGTACGAGCCCTGTTGTCTGCCATTCTGGTGACCATGGTTGCACAGTCCGCTGCCGCCGACGCGGAGGCGTACTCGCCTGGAACCCGGTTGTCGCGCGCAGGACACTCGTCATGGATACTCATCGCGCTCGGCGCGGCCCTGGGCGCCGTCGGGTACTGGGTTGCTGCACCCAGCCTCACCGACGACGCGTACATCAGCCTCTCCGCGGCCCGAAATCTCGCCGAACACGGTCAGTGGGCGATCGTCACCGACCTGACCGCGAATACGTCGACCTCGCCCCTCAACGTTCTGCTCCTCGGCTTCATCGTGTGGATCACGTCGTTCTTCGGCGCGCCGGCGCCGTTGTTCGCTCTGTTCGTCGCCAACGTTCTGGCCGGGGGAATCGTCGGTGCAGCATGCGCGTCGATCTCACGGTCGGTCGGTAGAGGCCTGTGGCTCGGTGGGATCGCGGTCGTTCTGGTGATGAGCAACCCGTTCCTGCTGTCGTCCATCGGACTCGAAGTTCTCCTCATTCCCGCAGCGGTGCTCACGCTGACCGCTGCGGCTCTGCGCGGCAGCCCCGTACTGTTCGGCGTCGCGAGCGGACTGGCCGTCCTGGTACGACTGGACCTTGTCCTCTTCGTACTACTTCTCGCTGCTTTCGCGCCGACGCTGTACCGCCGCTGGCCCCGGGCTCTTCTAGCCGCGGCTGCGGTGTCCCTGCCCTGGTACGTCTTCAGCTGGATCGTGCTCGGATCACTGGTGCCGGACACGCTCGTCCTCAAAGAAGGCCAGGCAATCGAGGGTTTCAACTACTTCGACGGGCCGTCCCTCTACTACGACGGCGACTGGTGGGGCACGCTCGCGAGTTTCGGCCCTGCCGTCGTCGGCCTCGTCGTCACCGTCGGCTGGCTCGCCGCATGCGTATCCAGACGCGCGCGCGACCGGGCGTCATGGCCTCTGATCGGTCTCGGACTCGGCGGAGGTGCCTACTACCTCGCGTACACAGCTCTCGACACCGTCCCCTACCACTGGTACTACGTCACCCCGATGATCGCGGGTGGATCGGCAGCAATATTCCTTGCCGGCATATCACCGCGCCCGGTGGCCGCCGTCTCACTTCTGTTTGTCGTCATCGGAATCGCGGGCTCCATCGCGTTCGACACAGCCAGGCCCATGCCGTGGGCGTCACCGCCCATCTTCGGCAACTTCGCTTCGGCCGCGGACTACCAGCGCGTCGGCGAGGAGATCGGAAAGATCGTCGGCGACGACGCCGTCAAGTCGCCCGGCGAGATCGGAACGCTGGCCTACGCATGCGAGTGCAGAATCGTCGACGAGTTCTCCGACCGAGGCGTCATCATCAACGAGCGGATCATCCCGCGCTTGGAGGAATCCGGGCCTGTCGGCGACCTGTTACTTCGCGCAAATTACGCCAACCTCGACTACTCCCGTAAGCCGGTCGTACCGGTCTACCGCATCGAATACCGTCCAGGCCCGAGCGACGGCTCACCCTGGACATGGACAGTGGATTCCGCAGCGCGGGGCGTCGCACACTTCGCGCTAGTTCGGAACTGACACATCCGGATTCGTCAAATGTAGCTCGCCCGCTCCGGTCCACGGGGAGGTGATCGGCCAGTCCACGAACGACGGCGGGCTCTCCTGCACCAAGTTCACCCGCAGGAGCCGGTAGTCCAGCGGGATCGGACCTACCTGTTCGAGAGCGTCGAAATCCAGAAAGTGGAAGTTCTTGCGCCACAACCAGCCGGCGACTCCTGGCTCGGCCGTCTTTTTCCGGAGATCCGCTTCGAGTGCACCCCGATCGGAGAACTTGTCGACGACGAGGCACTCGCAGTAGTACGACAGCGCGCCGATTTCACCGCCCGAACGGACAGCCTTGTCGCCCGCGTAGGCAGGCAGCTGGGCGCCGATGTCCTCGTACTGATTCGCCGTCGCATGGTTGGTCGTGATGGGAACGACGCGATCGGTGGCCGTCGTCCAACTCCACAGGGCCGCGCCCGCCAGCCCGGCGGCTCCCGCCGCCGCAAGGCCGACAGACTTCACGACAGAAGGAGCCGCGAACATCGCGCCGACGAACATCACCGTCCCCGCCACTGCCGGAACCCCGTAATACCAGTGGTACGGAGGAACCTCGAGCAAGGTGTACGCGGCGTAGTAGACGACGCCGCCGAGCGCCCAGGCCCACAACACCGTTGCTCGACGCCATCGCCGCACCGCCGGCACTGCAAGCAAGCACAGCGCTCCGAGAATCGGCACGACAGCTGTCAGGACAGCCGCGGCGGGATAGATGTCGAGGTACATCAGCAAACCGTTGCCGAAACCCCATTCCCCCCAGGCCCCTTGGCCGGTCTTGATGACGACGGTATCCGGGACCACCGAGCCGAGGAACACCCAACTGACGAAGAACCACGGCAACGCTGTGGCTGCAGCGGCGAGCGCAGACAGCCATAGTCGACGCAGCGGCGCGCTCCTGATCAGCACCAACGCGGCCGCAACAACGACCAAATCCACACGAGCGACCACGGCGAGGCCTGACGCCACACCGAGAGCAATCGGTGAGTGCTCCATGGCGAACACCGCCACCCACGCCAAAATCGCCGTTCCCAGAATCACTTCCAATCCCAGAGACGACGAGACCACCGGGTTCACGACGATCAATGCAAGCGTCACCGGAGCGAAGGCCGTCGAGAAACCTTGGTGAAGAGCAATTCTTCGAAATGCCACCACCGTCGCCACGCAGGACAAGACGAACACGATCCCACAGGCAAGTACGGCGTCGCGCACCACGATTGTTCCGGCAGCGAGCGCCAGAACGTTCAGCGGCGACGTTGCCGTGTTCGACGGGTGACCACTGACCAGAGCCCATTCACCATGGAATGCAAGATTCCTCGCGTACGACAGGGTGATGAAGGTGTCGTCGATCAGGAACCGCGACGCCAACGCGAATACCGCGGCGGCGACAATTGCCGTCGCCGCAGGAAGAAGATAGGTCCGGACGCGTTCAGACAGTGCGTTCACCCGCGGTTGCGTAGGCGGCTTCGGTGGTGTCCTTCTGTGGACGCCACCAGTTCTCGTTGTCTCGGTACCAGTCGACGGTTGCTTTCAAACCACTGCGGAAGTCGACGTACTGCGGGGTCCAACCCAGTTCGGTGCGCAGTTTGGTCGAGTCGATTGCGTAGCGCAGATCATGGCCGGGACGGTCGGTGACGAAATCGAAGGCGTCGGCGGCTTGTCCTGTTTCCTCGAGAATCGTCTCGAGCACGTCGCGGTTGTTCTTCTCCCCGTCGGCGCCGATGAGATAGGTCTCGCCGAGCACACCGGCGTCGATGATCGTCCAGACAGCGCTGTTGTGGTCGTCGACATGGATCCAGTCGCGGACGTTCCTGCCTTCGCCGTACAGCTTGGGGCGCAGACCGGACAGGATGTTGGTGATCTGACGCGGAATGAACTTCTCCACGTGCTGGTAAGGGCCGTAGTTGTTGGAGCAGTTGGAAATCGTGGCTCGGACCCCGAAGCTCCGCGCCCACGCTCGGACCAGCAGGTCGCTGGAGGCCTTCGTCGACGAGTACGGGCTCGACGGGTTGTACGGGGTGTTCTCGGTGAACCGTGCGGGGTCGTCGAGTTCGAGGTCGCCGTAGACCTCGTCGGTGGAGATGTGGTGATAGCGCACGTCGTGTTCGCGGACTGCCTGCAGCAGGGTGGTGGTGCCGATGACATTGGTGTGTACGAACGGCCAGGGGTTCGCGAGGGAATTGTCGTTGTGGGATTCCGCGGCGAAATGGACCACCAGATCGGTGTCCTTGATCAGGCTCGACACCAGATCCAAGTCTGCGACGTCGCCTTCGACGAACTCGATCCGGTCCGCAACCGGGTCGAGCGATGCTCGGTTGCCGGCGTAGGTCAGCTTGTCCAGGACAGTGATCTCCACATCGGGCCGTTGAGAGACGGTCAGATGGACGAAGTTCGCGCCGATGAACCCGGCACCCCCGGTCACGAGCAGTTTCATAACCGTGACCATACCGGTGTGCCCGGTTTCGGGCCGAACTTGTCCGACCCCCGTGTTACCTTTTCGCAGACTTCGGGGGGAGCGTTCGTGGGATTACGTAAACGGCTACTGCTGCTGGCAGGGAGCTTGGTTGTCTTCAACCTAGTGCTGTGGGGAATACCCAAACTGGCACCTGAAGCGCCCGGCCGATACGAGGGGGTCTCGGTCGCCGAACCGTCCAAGACGAGCCCACAAGCTCCGACGACAACACCAGCTCCTCTGCCGTCGGGGTTTCCGACGATGGAGTATCCGCCTCCCAAAATCATCGTTCCTGACGGGGAGCCCCAGCCCATCGCAACGAAATTCGGATTGACATATGACATCCCCAGCGGTTGGGACAACTGGTACGACGGTATGTCCGGCTGGAACTTCGACGACGGCACCTCCCTGGTGTTCGGTGCCCTCGGATTCTACGAAAGAGAAAAGTGCGGCGGCGAGCACAGACAACTTGCGATGACTGGCATGACCGGTCGGCCTGATGCAGACATTGCCGAAGTAGCGCGCGCGGAGATCGATAAAGTATCCAAGATCTTCAGCGACGATGCCCAAACGTCCGTGACCGTTGACCTTCCTACTCAATTCACTGTCGACGGACGTCCAGCGATCAGATACCGCGCGGACGTTTCGAACATCGTTTCCACAGATTCGTGTACACCGAGCGAGGCTCGCTTCGACATCATTGCGACCCCCTCCTACGCCACCGCAGCAACAGCACTGTTCGTGTTGACCGCAGCTCGCGGGGTAGAACGAGCTCTTACGGACGATCAAATCGAACAGATCGTCTCGACGATAAGGAGGACCTGACAGGGAAGGGCGCCGTACGCGGTTACCGCCCGCGTCCTCTTCGAATGCACGCCGACCACACAGCCATTCGCGCGAAACACGGCGCCATTGTCGTCGACGATGTTGCTCGATCGCCATTCTTCCGAGCCGACCGTGTCCGACCCCTGTGTTACCTTTTCGCAGACTTCGGGGGGAGCGTTCGTGGGATTACGTAAACGGCTACTGCTGCTGGCAGGAAGCTTGGCCGTATTCAACCTAGTGTTGTGGGGAATAACAGAACTGGCACCAGAGGCACCCGGCCGGTACGAGGGGGTCTCGGTCGCCGAACCGTCCAAGACGAGCCCACTTGCTCCGACGACAACACCAGCTTCTCTGCCGTCGGGGTTTCCATCCATGTCGAGGCCGCCGCGGATCATCGTCGGCGACGGCGAACCACAACCGATCGCAACAAAGTACGGACTGACCTACGACGTTGCCCCAGATTGGGACAATTGGTCCGGCGGGGTGGCTGGATGGGATTTCGACGACGGAACCTCGGTGGTGTTCGGGTCACTAGGGTTCTACGAACGCACAAAGTGTTCTGACGGCGAACATTCCGAGCTCGCCATTACCGGAGTCATTGGACGCCGAACAACTAACCTCGACGCAACGGCACGCAGCGAAGTCGAACGAGCCGAACTGATCTTCTCCAGCTCTGATGAGTCGAGGAAACCGTCGATCCGTATCACCGGGCCGCAGACCTTCCGGATCGGCGATCGACCTGCGGTTAGGTACCGAGCGACGATCGACGACATACCCGACGCAGCTCAGCGCTGCTCGTCCAGCCAGGCAACATTCGACGTCATCGCCACGCCCGGCTACGCATCAGCAGAATCAGTGGTTTTCATCGTCCGTTCCGCCCGCGGTGTCGAAGGCGCACTAGGCGACTCGGATATCGACGCCATAATCTCTACGATAAGGAAGAGCTGACATGGAAGAAATCTTCGGTGCTCGTCCATCAGAAGTCGCTGGGATGGGGAAACTGACGTCCGAGATAGGTCTACGAACGATGGCATGCCATCGCTATATCGGAGATCACGCGGGCTTGAGCGATACAATCCCCGGTCAGATTCTGCAGCGGCTTGCACCGTCCATTGCTCTTTACCAAGAGAATACGCGCAGCAGGCACGTCCACCTATCGGCCAACTGCACCTACATCGGAGACGAACTCCGAAAAGCAGCATGGCTCTATCACGATGCCGAGAAGGAAACATACGACCAACTGAACGCTCACACCGATCTTGTCCCTGTACCTGTTCCGCAGCTGGGTAATTCGAAGACCGCCGCGGTGGGAAATGTCGACGATTACGTCAATGCCGCCGACTACGGCCACCCCGACGGAATCGACTATCCGCCAGCAAATCCCGCCGTGGACGACACCCGTGAGGTCATTCAAGCGGCTGCAGGCTGGCTGGGCGACGTGGACGAGACGATCTTCGAACTCACCACTTGGAGCCCCCTGACTGAAGTCACCACACCGCTGAGCGGGAACTGGAACGAGATCAGACGAGCTGGAGAAGCATTCGACATCGCGGGCAGCGCAATGGAAGCTGCCGCCGCATCACTCGAGCGTGGCGTCCGGCGCGTCGACGACTACTGGGATGGCCAGGCCGCCCAAGCTTTCACCGAGTATTCCGGTCGACAGATTGCAGCCATGTACTGGGAAGGTTCGTGCGGTCGCACGATCCACGCCATCTCCGAAGCCATCGCCGAGGAAATTCGCGAGGGCGTCCAGACCGTCGTGAGGAAGTTCGCCGAGATGTTGGAGGCCGAGGTAGATCTCGGGTCCGGCTCCGCAGCAATGAAAGTGGCGCTCAAGAAAGTTCCTGTCCTCGGGACAGCCTGGCAGCTCGGAGCGATCGTCGACATACTGAGACAGACGATGGACCTGACGATGGATCTCGTGCGCAGAATCGAAGAACTTGTCGACCAGTTCGGACTGTTCCTCGACGCGATCATCGACCCGGAAGGTCAGGTCAGCCGCACGATCGACAAGTACCTCCAGCCGTTCAACGAGGCTCTGGACAAGGGCAAAACTGCCGTCGACGCAGGCAGAACCGCCGACATAACCCCAGTCCTCGACACGCCTGACCAACAATTCTCCGTCGGCGAAGGCGACCAACCGTGGCAGGACGCGGTATGACCGATCCCAGGAACACTCCCGAGTACAGGAGAGTGCTCGACGCCGTCGACCGCCTGCGCGCAGCTCGACTCCGCGCCGATGCCACACCGATCCGTGTGGACCAGGGCCCTGTCGTCGTCGACGAGGCATTGCTCGAACGCCTCTCACAGGCAAGGACAGCAAGCCCGGAACTCCAGACGTACGGCGTGAGGGTGGCGTCGGGCAGCACGACATGGGACCGGATCGAGTTCGATGCCGTACCGATCCCACCAGAAGTCGAACAGATGAAGGCCGACCCCAGAATCGTTTGGCCCCGTCACTGGCCGTTGCCGCAGGAGGACGAGCCGTACAGCATCCCCTGGCAGTGAGCGCGCACGACCAGGTCCCGTCTGGGAGACTTCCCGATATGCGGGGAATCATTCTGGCGGGCGGCACGGGCTCGCGTCTACATCCGATCACGGTCGGCATCAGCAAGCAGCTTGTCCCGGTCTACGACAAACCGATGATCTACTACCCCCTCTCGACCCTGATGCTCGCCAACATCCGCGACATCCTCGTCATCACCACCCCACAGGACGCCGATCAGTTCCAACGACTCCTCGGCGACGGCTCACAATTCGGAATCAACCTGACTTACCAGGTCCAGCACGAGCCCAACGGCCTCGCCCAGGCCTTCGTCCTCGGCGCCGACCACATCGGCACCGACAGCGCCGCACTCGTATTGGGCGACAACATCTTCTACGGCACCGGACTGGGCTCCCAGCTCTCGCGATTCGAAGGCATCGACGGCGGCGCTGTCTTCGCCTACGAAGTCAAGGACCCCAGCGCCTACGGCGTCATCGAATTCGACGCCGACGGCAAGGCCATCTCCCTCGAGGAAAAACCCACCGCACCGAAATCGAACTTCTCCGTCCCCGGCCTGTACTTCTACGACAACGACGTCCTGGCGATCGCCCGCGATCTCGCGCCGTCCGCACGCGGGGAATACGAGATCACCGACGTCAACCGCCACTACCTCGAGGCAGGCAAGTTGGCTGTCGAAGTGCTTCCGCGTGGTACCGCCTGGCTCGACACCGGCACCTTCGACTCGTTGCTCGATGCCTCCAACTACGTCCGCACCATCGAACAACGTCAGGGCATGAAGATCGGGGCACCCGAGGAAGTGTCCTGGCGACGCGGCTTCATCACCGATGACGAACTACGAGTACGAGCCGAGAAACTCGTCAAATCCGGATACGGGCAGTACCTGCTCGATCTACTGGCGCGAGGCAAGTGATGAGCTTTCGTGAACTGACTATCCCCGGCGCCTACGAGTTCACCCCACGACAGTTCGGCGACGATCGCGGCGTGTTCTTCGAATGGTTCAAATCCTCCGCCTTCGAGAACGCAGTGGGCGGGCCGTTGGAACTGCAGCAGGCGAACTGCTCGGTATCCGCGGCCGGGGTGCTGCGCGGTATCCACTTCACCGACACCCCGCCCGGGCAGGCGAAGTACGTCACCTGCGTCAAGGGCGCATTCTTGGATGTGATCGTCGACCTGCGGGTGGGTTCGCCGACCTTCGGGCAGTGGGACAGCGTGCTCATCGACGACGTCGACCGCCGCGCAGTGTTCCTGCCGGCAGGTCTCGGGCACGCCATCCTGTCCCTCGAAGACGGCTCGACCGTGATGTACCTGTGCTCGATCGAGTACACCCCGTCGTTGGACCGCGAT
Organism: Rhodococcus sp. 06-156-4; assembly: GCF_002259345.1. Classification (NCBI taxonomy): domain Bacteria; kingdom Bacillati; phylum Actinomycetota; class Actinomycetes; order Mycobacteriales; family Nocardiaceae; genus Rhodococcus; species Rhodococcus sp. 06-156-4. The sequence goes on along the minus strand of NZ_NPGB01000031.1, from coordinate 365,170 downwards.
CTGAACCCACTCGATCCGGACCTGGGTATCAACTGGCCCACCCACGCCCGCGACGGATCGGTACTCGAGTACCAACTCTCCGACAAAGACCGCGCCGCACCCTCCCTCGCCCAAGCCATCGCCGACGGCTACCTCCCCACCTACCAAGGCTGACCACCTCGATCCAGGGGCGTCGGGACCGAACGGCTCATTCGGTCACCGGGAGGTGCCGCACGCGCGCCTTTCATCCCCCCGCGGACACGCGGAGCGAATGTGCCGTTCGGTCACCGGGAGCGTCAGCGGATTTTGAAGATCACGGCCCGCTGGACGATGAAGTTGATGACCGTTGCGGTGCCCTGGGCGACGACGAAGGCGAGGTTCGCGAACCAGAAACCGTCGGGAAATGCCTGGTAAAGCCAGGTGTAGATACCGACCTGGACGGCGAAGGTGACGGCGTACAGCACCACGACCGCGAAGAAGCGGGCGCGCGACGGTGCTGCCTTGAATGTCCAGCGCCGGTTGATGAGGTAGGCCGTCGTGGTGCCCAGGACGAAGCCGATTGCCTTCGCCAGCGTCACACCGACACCGAACACGAAGTGAAGCAGCAGGTTGACGCCCTGGTCGACGACGGCAGAGAGCACACCCGTTGCCAGGAACCGGACGATCTGGGTATTGAGGTCGAGGGCCTCGTCGGCGATGTTCTCCGTCAGTGGGAGTTCGACGGGCAGCGGCACGTGATGCTGCGGCTCCGACGCTTCGGCGGGCCAGTCGTCGTTCTGCGGGGTGGACACGATCACTGAGACTAGCCGTCATGACGAGCAGGGAGCGCAGCCTGCGGAGCGACCCGATCGAACAGGTACCCTCAACGACGATGTCCACGACAGCCGACGACGCACTCTTCCCCCTGGAACCACAGGCCGGGAACACTGCGCCGCTACCCACGCAGACCCGCACACTCACAGGTTGGGGACGCACCGCGCCCTCGACGAGTGAGGTGCTCTCGACCTCCGATCCAGAGCTCATCGCGAGCGCTGTGAAGCAGGTCGCGGAGCAGAACGACAGCAAGCCCGCCCACCTGCGTCGCGGCGTCATCGCTCGCGGCCTCGGTCGGTCGTACGGCGACAACGCGCAGAACTCCGGCGGCCTCGTCGTCGACATGAATGCGCTGAACGGTATTCACAGCATCGATGCGACGACGCGGATCGTCGACGTCGACGGCGGCGTCAACCTCGATCAGTTGATGCGCGCCGCTCTGCCGTTCGGGCTGTGGGTTCCGGTGCTGCCGGGCACGCGTCAGGTCACCATCGGCGGCGCAATCGGCACGGACATCCACGGTAAGAACCATCACAGTGCCGGTAGCTTCGGCAACCACGTGCGTTCGATGGAGCTGCTGACCGCGGACGGCCAGATTCGTCACCTCACGCCGTCGGGAAAGAACTCGAAGCTCTTCTGGGCGACGGTCGGCGGCAACGGTCTGACCGGCATCATCCTGCGGGCAACCATCGAGATGACGCCGACCGAGACGGCCTACTTCATCGCCGACGGTGACGTCACGCAGACGCTCGACGAGACCATCGCCCTGCACAGCGACGGCAGCGAGAACAACTACGACTACTCGAGCGCCTGGTTCGACGCCATCGCCGCGCCGCCCAAGCTCGGTCGCGCCGCTGTTTCACGTGGATCGTTGGCAAAGCTCGATCAGCTGCCGACGAAGCTGCAGAAGGATCCGCTGCGGTTCAACGCAAAGCCACTCGTCACGTTCCCGGACGTGTTCCCGAACGGACTCGCCAACAAGTTCACGCTGAGTGCAGTGGGTCAGGCCTGGTACCTCAAGGCAGGCAACTACCGGAACAAGGTGCAGAACCTCACCGCGTTCTACCATCCGCTCGACATGTTCGGTGAGTGGAACCGTGCCTACGGCTCGAACGGCTTCCTGCAGTACCAGTTCGTGGTGCCGCCCGAGGCCGTCGGTGAGTTCAAGAAGATCATCGTCGACATCCAGAAGTCGGGGCACTACTCCTTCCTCAATGTCTTCAAGCTGTTCGGCCCCGGAAACAAAGCGCCACTGAGCTTCCCGATTCCCGGCTGGAACATCTGCGTCGACTTCCCCATCAAGCCGGGCCTGAACGAGTTCGTGCGCGAACTCGACAAGCGCGTGCTCGAGTTCGGCGGCCGGCTGTACACCGCCAAGGACTCGCGCACCGATGCGGAGACGTTCCATTCGATGTACCCGCGGATCGACGAGTGGATCAAGGTCCGCCGATCCGTTGACCCCACGGGCGTTTTCGCCTCCGATATGGCCAGAAGGTTGGAACTGCTGTGACGATCGACGCTGTGGGCAATCCGCAGACCATTCTCGTACTCGGTGGAACGAGCGAGATCGGTCTCGCCATCACCGAGGAGTACCTGTCCAAGTCGCCGGCGCGCGTGATCCTCGCGGCCTTGCCGAACGACCCGCTCCGGGATGCGTCGGTTGCTCAGTTGAAAGCCAAGGGCGCCAAGGATGTCGACGTCATCGATTTCGACGCACTCGACACCGAGTCGCACCCCAAGGTCATCGAGGAGGCGTGGTCCAAAGGTGACGTCGACGTGGCGATCGTCGCGTTCGCGGTGGACTTCGACGCCGAAGAGCTGTGGCAGAACCAGCGCAAGGCCGTCCTGACGGCGAACATCAACTACACCGCGTCGGTGTCGGTCGGTGTTCTGCTGGCCGAGAAGTTCAAGGCCCAGGCATACGGACGCATCATCGTCATGTCCTCGGTGGCGGGCGAGCGCGTGCGCCGATCCAACTTCGTCTACGGTTCCACCAAGGCGGGTCTCGACGGGTTCTACCTCGGGCTCGGAGAAGCGTTGCGTGAGTTCGGCCCTCGCGTCACCGTCATCCGCCCGGGCATGGTGCGCACCAAGTTCAGCGCCCACGTCAAGGAAGCACCTCTGACGGTGGACAAGGAAGACATCGCGAAGCTCGCCGTCGCAGCGTCGCAGAAGGGCAAGGATCTGGTCTGGGCACCGGGCCCCTTCCGCTTCGTCATGATCGCTCTGCGGCACGTGCCGCGTCCGATCTTCCGCAAACTCCCCATCTAGATGAAACGAGCGCTCGGCACAGCCGTCGACGGTGTACTGGCCGCTCTAGTCGCAGCTGTGGTGGCGGCGGTCGGGTTGTTCGCGTTCTCACTCGTCGAGTGGCCTGCGTTCAACTCGTCCAACGTCACCCGTGCGCTGACGACGCTCGGGCAGGTACTGTGCGTCGCCCTGTTGGCCACGGCGATCGTGCTGTACCGACGCGGCATCCTTGCGTGGCTCGCGAAAGTGTTGACGTGGGGCGGGCTTTCGGGGTTCGTGACGGTCACGCTCGGCATGCCTCTGGCGGCGACGAAGCTCTATCTGTTCGGCATATCCGTCGACCAGGAGTTTCGAACCGAGTACCTGACGCGCCTCACCGATTCGCCTGCGCTGCGCGACATGACGTACCCGGACATCCCACCGTTCTACCCGGCCGGATGGTTCTGGATCGGCGGACGCGTCGGGAACCTGCTCGGCATGGACGGCTGGGAAGTGTTCAAGCCGTTCGCAATCGGATTTCTCGCCGTCACAGCCGTCGTCGCCTACACGCTCTGGCGCCAACTGGTCCGCGCCGACCTCGCGGTAGCCGTCTCGGCCGTCACCACCGCACTCGTCGTCGCCTACGCCTCCCCGGAGGCCTACAGTGCCGTCATCGCGCTGCTTGTCGCGCCTGCACTCCTACTCGCGTGGGGCGCGCTGAATCGGCCGGTTCCCGACGAGCCCGAGCGATCGAGTAACTGGGGCTGGGGAGCTGTCGTCGGGACGGGTCTGTTTCTCGGCCTCGCGGCAACGTTCTACACCTTGTATCTGGGTGTGGCGGCGTTTGCGGTGACGCTCATGGCCGTTGTGTCGGCGTTTCTGAATGTTCGCGCTCACAAAACTTGGCGTGCAGCAATTCCGGTTGCTGTTCGCCTCGTTGTGATCGCCGCGATTTCAGGACTTGTCGCACTGACGGTCTGGGCTCCCTATCTTGTCGATGCACTGACCGGAGCACCTGCGACGTCGGGTACTGCGCTGCACTACCTCCCGGAGGCCGGTGCCGAGCTGCCGTTCCCGATGTTCGAGTTCTCCCTGCTCGGTGCGCTGACCATGGCCGGGACCCTGTGGCTCGCCGTCAGGACGGCAACGTCGCGTCGAGCACAGGCGTTGAGCATCGGCGTCGTCTCCGTGTATCTGTGGACGCTGCTGTCCATGGCGGCGACCGTTGCCGGCACGACACTGCTCAGCTTCCGCCTGGAAGCCGTACTGATCGTATTGCTGGGAGCGGCAGGCGTTTTCGGCTTCGTCGAAGGCGCGAAGGCCATCTACCAGGCAGTCGGTGAACCGTCGCGGTTCAAGGTCGCCGCGGTGACGGTGGCGACGATCGGTGCACTTGCGTTCGCACAGAACATCCCTCAGGTTCTGCAGTCGGAGATCACCGTCGCGTATTCGGACACCGACGGCGACGGCAACCGCGCCGACAAGCGCCCACCGAGTGCGGTGTCCTACTACTCCGAGGTCGACCGAGCGATCACCGAGCAGGTCGGCAGGCCCCGAGACGAGACGATCGTCCTGACGGCCGACACCTCGTTCCTCAGCTACTACCCGTACTTCGGCTTCCAGGGGCTGACGTCGCACTACGCCAACCCGCTCGCTCAGTTCGACCAGCGCGCCGCGGCCATCGAGGACTGGACGACGGCCGAGACCCCGGACGAGTTGGTCACCAAGCTCGACGAGAGCCGGTGGCAGGCGCCCGACGCCTTCCTGTTCCGCCGCGGCGCCGACGGTTACACCTTGCGGTTGGCGGAGGACGTCTATCCGAACGATCCGAACGTTCGTCGCTACACGGTCACGTTCGACGAGTCGTTGTTCGAGGATCCGCGGTTCCAGGTCACCGATATCGGGCCGTTCGCGCTGGTCACCCGCGCTACATAGGCAAATGACATAACGTTCACGTAACGTTCAACCGATGCCTACCTCGGACCAGACTGTTCTCGAGCAGCCGCGGACCGCCCCGGCACGGCGAATCGGGGCGCTCTCCACCCGTCTTCGGCGTGCCGATCGAGCCGATGTCGCGGCTGCGTCGGCCTTCACCGTCGTCGCTCTCTTCGTGCTGCAGGGACAGTGGCGGAACCTCGGTAGTGGCTATCTCTACAACAGTGGCCAGGACCAGGCCATGTGGGAATGGTTCTTCGCGGTGGCTGCGCATTCCGTCGCGCACCTCGAGAACCCGATGTCGAGCGATCTGCAGAACTTTCCGCTCGGGGTGAACCTGATGGCCAACACGGCCATGTTCGGGTTGTCGATCCCGCTCGCACCCGTGACGTTGCTGTTCGGCCCGACTGTCACCTGGGCCATCGCGTTGACCATCGGTCTCGCAGGCACTGCGTACGCCTGGTATTGGCTGTTCTCACGCACGCTCGGGGCGTCGCGACCGTCGTCGGCGCTCGGTGGAGCACTGTGCGGCTTCGCGCCGGGCATGATCTCCCACGCCAACGGCCACCCCAACTTCGTCGTACTCTTCCTGCTGCCGGTCATCGCGGCTCTCGTCGTCCGCACCGCCCAGGACGGCCCGACGGCGAAACGAACCATCGCGCTCGGACTCGTCGTCGCGCTGCAGATCATGCTCGGAGAAGAACCCCTGCTGATCTTCGCGATCGCGTTCGGACTGTTCGCCGTCGTCTACTACGTCGGTAAGCCGCGCAGCCTGTGGCCGGCCGTGAAGAACTCGGCGACAAGCCTGCCGTTGGCGGCTGCGCTCGCGATCGCCCTCGTCGCGTTCCCTCTGTACTGGCAGTTCTTCGGCCCGCAGAGCTACTCGTTCCTCGAACATGGCGCGATGGGCAACGACGCCAAAGCCCTCACCCAGTTCCCGACGCAATCCATCGGCGGCGTCGCGACCCCCGGTCAGAACGTCCGGATCAACGCGACGGAAGAGAACGCCTACTTCGGGTGGCCCCTCCTGGTGCTCGCGGGGGTCGCCGCGGTCTGGCTGTGGCGGGTCGCCTGCGCCCGAGCGGCCGCGGCCACCGCCGTCGCTGTCGCCGTGCTGTCCCTCGGGTCCGAGCTGATCATCGGCAAGAACAACACCGAGATCGCACTGCCGTGGGAATGGCTCGCCGACACCCCACTGGTCGAGTCGATCCTGGAAACGCGCTTCGCGCTCGCCGCCGTTCCGGCACTGGCGCTTCTGCTGGTACTGGCCACCGACAAGGCCTTCAAGGCCGGACTGCGGCCGATTCCGGCACTGTGGTCGATCGCTCTCGCACTCGCGCTGGTGCCACTGCTTCCGACGCCACTCGACACCGTCGAACGCGCGTCGACGCCGTCCTTCTTCGCCAGCGGTGAATGGAAGAACTACGTCGACGACGGATCCGTCGTCACCGTGCCCCTCCCCCGTCCCGAGGACGCTCGTCCCCTGCACTGGCAGATCGAAGCCGACATGGGCTTCCCGCTCGCGGGTGGATACTTCGTCGGGCCGGGTGACAACGTCGAACGCAAAGCCAAGTACGGCGCCGTGGATCGGCCGACGGCCCTGCTGCTCGGGTCCGTGCGGAACTCCGGCACCGTCCCGGACGTCACACCACAGCAGCAGGCCGACGCTCGGGCCGATCTTCGATTCTGGGGCGCCGACGTCGTCGTCCTCCAACCCGGCCGCAACAGCACCCAGCTACGCGACACCGTCGACGAACTCCTCGGCTTCGATGCCGAGTACCACGACGGTGTGTGGATCTGGGACGTGCGGGACTTCGCCCGCTGACCTGCAGGAAAAGGGGTGGGTCGGGGCTGTGCCCTAGCATCGACAATCGTGTCCACCGCTGCAGCCACCGCACCGAAGCCCCCTGAAGCATCGTCGTCGACGCGTATGTCGGCGGGAGTCGTTGCCGTCGTCTCCGGTGTCATCGCAGTCCTCGCCGCGATTCTGACGCCGCTGCTGCCGGTGACCCAGGACTCGGCGTCGATCAGCTGGCCGCAGAACGGAACGCTGAACTCGGTCGAGGCTCCGCTCGTCTCGTACTCGCCGTTGTCGCTCGATGCCACGATTCCGTGCAACATCATCGCCTCCGCAGCGCCCGGCACGCTCGTACTCTCGACCACCGCTCCCGGCGCACCGGACGCCCAGGGCGTCGGCCTCGTCGTCTCCCGCACCGATTCCGGCCTGCAGGCCGTCCTGCGCGAGAAGGTTCTGCTGTCGCTGACCGACGCCGAACTCGCGTCGTGCTCGTCGGTGACCATCAGTTCGACCGATACGTCGACGACCGCGTCGGCGACGGGCACCGACGTCACCGGAACGATCGACGGCGACGCACGTCCCCAGACCGTGGGAATCTTCACCGAACTGCAGGGTGCCGCACCGGCGGACCTGAACGTCGACGTCCAGATCGACTCCCGCTTCTCCTCGACCCCCACCGTTCTGAAGAAACTCGCGATGGCCGCCGCGGTGATCTTCACGATCATCTCGCTCGTCGCGTTGCACCGACTCGATCTGCTCGACGAACGCAGCAGCCGCCGCTTCTTCCCGGCACGGTGGCTCCGCATCACCGTCGTCGACGGGGTCGTCATCGCAGTACTGGCCGTGTGGCACTTCATCGGCGCCAACACCTCCGACGACGGCTACCTGCTGACCATGGCACGCGTATCCGAGCACGCCGGGTACATGGCCAACTACTACCGCTGGTTCGGCGTCCCCGAAGCACCGTTCGGGATGCCGTACTACGACATGCTCGCCGCGTTCGCGAAGATCTCCACAGCCAGCCCGTGGATGCGGTTGCCGGCGCTGATCGCCGCGCTTGTGTGCTGGGCCGTGGTCAGCCGCGAGGTCATCCCGCGTCTCGGTCGCGCCGTCCGCTCCAACAAGGTCGCGATCTGGACCGCTGGCCTGGTGTTCCTCGCCTTCTGGCTGCCCTACAACAACGGCCTGCGACCCGAGCCGATCATCGCTCTCGGCGCCCTGCTGACGTGGTGCTCCATCGAACGCGCCGTCGCGACCGGCCGACTGTTGCCCGCGGCCGTCGCGGTCCTCATCGCCGCGTTCTCGCTCGCCGCAGGCCCGACGGGTCTGATCTGCGTTGCCGCGCTCCTCGCCGGCGGACGCCCCCTCGTGCGCATCGTCATCGCCCGCGCCCGCATCGTCGGCTACGCACCCGTCCTGGCCCCGATCCTGGCGTCGGGAGTCGTCATCGTCGCCGCCGTGTTCGCCGACCAGACCGTCTCGACAGTCCTCGAAGCCACCCGCGCCCGCGCAGCCGTCGGACCGAACGTCGCCTGGTTCAACGAGCGCGCACGCTGGGACTCCCTCATGGAGATCACCCCCGACGGCTCCCTCGCACGGCGCTTCGCCGTCTTCGCGATGATCCTGTGCGTGATCGTCACCATCGTCGTCATGCTCCGACGAGGCGGCCGCATCCCCGGCGTCGCGATCGGACCGTCCAGGCGCATCGTCGGCATCGTGATCGGCGCCCTCGCCCTGATGATGTTCACTCCCACCAAGTGGACCCACCACTTCGGTGTCTACGCGGGCCTGGCCGCATCGCTCGCTGCCGTCGCGGCGGTCGCCGTCGCGTCGGCCACCCGGGACAACGCACGCAACCGCACTCTGTTCACCGCTGCCGTGCTGTTCCTGGCCGCGCTCGCGTTCACCGGCTCCAACGGCTGGTGGTACGTCTCGAGCTACGGAATCCCCTGGTTCGACAAGCCTCCGATGATCCTCGGCAAAGGCTTCTCCACCATTTTCCTCGGACTGACCGTGCTCGCGTTGCTGTACGCAGGCTGGCAACACCTCCGCGCGCCGTACCGAACCAGCACCCGTTCCGCACGCTTCGGAGTCTCCGCGCTGACGGTGATGGCCGCATTCGTCGTACTGTTCGAGCTCGCGTCCTTCGCCAAAGGCATCGTCGCCCAGTACCCGGCGTACTCGGTGGCCCGCTCCAACCTGAACGCGCTCGCAGGCAACTCCTGCTCCCTCGCGAACGACGTTCTCGTCGAAGAAGATCCGAACAGCTCGATGCTGACACCGATCGATTCCACCGTCCAGAATGCACTGGCCGGACCGAACACCGTCGGCTTCACCCCCGACGGAATCCCCAACGATCTCACCGCCGACGAAGAAGACGTCTCCCAGGAGAGCACCCGCGGATTCAGCAACGACCCCGACAGCGGCACCGACTCCGACACTCAGGGACCCACCTCCGCAGGTTCCTCCGGCACCCAAGGCGGCACCACCGAAGCCACCGGCATCAACGGAAGCTCCGTCGCACTGCCGTTCGGGCTCGACCCGTCGCGCACGCCCGTCCTCGGTAGCTACGGCGCCGACACCGCGGAACCCGCAACCCTCGAAACCGAATGGTTCTCCCTTCCGTCGGATGCGGACCGATCGGGTCGATCCGCGGGCTCCGCTCCTGGCAACGATTTCATCGCGATCAGCGCCGCCGGGCGCATCCGATCCGTCGACTCCGACGGCATCGTGGCCTCCGGCCAGCCGCTCGAGGTGGAGTACGCCGCGGGCGATCAGGTCCTCGGCCGCGTCACCCCGATCGACATCGGGCCCCAGCCGTCGTGGCGCAACCTGCGCGTGCCCCTGTCGGACATCCCACGTGAAGCCGACCGCATCCGCCTCGTCGCAACCGACGGCGACATCTCACCGGATCAATGGCTCGCCGTGACGCCGCCGCGGATCCCCCGCACGACCCCACTCGTCGACGTCATCGGACCCGACGTGCCCGTCATGCTGGACTGGACCGTCGCACTGGGCTTCCCGTGCCAGCGCCCGTTCGACCACAAGGACGGCGTCGCGGAACTGCCGGAGTACCGCATCCTGCCGGACCGCAGCGGTGCCGCCGCACACAGTCCGGTGATGGACGCCTTCGGCGGTGGGCCGCTCGGCTGGCAACAACTCGTGCTGTCCGCCCAGGTTGTCCCGACCTATCTGAACAATGATCTCGATCGCGACTGGGGCTCGCTCGAGAGATTCATCCCACTGGACACGTCGGCGACGCCGGCAGAATTGACGGTCGGAACCGTCACCCGCAGCGGGTGGGAGACCGAAGGTCCGATAAGGGTCGGATGAAACCGGCATACAGCCGGTTTCATCGCGATGCGGGTGCGGTGAACCGATCACGTTCGAATAACATCGACAACCGTGCCCGACGCCGTGAATGATTCTCCCGCCGTGCCCGACGCCCCCCAGCCGAAGGGTTCGGTGTCGAAGGGCACCGGGACCGATCTGCGATCCACGGTGCGTACGACGCGTCTGGTCGCGATCGTCACGGGTCTTCTCGGTGCCGTCCTGGCTCTCCTGACGCCGTTCCTGCCCGTCGTGCAGACGACGTCGACCATCTCGTGGCCGGAATCGGGCTCGATCCAGGACATCGACGCCCCGCTCGTCTCGCAGGCGCCGATCTCCCTGACCGCGACCATCCCGTGTTCCGCGGTGGCCGCACTACCCCCGCAGGGCGGGCTGCTGCTCGCCACTGCGCCGCCTCAGGGCGAGGGTGCCGCGCTCAACAGCCTGTTCGTGCGAGTGAACGAGGGTTCGGTCGACGTACTGGACCGCAACGTCGTCGTCGCGTCGGCACCGCGCGAGGACGTACAGGGCGCAGCCTGCAGCTCCATCGAGATCACCTCGAACATCGACTACACCTCGGCATCGTTCACCGGCCTCGTCGACGACGAAGGCCTCGAACGCACCGGACGTCTCGACGGTGACCTGCGGCCCCAGGTCGTCGGCGTCTTCACCGACCTCGACGGCGCCGCACCCGCCGGACTGAACGTCACCATCGACGTCGACTCGCGCTTCTCCTCCAGCCCGACGATCCTGAAGCTGCTGGCGATGATTCTCGCGGTGGTCTGCACGATCATCGCCGTCACCGCCCTCGGTCGCCTCGACGGCATCGACGGACGCGGTCACCGACGGTTCTTCCCGTCGCATTGGTGGAAGTTCACCGGAGTCGACGTCACCGTCGTCGGAGTCCTCGTCGGCTGGCACTTCGTCGGCGCCAACACCTCGGACGACGGCTACCTGCTGACCATGGCTCGGGCCGCGGACCAGTCGGGCTACATGGCCAACTACTTCCGTTGGTTCGGAGTCCCCGAGGCCCCGTTCGGGTGGTACTACGACGTCCTCGCCGTCTTCGCGAAGATCTCCACCGCCAGCCCCTGGATGCGCCTGCCAGCCCTGATCGCCGGCGTTCTCTGCTGGATGGTCATCAGCCGCGAGGTCGTCCCGCGTCTCGGCCGTGCAGTACGCAAGTCCAACGTGGCGCTGTGGACCGGCGGACTCGTGTTCCTCGCGTTCTGGCTGCCCTACAACAACGGCCTCCGCCCCGAGCCCATCGTCGCGCTCGGCGCCCTCCTGACGTGGTGCTCCATCGAACGGGCCATCGCCACCGGCCGACTGCTTCCTGCTGCGACGGCGTTCCTGATCGGCGCGTTCACCCTCGCCTCGGCGCCGACGGGCCTGATGTGTGTCGCTGCCCTGTTGGCCGGAGCGCGGCCCATGGCGCGCATCGTCGTTCGACGCCACCGCCTGGTCGGCACCCTGCCGCTTCTCGCACCGCTCGCTGCCGCCGGCTTCCTGGTCCTCGTCGTCGTCTTCGCCGATCAGACCTACGCGACGGTCATGGAGTCGACGCGTGTGCGCACGGCAATCGGCCCCAACGAGCAGTGGTACCAGGACTTCCTGCGCTACTACTATCTGTTCGTCCAAACGGTCGACGGTTCCGTCGCTCGCCGCTTCGCATTCCTCGTGATGCTGCTGTGCCTGTTCTCGACGCTGTTCATCCTGCTGCGACGCAGGCGAGTTCCCGGAATCTCCAACGGACCGGCCTGGCGTCTCATCGGCGTCGTGTTCGGAACGATCTTCTTCATGATGTTCAACCCGACCAAGTGGACCCACCACTTCGGGTCGTACGCAGGCATCGCGGGCAGCCTCGCCGCGCTGACCGCCGTCGCGATCTCCGCCAGCGCGTTGAGGTCTCGCCGAAACCGAACGATATTCCTCGCCGGCCTGATGTTCGTGCTGGCACTGGCGTTCTCGGGAATCAACGGGTACTGGTACGTGTCGAGCTACGGCGTGCCGTGGTTCGACAAGACCGTCTCGCTCGGCGGAAACGAATCCAACACCCTGTTCCTCGTGCTTTTCGCCGCCGCACTCGCGTTGGCGGGATGGCAGTACCTCCGTGAGGGTTACGCACCGCCACAACCCCGTGCCGGTAGCGAACGAGGCAGGCGCATCAAGAAATTCGCCGCCGCACCGCTGACGGTGATCGCCGGGCTCATGGTGCTGTTCGAAGTCCTCTCCCTCGTCAAGGGAGCAGTGTCCCAGTACCCCGCCTACTCGCTCGCACGCTCGAACGTCCAGGCCCTCACCGGCAACTCGTGCGGCCTCGCGAACGACGTGCTGGTGGAATCGAACCCCAACGCCGGCATCCTGAACCCCATCCCGTCGGCGTTCGACCCACAGACCGGCCCACTCGGAGGTGAAACCCCATCGGGCTTCACCCCCAACGGAATTCCCACCGACCTCAGCGCCGACGCCGTCGAGGTGAAACCCGGACAGGGCAACACCGACCAGCAGAGCGTCGGACCCGCATTCGAAGAAGGCCAGAGCTCGGGCACCGGCGGCGGCATCGGCGCCCTCGGCGTCAACGGCTCCACCGCAGCCCTGCCCTTCGGACTGGACCCGGCCACCACCCCCGTCCTCGGCTCCTACCAGCCAGGCATCCAGGAACCCGCGTCGGCGACCTCGAGCTGGTACTCACTGCCCGAGCGCTCCGACAGCGCACCGCTGATCGTCGTGTCCGCCGCAGGCCGCATCCTGTCCTACGACGACACGGGCGCCATGACATACGGCCAGTCGCTCCTCGTCGAGTACGGCACGCGTCAGCCCAACGGAACCGTCGACGTCAAGGGCACCTACCTGCCCCGCGACATCGGACCCGCACCGTCGTGGCGCAACCTCCGCATCCCCATCGCGGACCTGCCCGCCGACGCCGACGCCGTGCGCATCGTCGCCAACGACCCCAACCTCACCGGCGACCAGTGGTTCGCATTCACGCCACCGCGAGTACCTCAGCTGGAGAAGCTGAACGACCTCATCGGTAGCGAACAGCCCGTACTGCTCGACTGGGCCGTAGGACTGCAGTTCCCCTGCCAGCGCCCGTTCGACCACGAATACGGCGTCGCCGAAGTACCCGGATACCGCATCCTCCCGGACCGCCCACTGGCCGTCAGCTCCACCGACACCTGGCAGTCCGGCGACAACGGCGGCCCCCTCGGCTGGAGCGAACTCCTCGCCCGTCCCGTCACCGTCCCGACGTACCTCGACCGCGACTGGGCTCGCGACTGGGGCTCGCTCGAACGGTACGAGCAGTACTACCCCGGCGCCGTACCGGCAACACTCGACACCAACGAAGTCACCAGGTCCGGCTTCTGGACGCCAGGGAACTTGAGGGTGTTCGATCGGTAGAGCTCGTTGCCCTTCACCGGGTCATACCGCGGTAGTACTCGTGATTGATCCTCTGGACGGATGATTCCATCCTCGATCCGCGGCAGGGTCGAGGCATGGACATCGTCAGAACTCACAGCCTCGTCAAGCGATACGACAACCACACCGTCGTCGACGACGTGAACCTCGCCATTCCCGAGGGCTGCGTCTACGGTTTCCTCGGTCCCAACGGATCGGGCAAGTCGACGACGATGAAAATGCTGCTGTCTCTGATCCGGCCGACTTCCGGTGAAGTGGAAGTGTTCGGTCGACCGATGAACTCTGACACCCGACGCGAATTGCTCACCGGGATAGGTTCGTTGATCGAATCACCACCCGGCTACGGTCACCTCACGGGCGCAGAGAACATGAAGATCGTGCAACGATACCTGGGCTCGACCGACGACCAGATCACTCGCGCCGTCGCCACCGTTCGACTGCAGGACCAACTGAACAAGAAGGTGAAGAACTACTCACTCGGAATGAAGCAGAGACTCGGAATCGCCATGGCACTGGCCCGGGAACCCCGACTTCTCGTGCTCGACGAGCCCACCAACGGACTGGATCCCGCGGGAATCGAGGAAATTCGAGCCCTGCTGAAGCATCTCGCCGAGCACGGAGTGACCGTCATGGTGTCGTCGCACCTCCTCGGCGAGATCGACAAGACGGCGAACGTACTTGGAATTCTCAGCGAGGGGCGACTGATCTTCCAAGGCAGCCGCGACCAACTTCTTGCCGCCTCCACTCCCGACGTCGTCATCGACATCCTCGGTTCAGACAACCCCAATTCCACTGCTGAACAACAGCTTCGGGATCGAGAGACGCTGCGTATCCCATCCGTCGACGACCTTCACACCGCCCACGTCGTCGGCGAACTCGTCGCATCCGGAGCCGGGGTCTACGGAGTCCGGCGAGACGAGCAGTCACTCGACGACGTCTTCATGAACCTCACGAGCGGCGGAAGACTGTGAACGTACTACGCAACGAGTTCGCCAAACTGCGGCATCTGCACCTCGTGGCCCTTGCTGCGTCGATGACCGCCGGCATCGTCGCGCTGACCGTCGTCGGAACGATGACAGGGAATGCCGCACAGCACGCCTCGGCACTGTCCCTCGCCGGACTGTCCCTCGCGTTTCCTCTCGTCTCGCCGCTCATGATCGCCGTAGTCGCAAGCCGAACCATCGACATCGAACATCACGGCAACGGATGGCTTCTCAGTCGCGCCACCGGAGTGACCCTCGGTGAACTCCTACGTGCCAAGGTGGTATCCGCTGGACTCGTCGTCACCACGGCGACAGTCGTGGCCGTCTCCCTCGGTGCGCTACTCGGCGGAACGAAGCCGCTGTGGACATGGCTCGGTTACGCAGGCGCGATGGTCGTCGTCAATCTCGCGGTCCTGACGCTGCACCTGACGGTTTCGACACTCGCGGTCAACCAGCTGATCTCGCTGGGAATCGGCGTTCTGGGCACCGTCGTCGCGATCTGCGCATCCGGATTTCCCTCGTGGCTGGCACATCTCACACCGTGGGGATACTACGCACTCGCGTCCGCCGCGGACTACCGAGGCGACCACGTCATGACACTGTCCCCGTCCTACACCAGTGTGGCCGGGCTCGCCGTCGTCGGCGTCGCACTGTTTCTGTTCGTCACGGCTCGGCTCGATCGACAGGAGTTTCTGGCATGAACACCGTTGCCGCCGAACTGATCAAACTCAAACGATCCCAGAGCCTGACCGTCGTGATCCTGCTGCCCATCCTGATAGTCGGAGTCGGATCATTCAACACAGTTCTGTCCGGAGAACAACTTCAGAACGGTTGGCACACACTCTGGTTGCGAACGGTGGTGTTCCACGGCCTCTTCCCGCTCGCACTGGGAGTCGCCCTCCTGGCATCGCTGATCTGGAAACCCGAGCACGACAGGGGGAACTGGAATTTCCTGATGAGCGGCCGGGCCCCCTCGCTACGAATCGTCGTCGCCAAGACCTCGGTCGTGGCACTCCTTACCGCTGCCATGCAGGTGTCGATGGTCGCAACAGTCCTCGTCGTCGGCAAACTGGTGTTCGGACTGGACGGACCACTGCCCGCGCCGTTGTGGATCGCCGCCGGGTTGACCATCTTCGCGGCGGTTCCGCTGGCCGCAGTGCAGTCCGCACTGTCGATGCTCGTCGGATCCTTCGCCGTACCGATTGCCCTTGCGCTCGTCGGCGCAGGCGTCTCGGCATTCCTGCTCACCGCCGACGTCGGTGCCGCCATCGTCGTACTGCCGCATGCGTTGGTCTCGCGCGCAACACAACTCGCCACCGGCACCTTCGGAGACGGTGGCTCGCTCACCGCGGCATCCACCCTGTCCGTCGTCGGCGCGACCATATTTCTCTCTGCGGTGGCAATTGTCGGCTCGAGCAGAATCCTCGACCGTCGGGATGGTCGTTCCTGATCACGTGACGGGCCCAGGCACGCGTTCAGGCGTCGCGAAATTCCTGGGTGAGCGCGCCACCTTCCCAGTCCCATCGGCCGTCGGCCGCGCCTGCCATCAGCAGTTGCTTGATGGCACCATGGTCGACCGACGACGGAAGATTCAAAGCGAGCAAGTTGAACTGTTCGGCGCCTTCGCCTTCGGCACCCAGTTCCCCGAACACGTCCATCACCGACTGAAGGGTCTCCCCGCCGTCCCGCAACGGGATGACTCTGACCGTGCAGTTGTCCGACGGTTCGACGGTGTCCTGGACGACGAGTTCGCCGTCCGCGTTCTCCTCGACACGGACGATGTCGCCTTCGGCAGCGCCCCGAACGAAGAACGGCGTGTTGTTGAGCTCGACGAGATCGTCACCACGGGGTATCGCCCACATACGCTCGGAACCCACAGGTGGCCAGTTGTCCTCGGTCCTGGGCAGCTCGAAGACCACCTTCACCAATGCCGTCGTTTCACGCCCCGCAGTCATTCGGACAGCATGCCAGACCACCTCGAACTCTTCACCGACACATCAGGCACCGGAAACGTGGACCGAGGGAGCGACGGCGGTCCTTGCTCAGCATGCGGTAGGGGGCAGCCACCCAGCAACAGTCAGATCGGGAACAGGTGGTGCTTCCGTGGGTTCTTGAAGACTTCCTTGTCCTTCAGCAATTTCAGCGCCTTGCGGAGCTCGAGGCGGGTGCTCGAGGGCTCGATGACGGCGTCGATGTAGCCACGCTCCGCGGCGACCCAGGGAGTGGCCACGTGCTCGTTGTAGAAGTTGATGAGCTGCTGACGCACGGCGGGAGCGTTCTCTCCTGCGGCGGCCATCTGCTTGCGGCCGATGATGTTGACGGCACCTTCGGCACCCATGACGGCGATACGCGCTGTGGGCCAAGCGAAGTTGATGTCGGCACCGAGCTGCTTGCAACCCATGACGGCGTAACCGCCGCCGTAGGCCTTGCGGACGACGACGGTGACCTTGGGTACCGATGCTTCGATGTAGGAGAACAGGAATCGGCCACCGCGTTTGATGACGCCGACCTTCTCCTGGTCGACGCCGGGGAGGAAGCCGGGTGTGTCGACGAGGAAGACCAGCGGAATGTTGTAGGCGTCGCAGATGCGCACGAAACGTGCTGCCTTGTCGGCACTGTCGGCGTCGAGCGCACCGGAAAGGTACATCGGCTGGTTGGCGACGACACCGACGGACCGGCCGTCGACACGGGTCAGACCGGTGATGACGTTGGGTGCGATCTCCGACGACATCTCCAGGAATTGACCGTCGTCGAACAGCCGAAGGATGATGTCGTGCATGTCGTAACCGGCGTTGTCGGCGTCGGGCATGATCTTGTTGAGCGACAGGTCGGAGTCCGTCACCTCGGGTTCGAGACCCGGGTTGACGACGGGTGGGTCTTCCTGGCAGCTCGACGGCATGTAGCTGAGGTAGTTGCGAACCCAGTCGAACGCAGCCTTCTCGTCGGGCGCGACGTGGTGCACGTTGCCGTACTGCGCCTGCTTGCGCGCACTTCCGAGGTCGTCGAGGCTGACGTCCTCGCCGGTCACGGACTTGATGATGTCCGGTCCGGTGACGAACATGTACGCCTCTTCGGTGGCGACCACGACGTCGGTGTTGATGGGCGCGTAGACGGCACCGCCTGCGCACTTGCCGAGGATGACCGAGATCTGCGGGCACATTCCGGACAGCGGCTCGTGGCGACGCCCCAGTTCGGCGTACCAGGCCAGGGACGTCACGGCGTCCTGCACGCGAGCGCCACCGGAGTCGTTGATGCCGATGACCGGGCATCCGACCCTGATGGCGAAGTCCATCACGCCGGCGACCTTGCGGCCGAACATCTCACCGACGGTTCCGCCGAACACCGTCTGGTCGTGCGAGAAGACGGCGACGGGGCGACCGTCGACTGTTCCGTGACCGGTGACGACACCGTCGCTGTAGAGAGCCGACGGGTCGTTGGGCGCTTTCACCAAGGCGCCGATCTCGACGAAGCTGCCGGGATCGAGCAGCATGTCGATGCGTTGCCGGGCACTGGGGATGCCCTTCTTCGCGCGCTTGGCGATACCGATCTCACCTGCCGGTTCCTTGGCAAGTTCGAGGTTGGCCCGCAAGTCGGCCAACTTTTCGGCGGTAGTACCAGTCAAGATTTAGTCTCCGGTTCTCAGCGACTCGATCTCATCGAGCTTCTTCGTCATGTGTGCCGCAATTCGTCCAATGTACGGCTCATCGACGACGGCGAGATGGTCGCCTCCGATTTGCACGATCTCGAGATCCTTCACGACCGGTCCCCAGCCGCCGTGATCCTCACGAGTGGCGTAGGCAGGCTCGAGCGCGATGGCGTCGTCGTGGTACTTGTCCGCCATGTACAGCGTCACCGGGCCGCCGTACGGCTTGAGCTCCGCTGTTTCGATCGCGCGGTTGTCCAGCCACGACGTGCGTTGGTGCTCGATGATTCCGCCCGGGATCTTGGCGCCGCTGAGCTTGACCAGATCGGTGATGATCCGGATCTGGCCTTCGTCGTCGGCTTCGACGAGCTTGTCGTACGGAATCGGGTAGTCGACGTCGTACGTCTTCTTCGCGAACTTCGCGTACCGCTCCCACCGACGACGAACCTCGTCCTTGGTGTCGGGAATCTTCGCACCCGGCATGACGGTGTCGAGGAGTCCGACGTACGCGACCTCGATGCCCTCTTCCTCCATCTGACGGGCGACCTCGTAGGCCAGGATGCCGCCGAGGGACCATCCGACGAAGACGTACGGGCCCTCCGGCTGGATCGCCTTGATCAGCGGAACGTACTCCGCCGCACGGACCGAAATCGGCCCCTCGACGCGCTCCAACCCGTACATCGGCGTACCCGCAGGGAGCTTGCGCAGCAGTGGTTCGTACGCGACCGTCGAGCTGCCGGCCGAGTGGAACGCGAACACCGGTGTCGCGGTGGATCCTTCCGGACGCGGACGCAGATTGCGGACGAGACCGTCGATCTCTCCGCCCTCGAGGTGCGGACGCACCTTGTCCGCGAGCTGCTCGATCGTCTCCGAATCCAGCACGTCGTCGAAGGTGATCTCGCCGCCGGCCCGCTCGGTGAGGCGCGCCGCCAACTTCTCCGCGGTCTCGTCGTCGAGAATCGGGAGCGTGTTGAAGATGCCCTTGGCGGATTCCTTCGTCACCACAGCCCACGTCGCGAACGTCATGCGCTCGGCGTTGTCACGTGGCGGAACATCGGATCCCGCTGCTTCCGCGAAAGCTTCCTTGCCGCCGAGATCGGTCTGCGCGGACGGCGCCGGCTGGTACTCCGCACTCGGCGTCGCAACCTCGTCCGACGCGACCGCGGTGTCGACTGCCGCGTCCCGTGCCCCCGCTCCGGCCTCGGCAGCCTTCTCGGCTTCCTTTTCCGCTTCCTTCTCGGCCGCCTGCTTGTCTGCGAGAGCCTGAACTTCCTCACGGTTCTCGATCGCGTACCGCAGGTACTTCTCCACCTCGAGGAGGTTTGCGTCCCGGACGGCCTGCAATTGAACAGTGGGGATGTCGAACTCGTACTCCACGCGGTTCTTGATGCGGACGGCGCTCAGGGAATCGAGACCGAGCTCGATGAGCGGGATCTCGGGAGGCAGGTCCTCGGGGGCGTACCCCATGGACTCGGCGACGATGATGGCCAGGCGGTCTTCGAGCTTCTGGTTGCCGTTGGGATCCCAACGATCACCGAAGTCCTCGACAACCTCCGGCAACTCCTCCACTCCGGGCCGGCCACGGTCCGCGACACCCGTGGAAGGCTCGGCGACAACAGGTTCCGGCAGCGCCTCGCCCGACGTCACGACGGCGTCGTGCAGCAACGTGAACGACGAGCCCGCGTGTGCGTGCACCTGGACGGACGCTCCCCCGAGGTGCGGGGTCAGCGTGGTCACCAAGGTTCCTGCGGTCGGGATGGCGGCGTGCGACACCGATGCACCGAGCGCAACGCCCGAGAAGACCTGCGCTGCCGCGGCTTCGACCAGAGTTCCAAAAGACTCGACGCTCGGCGCCTCGACCTCCCAGACGTGCCTGCCGTCCGGGAGGGCGACGTGCGATCCCGGAATACGGCCGCTACCACTGGAATTGACGCGAGTGTTCAGCCAGAACTCCTTGCGGAGGTAGGCCGTACGCGGGATGGGAGCGTAGCCACCTTCGGCGAAGAGAGTCGGCAGATCCAGGGCATGGCCGTGGACGTACAGCTGCGCCAGGGCAGCGAGGAACGTCTCGGACTCGTCTTCCTTGCGCTTCAAGGTGGGAATCAGCGTCGAGTCCGCAACACCGGCAGCCCATGCCGTCGCCGCCACGGACATCAGCGCGACAGGATTGGGAGCCAGTTCGACGAACGTCGTGTGGCCGTCTCCGACAGCAACATTGACGGCCTGGGTGAAGTTCACCGGGTGCCGCATGCCCTTGACCCAGTAGTCGACGCCGTGGATGGCCTCGTGTCCGACGCGGTAGTGCGCCTCGAGATCGACGGACGAGTAGACCCCGGCCGTCAGCGTGCTGGGCTCGATGCCTGCAAGTTCGGCGGCGAGTTCGCCGAGCAGCGGATCGACGGCGGACGTGTGGCCCGCGCCCTTGACGTCGAGAAGGCGAGCCATCTTTCCGGCTGCTTCGGCGACGGTGACAAGTTCTTCCACCTGCGCACGAGGCCCACCGACGGTGGTGTGCGTCGGCGCTGCGTACACGCAGGGCTCCACGTCCGGGAACTGATCGGTCAGGGCAGTGACCTCGTCGGCGGTGTACTCCACCAATGCCATTGCGCCCTGCGACGCGGCTCCCAGACCGTCCTGGCCCTCGGCGAGCAGTCGCGAGCGGGCGTAGATGATCCGCACGGCGTCTTCCAGGTTGAGCCCGCCTGCGACGTATGCGGCGGCGACCTCACCCATCGAGTGCCCGATGACGGCGGCGGGCTCGGCGCCGTGCGCACGAAGCGTTGCAGCCAAAGCGATCTGGATGACGAAGATACCGACCTGCGAGTTCTCGAACTCGTACGTCTGCGAGTCGTCGAGGATGATCTCCTTGATGGAGTAGCCGGCCTCGTCGATCAGCAGTTCGTCGACCTCGTCGAGTGCCGCCGCGAAGATCGGATTGGTGCGGTACAGCGTCGATGCCATCTTGCGATGCTGCGAGCCGAAGCCGGAGAACACCCACACAGCACCGTTGGAGGCCGGCGAATCAGCGGAAAAAACACCCTGCCCGGGCTTACCGGCCGCGATGGCACGAAGCCCCGTGATCGCTTCCGCTCGGGTCTTCGCGAGAACCACTGCACGCGAACGCCCGTGGTTACGCTTGGCCAACGCACGGCCGACGTCCGCAAGAGGCGTCGTGCTGCCTTCTTCGGTCTCGAGCCAGTCGGCGAGATCCGATGCGGCGCGCTTACGGCGCGATGGCAGAGCAGCGGACACCGCGAGGACGACCGTCTCGTCGACCGAAACGGACTGCTCCAGAATTTCTTCGGCCTCGGCGACGGGATCGGTGGTCTCGATCTCCGAGACCGGCGAAACACCCTCTACCAAGACAGCTTCCGGATCAACCGCCTCCGGATCGAAACCCTCCGAAACTTCGTCGGCGACATACTCTTTCACCACGACGTGGGCGTTGGTGCCGCCGAAGCCGAAGCCGGAGATACCCGCGACGGCCTTGCCCGTGTAGCGCGGCCATTCGGAACCCTCGGGAATGACCTTCAGGTGTGCCTTGTCGAAGTCGATGTACGGGTTCGGTCCCGCGTAATTGAGCGAGGCAGGCAGACGATTCTGCTGCATGGCCAGCACGACCTTGATCAAACCTGCTGCACCGGCGGCAGATTCGAGGTGACCGAAGTTGGTCTTGGCCGATCCGAGCAGTGCCGGCTTGTCTGCGTCGCGGCCACGTCCGACGACACGTCCGAGAGCGTCGGCCTCGATGGGGTCACCGAGGATGGTTCCCGTGCCGTGCGCCTCGATGTAGTCGACGCCGGACGGTGCGATACCTGCATCGCGATAGGCGAAGCGCAGCGCGTCGGCCTGAGCATCCGGGCTCGGTGCGAGCAGCCCGTTGGAGCGTCCGTCCTGATTGACGGCCGAGCCTGCGACCACTGCGAGAATGTTGTCGCCGTCGCGCTTGGCGTCCTCGAGCCGCTTGAGTACGACGAGGCCACCACCCTCGGAGCGAATCATGCCGTTGGCGTCGGAGGAGAACGCCTTGATCTTGCCGTCGGGCGCCAGCACACCGGTCTGACCGAAGCCGACGGTAATGGGCGGTGCGAGCAACATGTTGACGCCACCGGCGACGGCGAGGTCCGACTCGCCGGTACGCAGGCTGCGCACGGCCTGGTGGACGGCGACGAGCGAGGACGAGCACGCGGTGTCGACTGCGATGGACGGGCCACGGAAGTCGTAGAAGTACGAGACGCGGTTGGCGACGATGGCCGTCGACGTTCCGGTCAGGGCGTACGGGTGCGCCTTCGGGTCGCTGACGGCGAGGAGCTGATAGTCGTTGGACGAGCTGCCGATGAAGACACCGACCTGCGAGCCCTTGACCGAGCTGGCGGGGATGCGCGCGTGCTCGAGCGCCTCCCAGGTGAGCTCCAGAGCCAGCCGCTGCTGCGGGTCGACGTTGACGACCTCGTTGGGCGACATCGCGAAGAACTCGGCGTCGAACGTCTTGACGTCGTCCAGGTAGCCGCCCTTGGTGACGGTGGCGTAGACGGCTGCCTTGATGGCCGGGTCGGAGGTGAACTCCTCCCAGCGGCCGTCGGGCAGATCGGTGATGCCGTCGCGGCCCTCGCTGAGCAGGGCCCACATCTCCTCGGGGGTGGTGCCTGCTCCGGGGAAACGGGTGGAGACGCCGACGATGGCGATGTCGTGCGAGTCTCCGGCGACGATGCCACGGGTGTAGAAGGAGTCGTCGACATCGCCCGCGGGTACCTCGGGTTCGCCCTCGATGATGATCTTCGCGAGCGACGCGATCGTCGGGTGCTGGTAGACCACCGTCGCGGTAAGCGTGACTCCGACGAGCTCCTCGATCTCACCGCTCAGTGCGACCGCGTCACGCGAGGACAGGCCGAACTCTTCCATCGGCCGGTCGTCGGAGATCTGGTCCGGTGATTGGTTGGTTGCCTCGGCGACCCAGTTCCGTAGCCACTCGCGAAGCTGAGCGACAGTCAAGTCGCCGTCGCCCTCCGCACGCTGGATCTTGTCGGTTTCTTGTTCAGCCATCACTCACCAAGTTACGTGTAGAAGGAAACGGGACCCGATCCGAAGACGTCAGTCCGGCAGTTCCGCGTCGGGGAAGGCCTGCTGCTGGTAGCCGCCGCGCAGGGTGCCCTCGATGTAGGCGGCCTTGCAGGCGCGGCGGGCGATCTTGCCGCTGGAGGTGCGGGGGATGGATCCGGCCGGGACGAGCAGTACGTCGCGGACGGTGACGCCGTGCCGTGCCGAGATGGCGGCGCGGACCTCGTCGGCGATGGGCTGCGGATCTGCCTTGCCCGCGCCCGGGGCGCGCTCGGCGACGATGACGAGTTGCTCGGCGCCGTCCTCGGGATCCTTCGTCAGCGCAGAGCCGCTGAAGTCGAAGACGATGTCCGGGAGCTGGTTGAGCGGGACCGAGAAGGCGGCGACGAAACCGGGGCGCAGTGCCTTGCTGGATTCCTGCGCCGAGAACTCGAGGTCCTGCGGGTAATGATTGCGGCCGTCGACGATGACGAGGTCCTTGACGCGGCCGGTGATGTACAGCTCGCCGTCGTGGTAGACGCCGAAGTCTCCGGTACGCATCCAGTTGGCGCCGTCCGGGGCACCGTCGGCGTGCGAGCCGGTCGCGATGCGGCTGACGAGCTTGTTGTGGAACGTCTCCGTGGTCTCGGTGTCGCGACCCCAGTAGCCCTGACCGATGTTCTCGCCGTGAAGCCAGATCTCGCCGACGTGGTCGTCGGCCTGTTCGGTCGCGGAGTCCGAGTCGACGATCGCTGCCCACTGACTACGAGCGACGGTGCCGGTCGAGACCTGCGGAATCGCGCCCGGGGCGTCGGCGTCGACGACGACGAAGTTGCCTGCGTTGAGCTCGGTGCGGTCGACGTAGACGACCTTGGCCTCGTCGGCATGCTTGCTGGTGGAGACGAACAACGTCGCCTCGGCCATGCCGTAGGACGGCTTGATGGCCGACTTCGGCAGGCCGTACGGGCCGAACGCGTCGTTGAACTTCTTCATCGACGTGGTGGTGACCGGCTCGCTGCCGTTGATGAGGCCGATGACGTTGGAGAGGTCGAGCTTCTCGCCGTTCTTCGGCAGTCCGCGCTGCGCAGCGTGCTCGAACGCGAAGTTCGGGGCGGCAGCGAAGGTGCCTGCACCGTCGGAGACCGCGGCGAGTTCCTTGATCCAGCGCCACGGCCGCTGCACGAACGCGCGGGGGCTCATGATGGTGATGTACTTGCCGCCCAGCGCGGGCAGGATGACCGTCAGCAGGCCCATGTCGTGGAACATCGGCAGCCACGTGACGCCGCGCGAGTCCTCGTTGATCTCCATGCTGTCGACCATCTGCAGCGCATTGACGCCGACCGCGCGGTGCGTGATCTCCACGCCTGCGGGGACGCGGGTGGAGCCGGAGGTGTACTGCAGGTACGCGATGTCGTCGAGCTTGGCGGCGGGCTCGACCCAGGTCTCGCCGACGCTGTCCGGGATGGCGTCGACAGCGATGACGCGGGGGCGCTCCTTGGCGGGGAGTGCGCGGAAGAAGGCGCGGACACCGGCCGCGGAGTTGGTGGCCGTCAGGATCGCGGTAGGGCTGCAGTCGCCGAGGACCGCGTGCAGACGGTCGGTGTGACCGGGCTCGTCGGGGTCGAACAGCGGCACGGCGATGGTGCCTGCGTAGATGGCGCCGAAGAATGCGACGACGTAGTCGAGGCCCTGCGGAGCAAGAATTGCGACGCGATCACCGGGCTGGGTGACCTGCTGCAGCCGTGCTGCCACCGCGCGAAGACGCTTGCCGAACTCGACCCAGGTGAGCTCGTGTGCTTCACCGTCACGTTCGCGGGAGTAATCCATGAACCGATAGGCAAGAGTGTCGGCGTTCTCGGCGACGTTCACCTCGACGTGGCGGACGAGCGTCTTGCCTTCGGCGATGGTGATGTGGCCGTTCTCATCGATGTAGTCATCGAATGTGTGGCTCATGGTGTTCGTTTCTCCTCCGACGGTGTCCGCTGCGATTGCGCTTCCCGAAGCTGGCGCCCCGGAGCTCTTTCGGCCCGCGCCCCGACTTCCTTTTCACTCACGACTCGCACCCGAACTGCGTGAATATTACTAGCTGGTAGCTTGCCTCACGGCAAATACTTGCTGTCTTCGTCATGCTCCTCCGAAACGGCGGCGCATGCCCGGAAGACACGTCCTTCGGTCACTCGCCTTTCAACAGGTCGATGACCGGAGCGAACGCTTCCATCTGAGTGGGGAAAACCCCGACATAGGACATCGTCGTTTTCGCGCGAACGTTACGGATTTGATCTGCGATCTCCTCGTATGTCCCGAATGCGAGGTACGGCGACGTCAGGATGTCCTCGACGCTCAGCTTCACGTCCACGTCGACGTTGGGCGGATATCCGTTGTCCAATGCGGCGAGCGCCATCTCCGCCATCTGCTCGCGATCGTCGGTGACGACGATGGTCGTGATGGCCCAGTTCAGTTCGATCTCGTCGAAGCGATCCCCGGCTGCTGCGCGAATGAGCTCGACGCGTTCGAGGGTCTGCTCGAGCGTCATACCGGAGAGCTTGAGCTTGCCTTCCTTCGTGCTGGCCGGAACCACCGAGATGATGTCCGCGTACTTGGCCGCGAGCGCGAGCATGCGAGGGCCGCCGCCACCGACACAGATGGGAGGACGAGGTCCCTGCCGCGGACGAGGGCTGCCCTTGAGTCCGGAGATCTGGAAGTGCTTGCCCTCGAAGTTGCACTCCTTGCCGCGCAGCAAGGTGTCGAGGATCTCGAGGCTCTCCTCCAGCTTCTCGATGCGGATACCGGGCTTGTCGTACTGGATGCCCGCCTTGTCGTACTCGTCGCGCATCCAGCCCGCGCCGAGACCGAGCTCGAGGCGACCGCCGGACAGCACGTCGATGGTGGCGGCGTCCTTGGCGAGAATCGCCGGATGCCGGAAACCGTTGGCGAGGACAGCCGTACCGAGCCTGATCTTGTCGGTCGCGACGGCCAGGGCGCCCAGCGCAGCGATCGGCCCGACCTGGTTGCCCAGGTGATCGGGGATCATGAAGCTGTCGTACCCGAGCTCCTCCGCCTGCTGAGCCAGCTTGACGAACTTACGCGCCCCGCCCTCCTCCGCGTTGCCTTCTCCGCCTGCCGCGAATCGGAACTTGCGCAGTGCCGTGACGTGCCCTTCTGCGGGCAGATCGGGGGCCTGGGCAGAACACATGTATAGGTCTCCTCGTGCGGTCATCTTCGGTGCCCAGCGCCAATCGCCAGCTGGTCCAAGGCGCCACTCTATCTGCTCACGACATGGGAATACACTTCGCGGGGTACGCCGGGACCACCTTTGTGCGTATTCCTCAGGTGCCCCGAGGCGACCTTGTGAGAACTACACGGGGTGCATCAGGAGTGCGGAATCTCCGGCGCCGACGAGATCAACCCGGCCGCCCAGCCCGCCGTCCACTGCGTCGACGTCGTGCCTGCATCGTCGACGACGAACGAGTTGTACGACGCGTGGACCGGGTTGCCTGCCGCACCCGCGAGGATGCCGATGCTCTGCGGAATGTTGCGCAGCGACAACCCTTCCGAGGGTGCCGCACAGATGAGGTCGCCCGCCGCGCAGATCTGATTCACGCGGTCGTTCAACGCTCCGAAACCGTCCGGACGCGCACCCGTCATCGTGATTCCCGGAAGGTCGAGACCACCGAGCGCGACCTCGGCACCGACGCCGTCGACGGGCGGTCCGATATCTGTTCCCGACGTGCCGTCGCGCCTACCGTCGGCGATCAACGTGACACCGAGGACCTTGTCCGCGGCGACGGGGCCGTTGCCCGCACCGATGTCGGCGGCGATGTCCCCGGCGATGACCGCACCCTGGGAGAAGCCGGCGAGAACGTAGCTCGTCAACGGGCAGCGATCGCTGACGCGAGCCAGTTCGGCTCTGGCCGCGGCGGTGCCTTCGGTCCTGCTGTTGTTGTAGGACTGTTGCCCGTCCGGTGGGAACGCGATCGGGTTGGAGAACTGGGCGACGTACGGAACCGTGTACACGCTCGCCCGCGACGGATCGAACTGTTCCTGCAGCGGGCGGGTCACGTTCAGCATCAGCGACGCCGGGTTGGCCGTCGGGTTGTACGGATCGTCGCCGACGGCCGACTCCCACGTTCCCGGAATCGCGATGACCGCGACGTCGGCGCAATCGGCGGGCTGCGACTGCGGCTGATCGGGCCCTGGCCCCGGCAGAGGCGACGGGATCTCCTTCGGGAGACGTCCGGCCAGCAGGTACCACAGGGCTACGACGATCAGCCCGAGAACGACCACCACTGCGAGCAGCTTCGGCAGCAGCCTTCTCTTGCGCTTCGTTCGATTGGCCATCGACGTGTCCGTCAGGCCTTGCAGATGGTGTTCTGAGCGGACGCGATGTAGACCTGCGCGGTCTCACCTGCCTGCTCCGCGGACACCTGGGTGCCGGCGGCACTCGCCTCCACACCGACGTTGGCGGTCACGAACGTCGCGATCTCGTCGGCGGGCACGCCCTGGGACTGGGCGGAGCAGATGTACGACGCCGTCGAGATCGCGATCTCACCGTTGCCCGCAACTGTGACGCCCTGCTTCTCGAGCTCGTCGAGGAACGCCTGGCCCCGCGCGTCGACGGGTGCCTCCGTCGGCCCGGGGAATCCCTCGGGCACCGGCTGCGGCTGCTCCGGCGGTGCGGTCGCCGCATCGCCGGGGCTGGTCGTCGGAGCCGCACTCGACGTCTCCTGCGACGAGGTTGCCTCCGCGCTGGTCGTCTCCGCCGCCGTGGTGGTCGACGACGTGGACGGTGACCCGGTCGCGGTGGAGTCGTCGCTACCGCAGGCGACGAGCAGGCCGCCCGCGGCGACGCTCAGTACCGCCAGGGACAGTGTCCGGGAAAGAGAAGTGCGCATGATGGAGAGTCCTTCGACGTTTCGTTGGGACCATGACCCGGAGGTCGATGGGTTCACGACCGGGCGGCCGGACGGACGACGACAAACCGAGACGCTACCGACGGCCACTGAGAGAACTCTGAGGGACCCTGCAGGAGCCGACGTGCCGCGACGTCACGGCGCGATGGTCACCTTGCCGTCCTTGACGGTGATGATGCCGAACTGGAAGTTCTGCTGGATTCCGCCGCCGTCCATCTCGAACTGATCGCTCGTGACGTAGCCCAGCCGGCCGGCTTCGTAGCCGACGCTCTTCCACGCGTCGAAAATCTCGCCGTTGCGGATTGCCCAGGCGCCGGTCAGGGGGCTCCAGTAGATGTTGCCGCCCTCGAACTCGTTGAACCTGCCGCCGTCCCTGATCGGGCCGAGCTCGCTGGTCTTCGGGAAGCCGAGTGGCCCGTTCTCCCACCCGATCTGGCCGTACTTTCCGAGGATCATGCCCTGCACGGAATGCGTACCGAGATCAGGGTTCCAGTACATCGCACCGATCTCGAATCCCTGGACCGCGCCGGGCTTCGACGGTGTGGCGACCTCGTCGAGCACCGGGTAGCCGAGCGGCCCGGCCTCGTAGCCCTGGCGCGCCCATTCGTCGAGGATGGCTCCTCGTACGGCGTGCGCGCCGGTCTGCGGCGTGAAGTAGACCATGCCGTTCTGGAAAGCATTGGCTCGTCCGCGGCCGTCGGGGGTTCCGAACTCACCGGTCTTCGGGAAGCCGAGGGGACCCGCAGGCCCACCCGAACCCTGGTAGTTACCGCCGATTGCTCCGGCAACGACCTGAGCGCCGGTGTCCTGGCTGAAGAACACGCGACCGAACCGGAAGTCCTGTGCACGGCCACCCGCGACGTTGTACTCCGCCGTCAGGCAGTCGCCCAGCCAGGAGTTCGCTCCCGCGGCGTTTCCGATTGCTCCGGCGACGCTGCACGACGGCTTGTCCGCCTCGACGTCGAGCGCGCTCGCGAGCTGCGGCCACAGTTGCTTGAGCTCGAACTCCCAGTACTCCCAGGTGTGCAGTCCCGACGGGCGGTAGACCACCTGAGCGGGGATGCCGAGTTTGTTGAGCTTGGTCGCGAACGTCTGCGACGTCAGGCGGGACAGGATCTCGAGGCCCATGCCGGCGTAGTTGGAGCTGACGCCGGGGATGCCCGACGGCGGATCGTACGGTCCGGCAACGCCGTTGCCGCTCGAGACGTACAGGCTCACGCCCTTCAGCTTCTCCGCGAGAAGGTACGGATCATGTTGTGCCCACAAGTCGTTCGACGGTGCGCCCCACATCGCCTTGGAGTCGAAACCACCGGCGTCCGCCATCGCGTACTGGATTGCCTGCGGCATTCCGAGGGTCGTGGTCGTCAGCATTCCGGAGAGCGACCCGGCGAACTTGAAGAAGCCTTCGTTACGAGCAGCGAGGAACATCGCAGCGGTGCCGCCCATCGACAGGCCCACGACGCCGCGGGTCTGGTTGGTGCGCCAGCTGCTTTCGAGAATCGGCGGGAGTTCCTTGGTCAGGAACGTCTCCCACTGGTAGTTCTTGCCGTTGTCCTGGTCCACCCAGTCCGAGTAGAAACTCGACTGTCCACCGACCGGCAGGACGACGTTGACGTTCTTGTCCGCGAAGTAGGACTCCGCGTCGGTCTCGGCGGTCCAGCCGTTCTCCATGTCGGTGGCACGCAGACCGTCGAGCATCCACACCGACGGGAACGTCGCCTGGGGGTTGATGTTCCAGTCACGAGCGAGCAGGAGCTGAACCT
Organism: Rhodococcus sp. 06-156-4; assembly: GCF_002259345.1. Lineage (NCBI taxonomy): Bacteria > Bacillati > Actinomycetota > Actinomycetes > Mycobacteriales > Nocardiaceae > Rhodococcus > Rhodococcus sp. 06-156-4. Next base: position 335,330 of record NZ_NPGB01000031.1, on the reverse strand, counting down.
GGATGGGCGTTCCCATCGACGGGGAGTCGATCCAGAGGGCCACGCGGCGGTCGGACAGCCAGTCGACGGCCGTGACGCTCGCACCGGACGGGGCCTGAGTCTGCGACGGCGCGGTCAGGGCCGTCGGCGCGGCCTGAGCGGTGCCTGCGGCTCCGAACGGGGAGATCAGCGCAGCAGCGACGACTGCAGCCGTCGCCATCCGGCGAGCTCCTGCTTTCGTGGATTTTGCTTGCCAGGCCGCCGTTCCGGCCGTTCGACCCCGGCCGAACCTGTTGGACCCAGTACGCATGGTGGTGACTCTCTTTCTCTTACCTGATCAAGTCCGCACCGAACGCATGAGTCGCAGACTTGTAGTTCTCAAGTCTTTCTACACGCGAAGTGCGTCGGTCAGGCCGAGGCTCGCTGTGACTGATGGTGCAATTGTGAATCAGGAATCGTCGAGATCCCGACGACACTGCTGATCGAGGCCGGAAACGCACCGATGCCGCCCTGCGCACGGCAGGACGGCATCGGCGAGAGAAGCACAGGTCAGGCGTTCAGAGCCTCGAGGATCTGGCCACGAGCCTTGAACAGCTCGGCGGACCAGTAGGGCCAGCTGTGAATGCCGTTGCCCGGGAAGCTGAAGGTAGCCGGGATTCCGAGCGTTGCCAGGCGGACCTGGAATGCGCGGCTGTTGGCCAGTGCGAGAGCTTCCAGTGCCATGCCGTTCGCGGTGTTGTAGAAGTCGATCGGGGCGCGCGGCTTGTCGAACTCACCGGGCAGACCCGATGCGGCGGAGACGTACAGCGACAGTCCACGAAGCTCGGGAGCGAACACGAACGGATCGTTGCGCAGCCATGCCGGGCTCCACGGAGGTCCCCACATGGAGTCGACGTTGAACCAGGACTGGCTCAGCATCGCGACACGAATGGCTTCACGCATGCCGGGAGCGGAGATGTTGAGGTAACCGGAGAACGAGCCGGCGAACTTGAACTGATCGCGGTGGTACGCGGCCAGCGTCAGTGCAGCCGAGCCGCCCATGGAGATTCCCAGAACGGCGTTGTTGGAGCGCGAGACTCCATAGCCCTCGAGGAAGGCAGGCAGATCCTGCGTCAGGAACGTCTCCCACTTGTAGGTGACTTCCTGGCCGTTGAGGTTCGACGCCGCGTACCAGTCGCTGTAGAAGCTGGCCTGGCCACCGACCGGCATGACGAGGGTGACGTCGTCGCCTGCGAACTGGTCCTGGGCGTTGGTCTCGAAGGTCCACGCGTTGCGATCGTCGCGGGCGCGGAGGCCGTCGAGCAAGTAGAGGGCGGCGTTGCCACCGCGAGCGGCCCACTGGACCTGGACCTTGATCGGCCCCATTTCGGACGGTACCCAGAGATCTTCACGTCCACCGGCAGGAGCCTTGTGCACGACCGCGGTGGGCGCTGCAACTGCTGCTGCTCCACCGACGACACCGGCTGCGAGAGGAAGGACCAGCGCTGCTGCGCCGAGTCCGAGCAGTCGCTGCCGCCATCGTTTGGTCACACTCGGTTTGTTCGAGGGGCCGGAAAATCGCATGGATCGTGCTCTCTCTCGTTCTGCTGCGGTCTCCGCGATCTGCGGCCCCCGGCATTCCAACAGGGCTGTCTTCGGCCCCGTCGGGCCGTAGTACTGGGTATGAAGTTGTGAAGCGCACACGTCCAGTGGACATACGCACCGAAGGGAGGTTATTCCACTCCTTCGCCCCGAAGCAAAACTGTGATCTGCATCTCGCGCTTGCTTCGAGGGCGATATCAGACTGTGACACTATCCCGCGCGACCGCCGCAGGCCACCCTGTCAAACCAGTGATTTCTCACAAAACAAGGTGGCCTGCGGGTGTCGAGCGGGCAGAATCAGCCGATGTTCGCGCTGAGATCCGGTGCCATGATGTGCGCCTGCTCCTGCCAGTAGCCCCACTGGTGGGTGCCGACGGCAGGGAACGCATATGTGACATTGTTCGCACCGATGCTCGCCATGCGAATCTGGAACGCGCGGCTGTTCGCCAGTGCGATCGCCTCGAGGCCCATTGCATTGCCGGTGTTGTAGTAGTCGATGAAGCTGCGCGGGCGGTCGAGACCACCGGGCAGACCACTACCTGCGAAGACCCACACTCGGGTGCCGTTGTCACGCAGACGCGGAGCGAAGACGAACGGGTCGTTGCGCAGCCACGCCGGATCCCACGGAGGACCCCACATGGCGTCGATGTTGTAGCGACCGGAATCCAGCAGCGCCACTCGCATGGCCTCGCGCATTCCGGGTGCCGAGATGTTCAGGTAACCGGACAGCGAACCCGCGTAGGAGAACTGATCCGGGTGGTACGCCGCCAGCGTCAACGCCGCGCTTCCGCCCATGGAGATGCCGACGACGCCGTTGCGGTTGGGATTGAACCCGAGACGGTCCCGCAGGTTGTTGCGCAGGTTCTGCGTCAGGAAGGTCTCCCACTTGTACGTGGACTTCTGACCGTTGAAGTTCGAGGGCGCGTACCAGTCCGAGTAGAAGCTGGACTGTCCACCGACAGGCTGAACGACGTTGATGTTCCACGACGCAAGGTAGGCACCTGCGTCGGTCTCGTGCTCCCAACCGGAGATGTCGTTGGTGGCGCGGAGTCCGTCCAGCAAGTAGACGACGCGGTCGGTGTTGCCGTCGGCCGCACGCCAGATCCTGCTCTTGATCGGGCCCATGCTCGAATCGGTCCAGAAATCCTGGGCACCGGGATCGAACGCGGCGCTGGCGGTCGCACCTGTTCCGACCACGGCCAGACCGAGCGGCAGTGCAACAGCCATCACCAGAGATGTAGCTATCCGGCGGAGGCGCCCCCCGGCACCCTTCTTCGTTCTACCCAGCATGCATTCGACCTCTCAGCAGTGTCGGTGAACCGCGCAGTCACTGCACGTAACACCCGTTTCGGCGGTCATGCCCCTCCATCGACGCTCATCGAGAGCGCTGACCCGGCCGACAGACCAGGGGCAGTCACACATATCTTTCGCATACATCGTCCGTGAGGCGCTGTCCGTTACCGAAATGAGATATCCCATCTTGGCGACGAACGGATTGCGACGCGACCCGATCGACTAATTGTGACCTTCCAGAATCGGAGGCTCCAAACCACATCGTTGTATTTCGTATTCCGGAACGCGATCGAATCGATATCCGGCGTAGAACAGCGACCGCTTGATGTTGCGAACGAACAATTCCTTCGTCAACGGCGCCCGGTACGACGCGATGAGCTCCCGCGTGTCCGCGCAGGACAACGCGACGCGAGCCTGCGTCACCCAGTCCTCGTCCATGTACCACGGTAGATACGGGTGCTCTCCGACCATTCCGAGATCCGCGACGACCCAGTCCGGGTACAGGTTCTTGTCGTGACCGATGCGGCCGTTCTCCAACCTCTCGGTGTGCGACGCCAGCGGGTACGCCAGACCCATCTGGTCGATCACCCGAACGTCGAGGCCGACGTTCATGCTGGTCATGCCCAAGTTGAGGAAGAACACCGTGTGGCCGGCGCCGCCGGGAGGAATCGGCAACGGTGGCGGTACGACATCCCAGTAGGTGAACTGTGCGCTCGGCAGCAGCAGACCGCCGTCCGGGGTGTTGTCGATGGCTTCGACCATGGCGCGCATGCGTGGGTAGTCCAGGTAGTCCGACGCCAGGATCGGATGCGCATGACCGGTGTTGAGCGCGTAGAACGCACGCTCGTCGACGATGCCGGATCTTCCGACGATCGAGCCCTCGGGCATACCCGTCGTGTTCGCCGCGAAGAACGCCCACACGACCGTCGTGACCCACACGAGACCTCCGACGGCGAAGACGACCACCTGACGGACGTCGGACATGCTCGTCGGGACTCGGAGCGGAACGACCGCCACCGGCAGCAGAAGGGTGAAGAGGGCGGGCAACAGGGTCCGTCCGTGCATGAAGTCGCCGCCGACGCGCACCGCGTAGACCAGCGACAGCACGCCACCCACCAGAACGAACACGACGACGGCCGTCGGGCTGCGGAGCCAACCCTGCGCGTCACGGATGGTGCGCGGAACCGTCGGGCGCGACGAGGACACCACACCCGCGAGCAGGAGAAGGATCAGTGGGAGCCACAGCATGTACGGGCCGAGCAGGTTCCACAGGTAGTCGAACCCCTGCGCCCACTTGGCTCCGCCTGCGTCCTTGGACACCGCGGTGTTGGGATACGGCAGACCGTAGTAGCCCATCCGCCAGATCTGGTACAGCACCGGCGTCGCACCCGCGACAGCGAAGACGAGGACGCGACTCGGCCAGCTCTGCCGGGCCAGGAAGATCATGACGAGCGACAGACCGGACAGGATCACCAGCTCCGGACGCACCAGCGGGCCGAGACCGGCCCAGAACGCCAGGAACAGCACGCCCACGGTGCTGGTGTCCCGAGTCGCCCAGCGCACCATCAGCAGCCACAGCACGGCGATCCAGAAGATCACCAGGCAGGTCTCGAGCCCGGACGTCGCGAAATCACGTGCCGGAGGAACCGCGATGTAGACGAGCACCCCGGCCGGAAGGAACGCGGTGATGCCGCCGGTCCAGCGACCGGCGCGATGCAGCGTGAACGTTCCGATCATGGCCACTGCGACGGCTGCAGTCGACAGGACGAGCGCGATCGTGAGCACCACGTACTCGAGGCGCACCTCGCTGAGCCAACTGCCCGCGTACACCAGGTAGGTCCAGATGGTGCTCGTGTTCGTCTCGACGCGTTCGCCTGCGTTGAACACCGGCCCGTTGCCCGCCAACAGGTTGCGCACCGTGCGGAGGACGATCAGCCCGTCGTCGGCGATCCAGCGCCGTTCCCAGGCCCCGATGAAAAAGAGCACCGACGTCACGATGACGCCGACGGCGAAGATCGCCTTGCTCGTCAGGCCCCCGCGTGAAGCCTGCTGATCTACCTCAGCCGGCGACGTATACAGCGACACCGACTACTCCGATCCACGCAAGAGCCAGCACCTGCAGCACCCTGTCGCCGAGCGCGATCTCTTCGGGCTCACCGGCCTGCCCACCGTCGACATCCACCGCGTAGCGCAGGATCGCGATCGTGAACGGAATCATCGAGATGGCGAACCAGTTCGTGTTCGTCTCGGCGTCTTGTTCGAAGGCCCACAGTCCATAGCAAATCACGACTGCCGTGGCGGAGAGCGTCCAGACGAAGCGAAGGTAGGTGGTGGTGTAGTTCTCGAGAGACTTGCGGATCTTCGCGCCGGTGCTCTCCGCGAGCTGAAGCTCGGCGTAGCGCTTGCCTGCGGCCATGAACAGCGAGCCGAACGCCATGATCAACAGGAACCACTGCGACAGCGGAATCGACGCGGCGACGCCACCGGCGATCGCGCGCAGCAGGAAGCCGGACGACACGATGCAGATGTCCAGCACGGCCTGATGCTTGAGGCCGAAGCAGTACGCCAGCTGGATCGCGATGTAGACGCCGATGACCAGCGCGAGCTTCCAGTTGGCGATGAACGACAGGCCGATCGCACCGCCCAGGCACACCACAGCCATCGCGTACGCGAGGTTGACCGGAAGGACACCCGCCGCGATCGGACGGAAACGCTTGGTGGGGTGGGCCCGGTCGGCTTCGACGTCCATCGCGTCGTTGACGAGGTAGACACCCGACGCCGCGAGGCAGAACACGACGAACGCCAGCGCGACCGGCGCCAGCACATCGGCCTGCGTCACCGAACCAGCGGCGAGCGGCGCCGCGAGAACGAGAACGTTCTTGACCCACTGACGTGGACGAAGCGCCTTGATCACACCGTCGAGCAGATTCTTCGGTGGCGCTCCGACGGCGGTGGCTTCCTCGCTCATTTGTCTCCTTCGAACTTGCACACTGCGGCTGCAGACAAAGCGCCGAGCGCAGATCCTGCAAGAACATCTGTGGGGTAATGCACGCCGAGCACCAGCCGCGACAGCAACATCGGCGGTACCAGGACCGCAGGCAAGGGTAGCCCCGTCAACCGACCGAGCAACACGGCGGCTGCTGTGGTCGACGTGGCGTGCGAGGACGGGAAGCTGAGCTTGCTCGGTGTCGACACGTTGATCTTCACCGACGGATCGTTGGGACGAGGGCGCCTGATGATGCGCTTGACGACTATCGACGCGGCGTGCGCGCCGACTGCTCCGACGGCCACTCCCGCCCACTGCCTGCGCCGCCCGGGATCGGCGACGGCGCCGATGCCTGCCACAGCCACCCAACCGAGTGCGTGCTCGCCGAAGTGGGACATGCCCCTCGCGACCGACACCACGCCGGGCTGTGCACCGATCGTCGACTGGATCGCCGACAGGACGCGCACCTCGGCGGCGGATTCGGGCTGGTTCTTACGCCTCGTAACGAAAGACACGTTCCCAGGTTTCCTTACTGGTGAGGTGAGGGACGGCGTCGCGGTAGCGACCCTTCAGTTCGGGGAACCGGCGCGACAACTCGGCTCGCAGCGACATCGCTTCCTTCAGCAGCGCTGCTGCCTTGTCTCGGTCGCGCTGGCGGTAGACGACCCCTCGCCCGTCGGCGGTGGTGACGGTGACGCCGTCCACCTGCGACAGCAGGAACCAGCGAGCGTCGAGTGTCGGGACATTGAGCTGCGGGCGCTCGTGGTGCCGCTCGTGTGCGGGCCGGACATTGTGCAGCAGTCCCGACGCGAGGCGCTTGACCTTCGCGAGCGGGTTCTTCGGCTCGCCGACGGCTCCGACTTCCTCACCGGATGCGTGCGGCAGTTCCGTCGAGGATCCGACGACGACGGCGTCGGGATAGGTCTTGCGCAGTGCGTGCACCTCGCCGAGCGACGTGGGGAGGATGTCGAGGATGTGCTCGGGTCCGGCGAGGAAGTCGCGGATCGCCTTGTTCTGGATCGCGACGGTGGAGTACTCCAGGCACAGCAGGTGCTTGACGGTCGCCTTGACGGTGTCGACCACGATGCCGCGTCCGTTGCCCGGAGCGTGCAGCGCGGCGACCACCAGGCGGTTGCGGAGGTGGAAGTACGCCTGCCAGTCGATGGCGTCGTCCTTGTCGCTCCACGCCATGTGCCAGATCGCGGCACCCGGCAAGGTGACCGTCGGATATCCGGCTTCCCTTGCACGCAAACCGTATTCAGCGTCGTCCCACTTGATGAACAGCGGCAGCGGCTGGCCGATCTCCTCGGCGACGACGCGGGGGATCATGCACATCCACCAGCCGTTGTAGTCGACGTCGATGCGGCGATGCAGCAGCTTCGACGAGCGCAGCGGGTCCTCGGAGAAATCGTGGTCGTACTCCACGTTCTGAGCGCCGGTCCACATGAAGTTGCCGCGGTTGATCACTTCACCCATGACGTGCAGGTGACTGCGCGCCTGCAGGTTCAGCATCTGACCGCCGACCAGGGTGGGGACCTTGGCGAACCGCGACATCGCGAGCGCACGCAGAATCGAGTCCGGCTCGATCTCGATGTCGTCGTCCATGAACAGGATGTGCTGCGCCGACGTGTTCTTCAACGCCTCGTACATGATGCGGCTGTATCCGCCGGAGCCACCGAGGTTCGCTTGATCGTGGACCGCCAACTTGCCGCCGAGACCGGCTGCGGCCTCGTCGAACCCGGGCTCGTCCTTGGCCTTGCGGGTGCCCTGATCCGGCATGATGACGGCCTCGACGACGTCGAGAACCAGCGGGTCCGAGCCAAGCGCGACAAGGGCTTTCACGGCGTCGGTGGGACGGTTGAACGTCGGGATGCCGACGGCGACGCTCGCCTCACCCGGTGCGTCGATCGGCGCGTACCAGCCGGCGCTCTCGAGAACGACCTCGGAGTCGGAGGTGATGTCGAACCAGATCCAGCCACCGTCCTCGAACGGACCGAGGTCGATCTCGAATTCCTGCGCCGCGTCACTCGGGGTCACTTCGCGACCTTCGACGTGAATGCGAGACGCATCGGCTTTGGACCGGTAGACGTCGACTCGGCAGTGCCCGGAAACCTCGACACGCAGCACGACGGACTTCAGGATGCTGTAGCGACGCCAGTAGCTCGCCGGGAACGCGTTGAAGTACGTCGCGAAGGACACCTCGGACTCCGCACCGATGGCGACGGACGTACGCGAGACCGAGTGTGCCCGTCGGGCATTGGTTTTGGCTTCTTCGAGGTACAGGGTGCGTACGTCGAGCGGCTCCCCGGACCGCGGCAGCAGAATCCGCTGCAGCAGTGATTTGCCGAGAACAGTTGCTACGTCGGCGATTCCGTCGTCGAGCAGATGTTTGGCAGTCATTTGTCCCCCGCCAGCGACGCACCGGTCTCGAAATGCGGTGCGAGCGTGTTGTCGTACAGGTTCAGCGCGCTGGCGATGGCCATGTGCATGTCCAGGTACTGGTAGGTGCCGAGCCGGCCACCGAACAGCACCTTGTTCGACGCGGTTTCCGCCTTGGCGCGGTTCCGGTAGGCCTCGAGCTTCTGCCGGTCGTCGGGGGTGTTGATGGGGTAGTACGGCTCGTCGCCGCTCTCGGCGAACCGAGAGAACTCGCGCATGATGACCGTCTTGTCGGCCGGGTACTCCCGCTCGGGGTGGAAGTGACGGAACTCGTGGATACGGGTGTAGCCGACGTCGCCGTCGTTGTAGTTCATCACCGGCGTTCCCTGGAAGTCACCCGTCGGCAGCACCTCGGTCTCGAAATCGAGTGTGCGCCATCCGAGTTCACCTTCGGAGTAGTCGAAGTACGCATCCAGCGGGCCAGTGTAGACGGTCGGCGCGTCCGGGCTTTCCTTCGTCAGTTCCTCGCGGACGTCGAACCAATCGGTGTTCAAGCGAACCTCGATGAGGTCACTGGCCGCCATGTTCTCGAGCCACGCGGTGTAACCGTCGACGGGAAGACCCTCGTAGGTGTCGTTGAAGTAGCGATTGTCGAAGTTGTAGCGCACCGGCAAACGCGTGATGTTGCCTGCCGGCAAATTCTTCGGGTCGGTCTGCCACTGCTTGGCCGTGTAATCGCGGATGAACGCCTCGTACAGGGGGCGACCGATCAGCGAGATCGCCTTCTCCTCGAGGTTCTGCGCATCCTTCGCGTCGAACTCGCTGGACTGCTCCTCGATGAGAGCGCGAGCCTCCGCCGGCGAGTAGTACTTGCCGAAGAACTGAGAAATAAGGCCCAGCCCCATCGGGAACTGGTACGACTGGCCCTTGTGCATCGCGAACACACGGTGCTGATAGCTCGTGAACTCCGTGAATTCGTTCACGTACTCCCACACACGCTTGTTCGACGTGTGGAACAAGTGGGCACCGTACTTGTGGATCTCGATACCCGTCTCCGGCTCCGCCTCCGAATAGGCATTACCGCCCAGGTGGTGGCGACGATCCAACACGAGCACGCGCTTGCCCAACTGGGACGCTGCACGCTCCGCCACGGTCAGGCCGAAGAACCCCGATCCGACGACGATCAGGTCGAATCGGCCGGTCACGGATGCATCGGATGAGGTGGGCTCAGGGCTTACAGCAGTCACGGGCAACCAGGGTATCCGACAGCGGAGCATTCACTTCCCATGGTCACTCCTGCAGGCTCCGCTCCCGGCCTCCCATGGTCACTCCTGCAGGCTCCGCTCCCGGCCTCCCATGGTCACTCCTGCAGGCTCCGCTCCCGGCCTCCCATGGTCACTCCTGCAGGCTCCGCAGGTACTCGTCAGCGCCGAGCACGCAGTACGTAGATATCCATCACCCAGCCGTGTCTAGCCTTCAGCTCGGCCCGGATCGACGCGATCTCGTCGATGACGTCGTCGAGAACGCCCGCCACCAACTTTTCATCTTCCGTTCCCAGGTTGGCACCCCAGTAGATGTCCCATGGCCGCGATCCGACCAACTCCCGGCAGGCCAAGCCGCCGTCGAGCATCACGACGAGATTGTCCGCACCCGCCGCGACGTCCTTCTGCAAAGCCCGGCCCGTGGTGATCACGATCGGTCCACCGATGCGGTTCAGCACGATGCGATGCGACGCCGCCAGCATCGACACACTGCTCACACCCGGCGTGACGTCGAACTCCACGCCCAACTGCTCGGCGACACGAATGGTGCTGTCGTAGAGCGACGGGTCACCCCACACCAGAAAACCCACGACAGTGTCCGACGGCAGGCCGTCCAGGACCTCCCGGTACGCGCGCGCCCGGGCCTCGTGCCAGTCGGTCACCGCCGTGCCGTAGTCACTCGGCTTCCGATCCCGCGCCGGGTCCGGCACCTGAACGACGCGGTAGTCCCCCGTCACATGGCGCCGCAGAATCTCCGTCCGCGCCTCGGCCAGATCGCCGACGCCGTCGCCCTTGTCGGCAACGAGAAAGACATCCACCTGCTGGAGCTTCTCGATCGCCTGCACCGTCACCTGATTCGGATGCCCTCCACCGACACCGACGAGATGGGCCTTCATGTCCTGGCTCGATTCGCGTCGTACAAATGAGACTCCACAGCAAGCCTCTCGGGTCGTTCCGCAGGCTCCACTCCTGGCCTTTCGGGTCGTTCCCGTCCGGGCGTGCGGCCGAGGGCCGGGCCGACCAGAATCACCGCTGCTTGTCTCAATCCGGCGGCGTCGACCTGATCCGCGATGTCCGCGAGGGTGCCCGTCAACGTCAGCTGGTCCGGCTTGCTGGCGTGGAAGACGACGACGGCCGGGCAGTCGGCACCGTAGTACCCCGTCAACTCGTCGGCGAGCTGCCTCGTGCGAGTGATCCCTAGATGCAGCACGAGCGTCGACCCGGTCGCGGCGAACGCGGCCAGCTTCTCGCCGTCGGGCATCGCCGTCGAACGGGCATGAGCTCGCGTCAACACCACCGACTGGGCTACTTCCGGGACCGTGAGCTCGACGCGCAACTCGGCCGCAGCAGCCGCGTACGCGGGCACGCCAGGCGTGACGTCCCACGGAACACCCGCTTCGTCGAGACGCGCGGACTGCTCGGCGAGCGCCGAGTAGAGAGATGGATCACCCGAGCACAGCCGTGCGACGTCTTGGCCGCGCTCGTGCGCACCGACGAGTTCCGCGGTGATCCGGTCCAGGTCGAGCTTCGCGGTATCGACTTTCCGCGCGCCCGGAGGGCAGTGGTCCAGAATCGCGTCGTCTACGTAGGTACCTGCATAAACGCATACCGGGCTGGTGCGTAGATGCTCGACGGCTCGCAGCGTCAGCAGATCTGCCGCGCCCGGTCCTGCGCCGATGAAGTGAACAGTCACGGAACAAACCTATGCCGACGCGCCGTGGGCCGGTCAATCCATGAGGTGGCTAACTCTCAAGCTAAGGTTTAGCCTTGTGTCGGATGAGGTTGATGTGACTCCTGTGACAGAAGAGTAGTCAACCTCGAAGCAATTCGCAAGCCTGTTCGAATCGTGTCGGACAGGCACGCACCAACAACCAGGGAGTACCGCCTTGCACCGTCGAACGAAGCCGTCGATCGTTCTCGGCGCTGTCGCCTTGCTGGCCGTCGCGAGTCCCGTGGCGGTCTACAGCATTTCCGGCGACTCCGCGTCCACCGATGTTCGATCGGCAAACGAGACCACCCCTGTGACCGTGCCGACCAAGATCGTCGAAACAGCACTGACTGCGGCACCGGACATCGTCGTTCCTCTGCAGGAACTGACGGGTCTGCCGTTGCCCGACCTGCGCCTGTCCGATCTGAAGTACCTGCCGCTTCCGGACAACATCACCATCCCGCCGATCCAGATTCCCGAAATCCCCGGCATCACCGTGCCGTCCCCGACGAGCCCGTCGGCCCAGGCGCCGGTGCCGGGCCGCAACGACGTCGCGGCCCCGATCGCCCCGCCTGCTGAACTCCCGGCCGGCGACGACCCGGGCGCCCCGCTCGGAGCGGTCGTGAAGGAACTGCGTCAGGACGATCCGTTCAGCATGGTCGCGTTGACGTCGACAGCCGTGGACGGTGCCGTCGCGCAGGTTCGTCGCCAGCTCGACGACGGGTCCTGGGGTCCGTGGATCGCAACCGAGCCGATCGACACCGCAGCCAGCGACGTCGCGGCCGAGCCGGACAAGAAGGGCACCGAGCCCATCTTCGTCGGAGCCACGAAAGCCGTTCAGCTTCTTCTGACACCGCCTGCCACTCCCGCTGCGCCGGCACCCGACGCTGCACCTGCCCCCGCACCCGCGGCGGCACCAGCACCGGAACAGGAGCTGGGATACACCCCGGCATCGGTTTCGAAGCCGCTGCGTCAGCAGGACACCCCGGTGGCGGACGCACTGGCCGACATCAGCGCAGTGTTGATCCAGCCAGGCAGCTCCCCCGCCGATTCAGCGCTCGCCGACATCGCGACTCCGGTCGCGGGCAACGCAGGACCGAAGGTCATCTCGCGGTCGCAGTGGGGCGCCGACGAGTCGATTCGTTGCGCCACACCGACGTACGACGACTTCCTCGGCGGTGCGACGGTGCACCACACCGCCGGCAGCAACGAGTACTCCAAGAACGAATCGGCCGAGATCGTGCGGGCGATCTACGCCTACCACGCACAGACGCTCGGCTGGTGCGACATCGGCTACAACGTGCTCGTCGACAAGTACGGTCAGATCTTCGAAGGCCGCGCAGGCGGACTCGACCGTCCCGTCCAGGGCGCACACGCCGGTGGCTTCAACGAGAACACCATGGGCATCGCAATGATGGGCGACTACTCCAGCGAAGCACCGTCGACCGAAACCCTCGACTCGGTGGGCAAGTTCCTCGGATGGCGTTTGGGCAAAGCAGGTCTCGACCCACACGGTGAGACGACGATGACGAGCGAAGGCACCAACTTCACCTTCGTCGGCAAGGGCCAGAGCGTCGACCTGCCGGTCATCTTCGCGCACCGCGACGTCGGCAACACCGCATGCCCCGGTGACGGCGCCTACGCCAAGATGGACGAAATCCGCGACATCGCCGCCGCGAACCTCGGCGGCGGAGGAAGCGTCGACACCGCTCCGGCACCGTCCGACACGGAATCCGACACCACCACGGATTCGTCCCTGCCGACCTCCGACGCGAGCAGCACTCTGGGAGAAAACATTCCAGGACTTGTCGACGAGTTGGTTCGCCTCGCCAGTTCCAACCCCATCGCCCAGAAGTGGCTGGCATCCGGCGGCGAAACCGGTACCCTCGGCACCCCCGTCAGCGGCCTCGTCCAGGTCAAGGGCGGAGGCGAAGCCGCACAGTTCGCCAACGGCTCCATCTTCACTTCCCTTGCCGGCCAAGCCGTTGCCGTGATCGGAAAAATCTTCGAACAGTTCATGGCACTCGGCGGAGAGAACGGCGAACTCGGCTTGCCGACCACCGACGAATACCGCGTCCCCGAGGGTCTGCGCACCGACTTCGAAAACGGTTCACTGATCTTCAACGAGCTCACCGGCATCGTCACCACGGTCATCAAGACCTACAACGACACCTACGAGCAGCAGATGCAGAACCCCGTCGCAGCCCCGATCGAGCCGGCCCCGGCCCCGGAGCCCGCACCGGCACCGTAAATCACCACCCTCAGTCGAGCGGCGATTCGAATCCACCGAATCGCCGCTCGACCCATCTCCGCTCCCTCCCCCACCGACCCCACCGATGACCGACCCCACCGATGACCGAATGAACCGTTCGGTCACTTGGAGTGACCGAACGCCACGTTCGCTCCCGTCGGGGGGCGAAACCCGCATTCGTACACGCCCGATGCAATGGATTGCCCGATACTTCGACGATCAGCGAAAGTCCGCCGATTTCGAAAGTATCGGGCAATTCATCTCACTGCGCATGCACCGGCGGAGCTCAGCTACCTGCCTTCCGGCAGCAGCGTCGACGCGATCGTCGTCAGAGCCTTGACTGCCGATGTGGCGTCGAGCTGGCACTGAGCTTGTACAACAGCGCCATCGATCGCCACTGCGAGCGCTTGTGCCGCGCGGGTTCGGTTGGGGCCCGGCGGAAGTGTCGCTTTGATAGCCCCGACCATATCGGCCTTGTGGCGAGTGGCGATCTCGTACACCTCCGGCAGTTCAGCCCCGATCTCGTTGACACTGTTGATGAAGGCGCATCCTCGGAAGGTATCCGAGGTCAGCCACTCCTCGACTGCCGAGACCACCACGGGCCTGCGACGGTTGCCTGCAGCGTAGCGGTCCAACGCGTCGACGAACCACTCCATCCAACGCCGATGCCGTAGGTCCAGGAACGCCAGGATCAGCGTGTCTTTGCTTGGGAAGTGGCGATAGAAGGTCACCTTTGTGACGCCTGCCTCCGCGATCACTTTGTCCACTCCGGTTGCTCGAATTCCTTCGCGGTAGAACAGCCGATACGCGGTGGCCAGTATCCGCTCCCGAGCGGGGAGGGCCGACACGTCGACCTGCGGATCAAGAGTCTGGGAGATGCTCACGTCGCAAGAGTAGACAAATCTGTCCACCGGCGCCACATGCATGTGGACAAGCCTGTCTACATGGCGTACGTTCTTGCCATGTAGACAGCATTGTCTACATGGGCAGAGCACCTCGACCAACCCTCGAAGCGAAGGACGATCAATGACTGCAAATGTGGAAACCACCACGAAGCCACCGGTTCCGCCGTTCACCGACGAATCAGCGGTACAGAAAGTCAGGCTGGCCGAAAATGCCTGGAACAGCCGTGATCCCGAGGTGGTTGCGCTGGCCTACTCGATCGACAGCGTCTGGCGGAATCGGTCCGTTTTCGTGACCGGCCGTGCGCAGATCGTCGAATTCCTTAGCGGTAAATGGAACCACGAGCACGAGTACCGCCTCATCAAGGAACTGTGGGCGCACAGTGACGACCGTATTGCCGTCCGCTTCGCCTATGAGTATCAGGATGATTCGCGTCAATGGTTTCGAGCCTACGGCAACGAGAATTGGCTCTTCGACAAGGACGGCCTGATGACGCACCGCCACGCAAGCATCAACGACGTGCCGATCGACGAAAGCGAGCGCAAGTTCTTCTGGGACCGGAATGCACCGCGACCGGCGGAGCATCCGAGCCTGTCCGACCTCGGCTTGTGACCTCCTGATGCGCCGCGTTCCGCTCCGTCCGCGCACCAGCCAACCGTCAAGGCGAGGGCGACCGAATGAACCGTTCGGTCACTTGGAGTGACCGAACGGCACGTTCGCTCCCGTCAGGGGGGCGAAACCCGCATTCGTGCACGCCCGATGCAATGGATTGCCCGATACTTCGGCGAACAGCGGAAGTCCGCCGATTTCGAAAGTATCGGGCACTCCGTCCCACCCAGTCGCACCGACCGGCGCCGCCAAAGTGGACCGGGTGAGTGAGCGAATGTGCCGTTCGGTCACTTGAAGTGACTGAACGGCACGTTCGGTCCGGAGACGGAGCTCACCACCAGCGTTCGAGGACTCTGGCCACGCCGTCGTCGGCGTTGGTTGTGGTGATTTCGTCGGCTGCGGCGACTGCTGCGGGGTGTGCGTTGCCCATTGCGACGCCGAGGCCTGCCATGTGCAGCATGGGGACGTCGTTGGGCATGTCGCCGAATGCTGCGATGTCGGCGGCCTGGACGTTGAGGCGTTCGGCGACGAGGGCGAGGCCCGATGCTTTGGTCACGCCGGGTGCGGAGAGTTCGATCAGTCCGTTGTCGGTGGAGAAGGTGATGTCGGCTCGGCCGTCGACGAGGGGTGCCAGGGCGGCCACCATGTCTCCGCTGGACGCGCTGGAGAGCCGGATCAACAGTTTCACGGCGGGGACGTCGATGACCTCGGCCAACGACACCTCGGTGTTGTCGGGGTTGAGCCATGCGTGTTCGTAGCCGGGCGAGCTGACGAACTGCGGTGTGGCGGCGTCGTGCGCTGTTTCGCCGACGCGTTCCGCGGCCAGCCCGCAACCCGGCAGGGCCTTGTATGCAAGGTCTGCGAGCCAGTGCAGCGTCTCCCCGGTCAGAACCTCGGCGTCGAGGATCCGGTCGGTCCCGGCGTCGTAGATGACGGCGCCGTTGGCGCAGACGCACATGGGCGCGAAGCCCAGCTGGTCGACGACAGGGGAAATCCAGCGCGGCGGACGACCTGTCGACAGCACGAACGGTGTGCCGTCGCCGACCATCGCCAGTACAGCGCGTCGGGTGCGCTCGGTGACCTTCTCGCGGTGGTCGAGGAGCGTTCCGTCGACATCACTGGCGACGAGGCGGGGTGCGCGGCTGGTGGTAGGCATCGAGGTCATTGTGCCTGAGGTGGCTCCGGCAGTGCCCGCCGCTGGGTCCCTTAGACTTGCGAACCGACGAGGGAGGGAGCCGACGATGCCCGGGGTGTCCGAGGATTCGCCCGACGCCCGGATCGTTGCCGCGCTGGTCGCAGGCCAACTTTCGGGCCTCGGCGACGCGTACGACAGGCATTCCGGCCACCTGTTCAGCTACGCGAAGGCAATGCTGGCCGACGAGGACGCCGCTGCCGACGTCGTCCACGACACGATGCTCATCGCCGCACGGCGGAGTGCTGTGCTTCGCGATCCGGAACGATTCCGGGCCTGGCTGTACGCGATCGCTCGGGCCGAGTGCCTGCCCCGCCCACGCCGCGACCGGTGCGACTTCACATCGACGATCGCTCCAGATGCCAGCGACGAGGAACGGTCCGTTCAGGAGTTCGTCGCGACGGCGGCAACTGCCTCGAGCGCCGAGCACCGTGAGGTCCTCGACCTGCGTATTCGTCACGGACTCGCCGACGCCGACGTCGCCGCGGTGCTGGGGATCGGAACACGTCGGGCGTCGACGCTGATCTCCCGGGCGCGAGAGGAGCTCGAGCGTTCGGCCGGAGCCGGGCAGGAGCGTGTCGTCGGAGCTGCCGCGATTCTCCGGCTGTTTCCGCTGGCAACCGCGCCGTTCGGGCTGCGGGAGAAAATTCTGACCGACTCCGAGATGGGGGTCGTCGTGAACACCACCACTCTCGATCGGACCGACCGACTCGGCTTCCCGACGCACGGTCCGGCCTCCGGGAAGGTCGTGTGGGCGGCAGTCGCCGGCGTTGCTCTGCTGATCGCCGCGGGTATCGGATTCCTGGTGGCAGAGCCCGCGAGCCGCCCGACGGCGCCGGCGCAGGTCGACGTCGCACCCGGCCCCGTCCCGAGGACCATGCCCACCACGACGACCGAACCGCCGTCCCCGTCGCCCACGGCCCCGACGACCTCCACCGCCGAGGTCGCCACGGTGGTCCCGGAATCGCCTGCTCCCGCCGTCGTACCTCCCGCACCGGCACCCGTCACCACCACCGCCGCCGTCGTGCCGACGACGACTGCCCCACCGGTGACGACCACCGATCCACCCGTCACGACGACCGAACCCACCACGACCACGCCGAACGCTCCCGCGACCACGACGACCCAGTCCCAGCCCGAGAACGGCTGAGTTTCTCAGCATCGATCCGTACACTCGGCGGGATGCTCATG
Organism: Rhodococcus sp. 06-156-4; assembly: GCF_002259345.1. Lineage (NCBI taxonomy): Bacteria > Bacillati > Actinomycetota > Actinomycetes > Mycobacteriales > Nocardiaceae > Rhodococcus > Rhodococcus sp. 06-156-4. Next base: position 317,996 of record NZ_NPGB01000031.1, on the reverse strand, counting down.
ACGCAAGATGCTGCGCGGGCCGCTCGCTGGCGCGGCTTCCACGCCTACCTCGACGTGGCCGTCGTCGTGCTCGTGTTGATCGCAACGAACCTCATCGCGCATTTCACGACGGTGTGGGCCAGCATCGCGACGGTCCCCATCGCTGCCGTCGTTCTCGTCGCCTTGACCCGACGCCGGGGTCTGGGCTGGTCCGAGCTCGGTTTGTCACCCAAGCAGTGGAAGACCGGTTCGATCTATGCTCTCGCAGCCGTGGGGCTGGTCCTCGCGGTCATCGCGATCGGCGCACTGCTGCCGATCACTCGGCCGTTCTTCATGGCCGATCGATACGCAACCATCTCGGCGGCGCTGGTCGCGTCGATGATCGTCATTCCGCTGCAGACCGTCATCCCGGAGGAACTCGCGTTCCGCGGCGTCCTGCACGGCACCCTGGGTCGGATCTACGGGGCGCGCGGAGTGTTCGCGGCCGGCTCCCTGCTGTTCGGCCTCTGGCACATCGCTTCGTCGCTCGGCCTCACCGCCAACAACACCGGATTCAGCAACTTCCTGGGCGGCGGACTGTTCGGCCAGGTCGTGGGCATCGTCGGCGCAGTCATCGCGACGGCCGCGGCGGGATTCGTGTTCACCTGGCTTCGCAACCGAAGCGGCAGCCTCATCGCTCCCATCGCTTTGCACTGGTCCCTCAACGGCCTCGGCGCCCTCGCCGCCGCACTGGTCTGGCACGCCTCGACCAGCTGAGCAGTCGAGGGACAGCCGACTATCCCTTTGCCCTCCGGGCTTTCTCGTCCGCTTCGATGACTGCTGCTTCGTCGAGGGTGGGTGCGCTGCCGCCCAATCGTGCCGGTACCCACCGGGCGCCTGCCGGGTGTTCGTAACCTTGCTGCGCCACGCCGAGGGCGCTTTCCAATCCACTGCGTAGAGCTGTGGTGAGTTCGTCGGGGGTTCCGTGCGGAGGAATTGCTTGTCCGACGGCGATGTGCACGGGAAAGTTGTGTCTACCCAATGCTTTCGGCATGTCCTTGGTCATGATTCGCTGCGACCCCCAGATGGCGACCGGAACGATCGGAACGCCCGCTTCCAGTGCCATCCGTGCGGCACCGGATTTGAACGCCTTCAGCTCGAAGCTTCTGCTGATGGTGGCCTCCGGATACACACAGACCAGTTCACCGTCCCGAAGCGCCTGCACAGCAGCGGCATACGACTCGGCTCCGGCTGCGCGGTCCACGCCGATGGCCTTGCAGTGTCGCATCAGGAACCCGACGACGGGATTGCGCTCGAGTTCTTTCTTCATCATGTAGCGAACCCGCCGCTTGCCCTGGCGCGCAACGAGTCCGACCTGCATGAAGTCGAGATACCCGGTGTGGTTCACGGCGAGTACGACGCCGCCGCGGCGCGGAATGTTCTCGGTTCCCCGATAGGTGATGCGTAGGCCTTGCACGGCGGTGATCGCACGAACCAACCCGGTCAACGCGGCATACACCGGTTCGCGCGACATGGCGTCAGCCCTCCCTTTTTGCCTTTCTCGCTGCCGCGTCCGCGGCGTCGAGCTTGTCCGCTTCCTCGAGGGTCGGAGCGCTGCCGCCGAGGCGTGCCGGCACCCAGTACGCACCCTGCTCGTGCGGGTATCCGTCCTGCAGTTTCAGCAGCATCTCTTTCATCGTGGAATGCAGCTTCTCGGTCAGCTCGTTCGCCGGTCCGACGGGCTCCAACGGCGCGCCGACGGCAATGCGGATGGGAGTGTTGGTGCGGCCCAGCCTCTTGGGGAATCCCTTGGTCCAGACGCGCTGCGCACCCCAGATGACCGTCGGGATGATGGGAACACCTGCTTCGATGGCCATGCGTGCCGCACCCGATTTGAATTCCTTGATCTCGAAGCTGCGGCTGATGGTCGCTTCCGGGTACACCCCGACCAGCTCGCCTCTGCGTAGATCCGCGACCGCGGCCTTGTAGGACTCCGCGCCCGCGCCGCGATCGACGGGAATGTGCTTGAGCGACCGCATGATGGGACCGGAAATCTTGTTGTCGAACACTTCCTTCTTGGCCATGAAGCGGATGTAGCGCTTCACCCGCCGAGGCGGCAGCCCGGCATAGGTGAAGTCCAGGTAACCGGTGTGGTTGACGGCGATGACCGCGCCGCCACTGGCAGGGATGTTCTCCTCGCCCTCCACCTCGAACTTCAGGCCTTGGGACGCGAAGACGACGCGGGCGATGCCGATGACAGTTCGGTAGACGGGTTCCACAGTCGGCTAGCGTAGTCGTATCGGGCGGTCGCGAGAAGAACGCTCTGGGGAGAAGCCGTGAACGGGGAAGGTCAGCTGAACATGAGTTCGCTTAGCAGAATCGCTCGTGCCGGTGCAGGGCTGCTGGGGGCAGTCCTGGTACTCACCGCGTGCGAGGGTGACGGCCAGCAGGGCATCCCCACCGATCCACCGTCGGCACCCACGACGGAAGAGACGACCACAGCGACGACCCCGACGACGTCAGCGACGACGACCACTCCCGAACCGCCTCCAGGACCCGCCGTCGGCGACGTTCCGGGCAATCCGCAGGCCGCGTCCGCACTGGGGGCGTTCCTGGCCGACCTGGAAGCCGGAGGGCCGCCGGCTGTGACGCCGACGTGTTGGACCGTGCCGCCGACGGACATTCCGGTGCGATACTCCGACGTCGCCTCGATCGTCGACGCGGCCGGTCAGCCGGGCGTCGACGGTCAGTACGCGGTGACGTGGACCGGCCCGGTGTCGACGGTGTCGATCAAGCGCAGCGAGATCGCCTCCGGTTATGCCTGCCCGAGCGTCTACCCGACCGGCACCGCACCGGTGTTCACCGACCTCGACGCGACGTACACCGTCGAGCGATACCTCGGGCGATTCACGGGAGCGCCGGTCGACCCCGCCGACCTCGAAGGCGACTACCCCCTCGTCTGCGACACCCGCCCGACGTGGGATCCGCAGGGAACAGGCGTTCCCACGCCCGCGCCGCTGGCGAACAACCCGGGCAGGCTCACGGGGTCGGCGTCCTACAACCCGGCGAGCGTCTACGTGGCCTTCACCAACGGGGACTACAAGACGGTGTACGCCGACGTGACCAACGTGTCGGGATTCGAACAGAACCAAGTGTTCACACTGGTCATCGGGGCCAACGGGTACTGCATAGGCGACATCGCCTGACGCAACGTCCACGAACGGGGGGTACGACACGATGCTGGGGATCGACACCAAGATACTGCTGCTGCTCGCCGGGCTGATCCTGCTGTGGGCACTGGGCCTCGGCGTGTGGAAGTACCGCCAGATGGCGACGTCGCCGACGGCTCTGGCCCACCCTTACGTCGACATCGCACACCGCGCTGCTCTGATGTACTCCTTCGCGACCCTGATCCTCGCAGCCCTGGCAGAGTTCTCCGGTTTCCCGACGGCCGTGAATCTGATCGCCGGACTGGTCGTCACCGTCTTCTTCGTCGCAGCCATCGCGAGCTACATGGTCCACGGGCTGTTGCGAGACACGGACAACCAATTCGAGAACCCAGTCCACGGCACCCACGCCTTCATGTGGACCCTTGCCGTCGCCGAAATCGGAGGGACCGGGGTACTGGTTGCCGGCTTCGTCGTCGGGCAGTTCTTCTAGACCTACCCGACGTGCACGTTCGGCCTTCGGTCTCGGTCGGGTTCCGCCCGGCGCAACACTTCTCGGGTCACCGGAGCGACTTCGCCGACGCCGATGAAGAGGAAACGCAGTAGGTTCACCAGCGGATTGCCCTCGGACCATTCGAAGTAGACATCGGGGCGTACATCGGTGACGTTCCTGATCTGCAGCAGCACTGCGGCAATGGAATTGGGTACGGCCGAGGCGTCGACCCACAGCACCCGATAGTCGCCCTTCTGCTCTCCGTGGACGAGGAGGTCCGAGCTGAAGTCCGAGGCATCCCGGATATTGGCCTCCAGGAACAGGATCGGCTCGTCCGCGGGAATGTTGCTGTCGCGGCGCTGCTGCTCTTCCTTCGCGGCGTACTCCGCCGGGTCCAGATGCCGGGCGTCGTGGCAGACGATGCGTATCCGTCCGCGAGCGGCTGCTTCTTCGATGTACTGCAGCGACTCCTCGTCGAATTCGACCGAATCGGTGCGCAGTTCGAAGGACCTCGTGACCCTCGACCAGAACGACACGGCCATGATCACCAGAATGAAGAACGACGCCACCTTGACGCCGTCGGGACGCTCGAAGATGTTGGTGACGGTGGTGTAGACGAAGACGACGGCGATGACCGAGAAGACCCACATCTGCACACGCTGACGGTTCCGCGCGGCGGAGATCGCGACCGCAACCGACGCGGAGGTGATGAGTACCAGAACACCCGTCGCATAGGCAGAACTCTGCGCGTCGACACTCGCGTCGAAGTAGAGCGTGACGGCGACCGCGATCAACGAGAACACAAGCACCAGTGGTCGAACCGCGCGAGCCCACTCCGGCGCCATGCCGTACTTCGGCAGGTAGCGAGGAACCAGGTTGAGCAGTCCCGCCATCGCCGACGCCCCGGCGAACCACAGAATTGCGATGGTGCTGACGTCGTAGACGGTGCCGAACACTTCGCCGAGGTATTCGTGCGAGAGATAGGACAACGCGCGTCCGTTGGCTCCGCCGCCGCTCTGGAACTCGTTCTGCGGAATGAGGACCGTGGTGATGATGCTCGACGTCAGCAGGAAGCCACTCATGATGAGAGCGGCCGTGGTGATGAGCCTTCTGGCGTCGCGAATCCGGTTGGGAAGCGCGTCGTCACCGTCGGCGGCGATCTGCGGCATGACGGCGACGCCGGTTTCGAAACCGGACAGGCCCAGTGCCAGTTTGGGAAAGACGATGAGGGCGACGGCGATCATCATGAGCGGGTTTCCGTGCTGCGCGGTCATGGCGTGCTGCCAGTCGGACAGCAGCGACGGATTCTTCGCGATCTCCCAGAATCCGACGAAGACGACGACGAGGTTCAGCGCGAGGAACGTCCCGACGAGAACGACGGCTATTCCGATCGCCTCGGTGAACCCTTTCAGGAAGACCGCGGTGAGCAACGCAAGCAGCACGAGGGTGACGATCACCTGTGCGCTGTCCAGACCTGCTGGCGCGAATGGGTTTTCGATCACGTGCGCCGATGCGTCGGCCGCGGACAGCGTCATGGTGATCAGAAAGTCGGTAGCCGCGAAGCCCAACAGAACGAGCACCAACACCTTGCCGCCCCACTTCGGCAGCAGCTTCTCGAGCATCGCGATGGAACCTTCACCCGTCGGGCTCTCTCGGGCGACGCGCCGATAGACCGGGAGAGCCCCGAACAGCGTCAACACGATCAGCACGACGGTGGCGAGCGGTGCAAGAGTGCCCGCGGCGAGGGCCGCGATTCCCGGCTGATACCCGAGCGTCGAGAAGTAGTCGACGCCCGTCAGGCACATCACTTTCCACCACGGGTGGGTGTGTTCGGTTTCGGTGGGCTTGCGGTACGGACCCAGATGCCCGGATGGGTTCTCGGTCACCTCACCGAGGAACCACGAGCGCAGACGCACCATGCGACAGAGCGTAAACCCGCCGGGCGGCACGCGGCGGAACTACTGTGGATCCCATGACTCACGTGGTGGTAGCGGGTGCCGGTCTTGCCGGAATTGCATGTGCGCACGATCTAGGCCGAAAGGGCGTCGACGTCACCCTCGTCGACCGCAACGACTATCACCAGTTCCAGCCCCTGCTGTACCAGGTGGCGACGTCGCAGCTGCCCGCCGAGGACATCGCCCGGCCGTTGGCGTCGATCTTCGAGTCGATGAAGTCGGTGCGCGTCGTCCAGGCCGAGATCACCGATCTGAACTTCTCCGAACGCTCCCTCGTAGCGGGTGGCGAGCGGGTGTCCGGCGACTACCTGGTGGTGGCTGCGGGTGCGACGGCCAACTTCTTCGGCACCCCGGGCGCCGAGGAACACTCGTTTCCGCTCTACTCCGTCGCCGACGCCGAGAAGCTGCGCCACCACGTCAGCGACCTCCTCCGGGGCGAACACGACCCGCTGGACGTGGTGATCGTCGGAGGCGGTCCTACCGGAGTCGAAACCGCGGGCGCGTTCGCCGAGCTGTTCACGGCGCTGCGCAAGATGAACCACCCGGGCGGCCGCGGCGAGGCGTGGTTGATCAACCACGGGCCCGCGCTGCTCGCGCCGTACAGCGAACGCTCCCACGAGTACGCCCACGACAAGCTCGTTCAGCACGGCGCGAAGGTGCGGCTCGGCGTCGGTGTGGCGTCTGTCGACACCGACGGTGTGCAGCTGTCCGACGGCTCTCGCCTGGCCTCCCGCACTGTCGTCTGGGCAGGCGGGGAGTCCGCGTCACCCATCGCGTCCACGGCGTCGGTGACGCCCGGCCACGGCGGCCGCATCGACGTACTCGCCGATCTGACGGTACCGACGTTCGACGACGTGTACGCCGTCGGCGACGTGGCCAACATCCCCGGTTCCGACGGAAAGGCATTGCCTCAGTTGGGATCCGTCGCGCAGCAGGCAGGAGCGTGGACCGCCCGTAACATTCTGTTGTCCATCGCGGGTGAACCTCGAAAGCCGTTCGCCTACAAGGACAAGGGAATCATGGCGATGATCGGACGCGGCGCCGCCGTCGCCGAGGTGGGAGCGCACCGTCACCAGGTGGAGGGTCCCCTCGCGTTCGCGGCCTGGTTGGGTGTGCACGCCGCCCTGCTCAGCGGCGCGCACAGCAAGGTCGACGCTTTCCTGTCCTGGGCGTGGGACTACTTCGACAGCGACCACGCTGCCATCGTCGAATGCCACGGCGACCCCAAACGCATCGCCTGGGCAGGCGACGCCAAGCCGACGATCTGACGCCGACGCTAGGTTCGGCTCTGGGCGTACTGGACAACTCGGCGTGCCGATCGTGCGACGGCCTCGTCGATCAGACGTCCGTTCTTGTCGACGCCGACGCCGGATGTCGCCTGCGCAAGGGCCTCCAGGATCTCCTCGGCCTCCTGCACCGCCTCCGACGTCGGTACGAAGGCGTCCCGTACCGGGGCCACCTGGGCCGGGTGGATGCACGCTCGGCCGCGGAACCCCAGCCTGCGCAGTTCCACGGTGTCGGCAGCGAAGGCGTCGGTGTCGCGGAACTCGACCGAGACCGCGGCGAGGGGCGGCTCTAGCCCCGCTGCCGCGCTCGCGACAACGACCTGACTGCGTGCGAACAGCAACGCGCGACCGTCGTCGCCGGGCTCGATGGACAGGTCGGCGGCGAGGTCGACCTCGCCGATCTGCAGGAACCGCAGCCTCGGGCCCGTCGCGATCGCCGGTAGGGCGAGTAGCCCCTTTCCCGTCTCGATCAGCGCCGAGAGTTCCGCGTGCGGTGCGACCGTATCCAGAATGCGCGCGGCTGCTTCGATCTCCTCGAGCGATTCGACCTTGGGTAGCCAGATGCCGGTGAGGTTCGGGCCTGCAACCGCACGGATGTCTGCATCCTGCAGAGCACCCGGATTCACCCGCACCCAGATCTCGACCTGCCCCGGTTCGCAGGCGGCCAACCACGCGGCGACGGTACTGCGCGCCTCGTCCTTGTTCGACGCGACGACTGCGTCTTCCAGGTCCAGGACCACGGCATCGGCTCCGGATCTCGACGCCTTGTCGAACCGAGCAGGTACGTCGCCCGGGACGTACAGGAACGTCAGTGCGGTCATCCGATCACTCCGTGGCCTGCCACGAGTGCCTTGGCGATGACGGTGCGCATGATGTCGTTGGTTCCTTCACCGATCGCCATCAGTGGGGCATCTCGGTACAACCGCTCGACCACGAATTCCGTGGAGTATCCGTAGCCGCCGTGGATGCGCATCGATTCCAGACTGGCTTCGATCGCGGTTTCGGAGGCGAAGTACTTGGCCATCCCGGCTTCCATGTCGACGCGTTTTCCCGAATCGGCCTGCGATGCAGCCCAGTACGTCATCAGCCGCGCGGCTTGCAACCGTGTCGCGATGTCGGCGATCTTCAGTTGGATGGCCTGGAAGTCCGCGATGGGTTGGCCGAATGCGGTGCGTTCCTTCGCGTACTTCAGTGCGGCATCGTAGGCAGCCTGGGCGATTCCGACGCTGCGGCCCGCGATGTTGAGTCGCCCGATCTCCAGCCCGGACAGCGCCTGCTGCAACCCGCGACCCTCGACACCACCGAGGAGGGCGGACGCTGGAACGCGGACGTCCTGGAGGTGGATTTCGCACGACTCGGTGCCCTTGTAACCGAGCTTGCCGAGATCGCGCTGTACTTCGAATCCCTCGGTCTCCGTGTCGATCAGCAACAGACTCATGCCTTTGTGCGCTGGATCGGCGGTGTTGTCGGTTTTCACCAGCGTCGGCAGGACGTTGGCGTAGCGGGCGTTGGTGATCCACGTCTTGGTCCCGTTGACGATGTAGTGGTCACCGTCGCGCTTGGCGGTCGTCCGAATTCCCTGCAGGTCGGTACCGGCACCGGGCTCGGTGAGGCCGACGCCGGTGCGATACACACCTGCCGCGAGTTTGGGAAGCAACTGTTCCTTCTGCTCCTGGGTACCGTGCTTGGCGATCATCCAGCAGGACAGGTTGTGACTGCCGAGGATGCCCGCCACACCCATCCACCCACGTGCGAGTTCCTCGTAGACCAGCGTGAAGGACACCTTGTCCAGGTCCAGTCCGCCGAACTCCTCGGGAGTGGTGATTCCGAACAGGCCCATCGCTTTGAGATGTTCGACGATTTCCGTCGGGTATCGGCCGCTGCGCTCGTATTCGCTTGCAACCGGGATGATTTCCTTGTCGACGAACTTTCGCAGTGCGGATCGAAAGTCCTGCTGTTGCTCGGTGAACGTGAAATCCATGACGTGTCCTAGGAGTCGGTTGTTCGGGAGATCTCCGCGGCCAGATCGAGCACGCGGGTCAGGTCGGGTTCGAGTTCGAGATTCGCGACGATGTCGGCCAGCTCGGCGGCGCGTGAATGTTCACCACAGTTGGCCAGGAACTTCGCGCGCAGTTCGTCGTCGGTCAACGGTGAACTCGGCGTCCCCCGGCTGCCACCGACCTCACCGGTGAGCGTGGAACCGTCGCGCAGGGTGATGACGGCCTTGCCCGGTGCCGCGGCGGCCGGACCGTCGGTGGGCGCGTCGATCACCTCGACCGCCTTGGCGATCTGCAGAACATCACTGCGCGAGATCGACTCGTCGGTGTAGGTCGCGATGGTCACCGACCCGTCGACGAGCAACGCGGCCACACTCCACGGCAAATCGAACTTGGCATCGTAGGTACTCCGCGGTGCGGCCGTACCCGCGTGCTCGCCGCACACGAAGGGAGACGAATCCGGATGCACGTGCACCTGCACCGACACGATGTCCGACGGGTCGACGACGGTTCCTGCCGTCGCTGCGGTCACCGCATCGAGGGTCACGTGCATGAGCTGGCATGCCGGGTACGGTTTGATGCCGATCTGCGCTGCTTCCCAGCGTGTTCCGAGGTCTTCGGTCAGCACGGCGAAGTCGACGGGCCGATCGGCAAGGGCCGCGTACACGCCTCGGCGACCGTCGAGCACGGTGCGCGGTCCGGTGGCCCCGGCAGCGGCGAGACGAGCAGCGAGGATGCCGTCGACACTGGCGCTACCCGGGTGCAGCGACTTGGTGTCCGCTGCCGTGTCGAGGAATTCGAGGAGCCCGCCGCTCGACGATCCGGCGATACCCAGTGCGTCGACGACGGTGTCCTCGCGCGAGCCGACGAGTTTCGATGCCACCACAGCTGCGGCGAGTGGTCCTGCTACCGCAGTGGCGTGCAGTCCCCGTGCATGGAATCCGTGCGGACTGACGGCGCCGAGTCGGCACACCGTCTCCATTCCGATCACCGACGCCGTCACCACCTCGGCACCCGTCGCGCCTACTTCCTGGCCGACGGCCAACGCTGCGGGAAGCACCACTGCAGTGGCATGCACGAGCCCGCCGGCGTGGGTGTCGTCGAAATCCAGTGCGTGCACCAGTATTCCGGTCGCCATGGCAGCGGCGGGCGCCGAGAGTGCGACGTCTCCGCTGAGCGCTCGGGCTTCACCCGGCCCTCCGAGTGCGTGCGCGACGGCCCACCCGGGAGCGCCCGCACCCAGCCTCCGCGCGGCGATGGCGTCGCCGATCCCGTCGAGGAGGTGCCGTTTCACGGCGTGGGCGACGGCATCCGGGACATCGTCGGAACCGAAGGAAACAACCCACCCAGCAAGGGTTTCCGATGCCGTTCTCATACGGTGCTTCCCACTGCCGTCTTCCCGAATGCGCCGCTGCGGCGCAGATCGGCGACTGTCTCGGCGTCGTAGCCGAGCGAGTCGAGCACCTCGTCCAAGTGTTCTCCGCGAAGTGGGGCGCGGGTGTAGACGGCAGGCTCGCTGCCGAATCGAACGGGCGATGCGACCTGTTTGATCGTGCCGAGATTCGGGTGTTCGGTCTCCACGATGAGGCCGCGAGCGAGAGTGTGCGGCTCGGTCAGCGCCTCCGCGATGTCGTTGATCGGTCCGGACGGCACACCCGCCGGTCCGAGCAGCGAAAGCCAATGGGCCACGGACTCCGTCGCGAAGATCTTCTCCAGTATCGGCAGGAGAGCGTCGGCGTTCTTTCCGCGTTCGGTGAAGTTCGCGAACCGCGGGTCCGACGCCAGGTCCGGCGCACCGATGGCCTCGACGAGGCGCTGCCAGAACTTCTCCTTCGCACAACCGACCACGAGCCAACCGTCGGACGCCTCGAAGGCCTGGAACGGAACGAGCGACGGATGAGCCGAGTTCTTGGTCCGGACCGGCTCGAAACCTTCGTTGAGGTGCCACGTGGCCGGATAGGTCAGCAGTCCCATGGCCGTGTCGTACAACGACAGATCGCAGTCGCCGCCGACGCCGTCACGCCGTGCCGCATGAAGGCCGGCGAGAATGCTGATGGCGGCCACGAACCCACCCGAGTAGTCGACAAGGGACAGACCTGATTTGGTCGGTGGACCGTCGGGATCACCGGTGACGGACATCCACCCGGCCAAGCCTTGGAGAATGTAGTCGTACCCGGGTTCCTTCGCGCGCGGGCCGGTCATACCGAACCCGGTGAGGCTGCAGCACACGATGGCGGGATTGAGATGCTTCAGGTCGTCGTAGGTGATGCCGATCTTCGCCGGCACGTCGCCGCGGAGGTTGGAGTAGACGACGTCGCTTTCTCGCACCAAGTCCTCGAAGACGCGGCGTCCGGACTCGGTGTTCAGGTCGATGGAGATACTGCGCTTGTTCCGGTTGAAGGTCTCGAAGAACAACGAGTCCTCCCCCGACGCATACGGAGGCACGTACCGCCCCACGTCGCCTCCGACACCGGGGTCCTCGACCTTGAGGACGTCGGCGCCGAGGTCCGCCAGGTGGAGGCTGCCGAACGGGCCGGCACCGTACTGCTCGAGCGACAAGATCCGTACGTCTTCCAGTGGTCTCATTTCGCCACCCCGTTGGTTCCGGTCGAGACGAGGGCCGACAGTTCCAGCGGCCCGGCCTTGGCGTCGGGAAAATAGTTCTGGCCGATTCCGCTTGCGCGAGTGGCGATCATGACCGACCGCTTCCAGGAGATGATTTCGTCGCCGTCCTGATTCAGTCCGCGCGTGATCATCGAGATGATCCCGGCGTACGGCCGGGACTTGGATTCGCGTTTGTCCGTGCAGAGGCTTTCCGCGTACAGGGTGTCGCCTGCGTACAGCGGGTGACTCATCTTGATGTCGGTGAACGCGAGATTGGAGATCGCGTTCTGACTCATGTCGAGCACCGAGATACCGAGAACAACGGCGACGGTGAGCCCGGAATTGACGATCACTCGCCCTTCGGTGATCGGATTCTGTTCTGCGACATGCGCATTGAAGTGATTCTGGTTCGTGTTCATCGAAAGCAGCGTGATCCACGTGTTGTCGGCTTCGCTGATGGTGCGACCGAGCGGATGCTGATACACGTCGCCGACGACGTAGTCCTCGAAGAATCGTCCGAGCGTTGCGGGGTGAGTTGCCACGGTGCCTCCTCAGGCTTGGGCTGTAGCGTTGCTCACACCATAAACATCAGATGATTAACGAGTCAAGAGCTCGATCGATCCCGCCCCAGGGTGAATCGGACCATCCTCGCGGCCCCGCAGGCTCACCTTGACGACGTAAACGTCTTATGTTTAAAGTTGGACATCTGTTACTTACGTCTCATTCACCACCGTGAGTGGCCGAGGTCATTGCGGCGACGCTCCGCCGCTCGAATCCGCAACAAGTCTACGAGGCCTGCCATGTTCCTTCATCGAACCGCCGCCCTGTCGGTGGCGTTGACACTCGCTCTCGGACTCACCGCCTGTGGGTCGGATCCGGGCCCCGACGCCGACCCCGAGAACCCCGTCACCATCGACGTCACCGTGTCCGCAGCCGCGGAGATCTACAGCATCCCGTGGCTCGTCGCCCAGCAGCAGGGCCTCTTCGAGAAGCACGGGGTCATCGTCGAGAACATCGTGCCGGGCAAAGGCGGCAGCGCCACGATGCGCACGCTGCTCGACGGGAACATCCCCATCGGCGAGGTCAGCTACCCCTCCATCGTCCAGGCCGACGCAGGCGGTTCCGAGCTCCGGATCGTCGGGGGCGGCACCCAGGGGCCATACCCCATGAATTTCTACGCGCTGGCATCGAATCCGTCGATCAACTCCATCGACGACGTTCGCCGGTGGGCGTACACCCGCCCCAATTCCGCCTCCGACGCGCTCACGCTTCTGCTACCCGACCTCGCCGGCGTCGATGCGAGCAAGATCGAACGGGTCTCGTCGGGAGGCATCGGTGAAGGCCTGGCCCTCCTGGAAGCGGGCTCCGTCGACATCGCGCTCATCCCCTCCATCGTCGCCGAGCAGCGTCCGGAGGACTTCAAGCTCATCGTCAGCAGCCCCGACTACATGCAGAGGTTTCTGCAGTCCACGATCACCACCACGAAGGACTACGCCGAATCCAATCCAGGTGTCGTCCGCGCCATCAACGCCGGATACACCGAGGCCGTGGCGTCGATCAAGGCCGATCCCGAAGCCGCGGCGCAGATCTACGCCGCCTACACCGGGTTCGACGCCGCGTCGGCACTGGCGGTGGTGGAACGCGCATCCTCGGTCGACACGTGGGGCGGCGGATTCGACCCGGCTTCCGTGACATCCGCACAAGCGGGCGTCGAGGCGTCGGGCAGCGACCGAGAACCCGACTTCTGCACTCTGTTCGACCCCGACTTCCTGGCCGACGGCGTCGCGCGCGACATGCCTGTCGACTGCACCACCTGATCTTCACTCCGCCTGCACGAGAGGGTATTCCACGTGACACAGACAGACGATCGACCACGCACCACCACCACACCGAACATCGCCGTCGCCGACTCGGTGTCCCGGCGTTTCGGAGAGGTGACCGCTCTGCACAACATCGACCTGACGATCGGACGGGGTGAGTTCGTCTCCATCGTCGGGCCCAGCGGTTGCGGCAAATCCACGCTGCTCGAAATCTTCGCGGGCCTGCAGGACCACGACGGGGGCACCGTCACCGTCGACGACCGTCCGCTCACCGGCCCACGGAGCAAGACCGCCATCATCTTCCAGGAATCGGCGACGCTTCCGTGGAGGACCGTCCGCGACAACGTCGCGTTCGCGCTCGAGGTCAAGGGCGTCGGAAAGAAGGAACGACGGGCACGCGCCGACGAACTGCTCGCCACCGTCGGACTGTCGAAGTTCGGCGACCATTTTCCGACGCAGTTGTCCGGCGGTATGCGCCAACGCGTCGCCATTGCCCGATGCCTGTCGATGGAACCCGATCTGATTCTCGCCGACGAACCGTTCGGCGCGCTCGACGAGCAAACTCGGCTCGTCATGTCCTACGAGCTGCTGAAGATCGTCGAAAAGCTCACGTGTGGAGTCCTGTTCATCACCCACAGCATTCAGGAGGCGGTGTTGTTGTCCGACAGGGTGCTCGTCATGAGCGCGCGGCCGGGCCGATTCATCGACGAGATGCCGATCGATCTTCCGCGGCCGCGGTCGGAGGACGTCTTGTCCAGCCCCGAGGCCATCACCGTTCACGAGCGAATCTGGTCGACTCTGCGGGACGAAGCCAAGAAGACGATGAGCGTGGAGCCATGACGACCACGTCCACTGCGGCAGAAACAACGCGACAACGCTCCGTCGTACCGGGTTATCTGCGTCCCGCACCGAAAGCCGTACTGAAGATTCCAGCTGCCGGCTGGACCGCAGCGGTCATCGTACTGGCTGTGCTGGTGGTGGAGATGTACGCACGCTCCCCGTTGGCCTCGCCACTCGACATCGTGCCGGTATCCGACATGGCCGCCACAGCCCTGCAGCTCATGACCGATCCGGATTTCCTCGTCGATGCACTCGGGCGGACCCTCGGCATCATCGTCGTCGCATTCGTTCTCAGTTCGCTGCTCGGGATCGGCGCGGCCTACCTGCTGTGGCGGTTCGATTTGTGGGACAGAGCATTCCAGCCCTACCTCAACGTGTACTACGCTGTGCCGACCTTCGCGCTGTACCCCATCATGGTCGTACTCTTCGGTAGCGGCATCGCCCCCATCGCCATACTCTCGACCATCTTCGCGTTCGGTGTCGTCGCGATGAACGCTCGTACAGGTTTCAACTCCGTCAGCCCCATCGTCGCCAAACTCGGGTCGACCTTGAGATTGACCCGGTGGCAGTACTTCCGGTCGATACTCCTGCCCTATGCATTGCCCAACATCGTCACCGGACTCAAGCTGGGCCTGTCCTACGCCATCATCTCCGTGCTCGCCAGCGAGTTCATCCTGTCGACCCAGGGCCTCGGTCACTACATCTCCATCGCCTACGACAGCTTCGACATCGCAGAGATGTACGCAGGAATCCTGGTCGTCACCGCTCTCGCCCTTCTCGCCACCCTCGGCATCTCCGCTGCCCTGAACCGATTCGATTGGAGGCGTCGCCGATGAGCACCGTGACCGCGAAGGTTGCCACCGCACCGAGTGCCGCACCGAAACGCTCCCCCTCGACGAAACCCAGCCTGCTGCGGCGGTTCGCACCCCCGGTCGTCGTCGCAGTCCTGGCTGTCGCTCTCTGGTGGCTCGCCGCCGTCGTGGCGAACAGCCTGATCTTCCCGACGCCCGCCGAGGCCATGTCTTCCCTCGCCGACGACCTCGGGAAAGCCGAATTCCGTGCGAACGTTCTCGATTCGTTGCGCATCCTCGCCCTCGGCTACCTCGCGAGCACCGTGGCCGGGTCGCTGCTGGGACTCGCTCTTGGAATCAGCCCGTTCTGGACGCGGTCGATCCTGCCGATCTTCTACTCGATCAACAGTATTCCCAAGATCGTCCTGTACCCGATCTTCCTGTCGTTCCTCGGGATCGGCGAACTGAGCCGAGGCGGTTTCACGTTCTACGCGGCCTTCGTACCCATGTTTCTCGTCGCCGTCGAGAGCACCGCGTCGGTCCAGCAGATCCACCTGAAGATGGCGGCGTCGCTGCAGGTCGGCTGGCCACGGCTGATCCGTCAGATCGTCATTCCCTCGGCGCTGCCGGCGTTGGCCACCGGAATGCGCATGACGTTCGGGCTCGCGTTCCTGGGATTGCTTCTCGCCGAGATGTTCTCGTCGTCCAGCGGCATCGGCTACGAACTGCTGCGCAACGTCAGCCTGGTCCGCATGGAGAACATCATGGGCACCGTCGTACTGATCATGGTGATGGCGCTGCCACCCACCATCGCACTCCAATGGCTCGAGCACCGGATCACCGCCAAGTTCGGCGGATGACCCCGCGCGTCAGCGCAGGACATCCGTTCCGACGAAGGGCACCAACGCTTCCGGTACCCGCACGGTACCGTCGGCCTGCTGGTGGTTCTCGAGGATGGCGACGATCCACCGGGTCGTCGCCAGGGTGCCGTTGAGCGTCGCCGCGATCTGGGGCTTGCCGTTCTCGTCGCGGTACCGAACGCCGAGACGACGCGCCTGGAAGGTCGTGCAGTTCGAGGTCGAGGTGAGCTCGCGGTAGGCGTTCTGGGTGGGCACCCATGCCTCGCAGTCGTACTTGCGGGCGGCCGACGAACCGAGATCGCCACCGGCGACGTCGATGATGCGGTACGGAAGCTCCACCGCGGCAAGCATCTCGCGCTCGAACTCGAGCAGCTTCTTGTGCTCGGCCGCAGCGTCCTCCGGCTTGATGTAGGAGAACATCTCGATCTTGTCGAACTGGTGGACCCGGATGATGCCGCGGGTGTCCTTGCCGTAACTGCCTGCCTCGCGGCGGAAGCACGACGACCATCCCGCGTAGCGCTTGGGACCGTCGGACAGATCGATGATCTCGCCCGAATGATAGCCCGCAAGAGCAACTTCCGACGTTCCGACGAGATAGAGGTCGTCGGCTTCGAGCCGGTAGATCTCGTCCGCGTGCGCCCCGAGGAAACCGGTGCCCGCCATGATCTCCGGGCGCACCAGCACCGGCGGAATCATCATCGTGAAACCGTTCTTCACGGCTTTCTGCGCGGCGAGTTGCAGCATTCCCTGCTGCAGCAGAGCGCCGTACCCGGTCATGAAGTAGAACCGTGAACCGGACACCTTCGCGCCGCGTTCCATGTCGATCAGGCCGAGCGACTCGCCCAGTTCGAGGTGATCCTTCGGCTCGAAATCGAACGTCGGGATGTCGCCGACGGTCTCGAGCAGAACGTAGTCGTCCTCGCCGCCGGCGGGTGCGCCCTCCTCGACGATGTTGGAGATCTTGCGGGCCGCGACGTCGAGGGCCGCGTCGGCCTCGTTCTGCGTCGCCTCGGCAGCCTTGACCTGAGCCGCCAACTCGGACGCACCGGCCAGCAGAGCCGGGCGCTCGTCGGGAGACGCCTTGCCGACCTTCTTGCCCAGCGCCTTCTGCTCGGCGCGGAGTTGATCCCCGGCCAGCACAGCTGCGCGACGAGACGCATCCGCCTCGAGCAACGCGTCCACCAGTGAAGGGTCTTCACCACGTGTGCGCTGCGAGGCTCGAACTACGTCAGGATTCTCGCGGAGGAACTTGAGGTCGATCACGGAGACAAACCTTACTTGCCGAGCAACCCCAGGTAGTCCTCGCGTCCGAACATCCGAGCTGCATCGATCGCCGACGGGTGACCCCCTGCCGGGTCGGCACCACCGTCGACGAGCGCCTTCACGACGTCGTCCTCGCCCTTGAACACAGCACCGGCGAGCGGCGTCTGACCTTTGTCGTTGGGCCGATTCACGTCCGCACCCCGCTCCACCAGGGCATTCACCGTCGCCGCATGCCCGTGGTACGCCGCGAGCATCACCAACGTGTCCCCGGCAGAATTGTTCAGATCGACCGGAACACCCGCATCGACGTACGCCGTCAGCTCCTCGGTGTCCCCGGCACGAGCCATGTCGAACAGCCGTCCGGCGAGCTCGGCAACGTCGTCGGCGTCATCAGGTCCCGTCATGACAGTAGAAGTTACTCGGGCATGATGGAAGGCGATGTCCAGCAAGCCCGAGAAACCGAACCAGCGCACCGTCACCGCCCACGTCGCGCGTCGTGGCCTGGTGCTCGTCGCCATCGGCGCCGTCGCCGCCGCGGCGATCACCCTCTTCGTGTCCGACGGTTTCTCCCAGCCCGAGAAGATCACGACGCATTCCGAGGCAGGTCCCGCCACCGACGGCCCGGTGTCCGCGGCGTCCTTCGGCTCGGCCGACCCGGGCACCTGCCTCGACTGGACGCCGACCGACGACCCCGAGACCGACCGCCAGGATCTGGCGGAGGTCTCCTGCGCCGAACCGCACCGATTCGAGGTCGCCAAGGACGTCGACATGACCGCCTACCCGGGCCTCGAGTTCGCCCCGGGAGCCGCGTACCCCGGGGCCCTACGGTTCGGGCAACTACGCGACGAACACTGCATCGACGTCGTCGACGACTACCTCGGCACCAAGTTCGATCCGAGCGGCAAGTTCAGCGTCGGGCTCATGTTCCCCAGCCAGGCCGGATGGGCGTCGGGCGAACGAACGTTGCGCTGCGGAATCCAACAGTCCTCCAACACCGGCATCCCGCAGGAGATGAGCGGCTCGGTTCAGGGACAGGACCAATCGAACGTGTGGGACGTCGGAACCTGCATCGGCATCAACCAGAACGTCCCGGCCGACCCCGTCGACTGCGCCCAGGCACACGCCTTCGAAGTCGCATCGATCATCGACCTGCAGCAGCAGTTCCCCAGCGGCATCCCCACCGAAGCCGACCAGGACGCCTACCTCGAACAGACCTGCACCGAAGCCGTCAACGGCTACCTCGGCTCGGACACCGCGCTGCGAGACAAAACGCTCACGCTCTTCTGGAACACCATCGACGTCACCAGCTGGCTCGCCGGCTCACGCCAGGTGAGCTGCTCCATCGGCAAGGAACTCGACGAAGGCGGCTTCGCGACCATCGCCGGATCCGCGAAGGGCGACATCCTCATCAACGGTGAAGCCCCCGTGCCTCCCCCCGCCGCTCCCGACGGCCGCGCCCTCCCCACTCCGCTGCCCGGCGCAGCGCCGATCACTCCCGGAGGGTGACATTCCCACCCACATGACCCGCGCCGAGTTCGAAGAAGCCGTCGCCGACGCCCTCGACACCCTCCCGCCCGACATCACCGACCGCATGGACAACGTCGTCATCCTCGTCGAAGAAGAACACCCGACGGAAGACATCCTCGGCCTGTACGAAGGCGTCGCCCTCACCGAGCGCTACGAATACAGCGGACACCTACCGGACGTCATCACGATCTACCGGCTACCCATCCTCGACATGGTCGACGACGCCGACACCGCCAAACGCGAAATCGCCATCACCGTCGCCCACGAAGTCGGCCACCACTTCGGTATCGACGACGAACGTCTGCACGAACTCGGCTTCGGCTGACCCCCGGCCCAGCTGCGGGCGGGAGGCGCTAGGCCGAGACCGCTTCCCTGGTGGGCGAGGAGGTGCGGTCGGTGAGGAAGGCGAAGACCAGGCCGAGGCCGAGCCACAGTGTTGCCTGGGTCGCGAGGGACGACAGTCGGAATTCCCAGAGCAGGGTGGCGGGGAAGTCGTCGCCGACTTCGTTGATTCCGGGTAGTAGGACGTATCCGAGTGCCGCGATGACGAGGAAGGTCAGGGTCGGGGCTCCGATGCGGATGGCGACGGAGGTCTGGGTCGACACGAGCTTGGCGACGTAGACACCGATGCCGACGGCGACGAGTCCGAGAACCACTGCTGCCAGCCACAGCCAGGTTCGCTGGGTGATCGTGTCCGGGTCTCCGACGGCGGGTGGGTTCGCGGGGTACTTGAAGAACGGGACCGCTTCGATGGCCACCCACCCGAGGAACGCCGTCGCGAGCGCGAGGATCGATCCGGGCAGTGCGGTGAATCGTCGGGCGTAGTGCAGTACCGCGGCGAAGATCGCTCCCAGAGCGAGACCGGCCAGCCCTGTCGCGAGGAACAGTCCTGCGCGTTGTCCGTCGCGGCTGACGAGAGCGTCCTCCTCGTCGTGCGAGTGTCCGGCCGCGGCCTCTTCACCGTGCGAATGCTCGCCCGCGCCTGCGGCTTCTTCGATAGCGATGGCCGAGTCGATGTGTGGCTCACCGATGGTGAAGGCCACCGCACCGGCGAGTAATCCGGCGATCAGGCCTGCCAGCAGACCGCGCACGAGAAGTTGGATGAACGTGCCTCCGAGTGTGGTCAGTGGCACGGGAGCCCCAGCAGGTGGCGTCCGTCGTGCATCAACTCGTGCATGTACATCCCGCTGCGGGAGATGGCGCCCTGGTCGAAGCCGACCAGATAGAGCACGAGGAATGCGAGAAGGATGACCGCTCCCACCACGAGGGCGAGGGCCGCGGACTCCGCGGATCTGCTGGGATGGACGACTGTAGCCATGATTCGGTGTTGCCTCCTGGGATTGTGCGTCCCGTAGAAACGTCCACGACGTGTGAGTTTTCTGGCTGACAGGCCGGGACCTGCTCACAGTGGCGCAACCGCTCCGGATTTCCACCGGATTACCTGCACACGTCGCACTTACCCGCGAACTGTGGCACCGATCTCCTACAGCTGTCAATCGGAACTACAGTGACGCGCGTGGGCAATTCGGTGCTGCGACTGACGCTGGTCAGCCATGCCGTCACCGAAGCGCAGCGTCGGGCGCGCTTCGAATCGGACGAACCGGTCATTGCTCCTGTCGCCGTTCGGTATCCAGGTATCGCCGACGCAGTCGTGATCGCTCCCGAACTACGCGCCCGGCAGACTGCGGAGGGGCTCGGATTGACGGGGTCGACGACGCAGGCGATCGCGGACATCGACTACGGCGACTGGCGTGGCTCGACGATGGACCGACTCCCCGAGCCCGACGTTCTGGCGTGGCTGACGGACACATCGTTCACACCGCCCGGTGGCGAATCCGTCGACGATCTCTTCTCTCGGGTCACCGGTTGGATGGATCGTGTCGCCTCCGATCCGACGAGGGTCTGCGCGGTGACTCATCCCGCGGTGATCAGGGCGGCGGTCGTGAGAACTCTCGACGCACCGAGGCTGTCCTTCTGGCGCGTCGACATTCCGCCGCTGACCTCGACGACAGTGCAGTGTCGGGCGGGTCGATGGACCCTCCGCTCGGTCGCGGAAAAAATTAGCTGAGCTTTTTCTCGTTCTGCTGGAACCGATCGGGTTCCGGTCTCGTCCAATCCATACGAAGGGCGAATTCTCGGCAACGAGGGCCGCCGCATCGCGAGAACAACTTGAACGAGGAGTGAGCATGCCAGGTACCGTGCGGGTCGACCCTGTGGCCCTCGACGCTGCTGCCGCGGATCTCGATGCCGCGGCCGCGCGGTTGCAGGCGAACCTCACCGCGGTGTCACTGCCCATTCAACCGATTCCCTCCGGTAGCGAGGAAGTTTCTCTGCTCGCCAACCGGTTCTTCAGAAATTCGGCAGGCACGTTCTCCCCGGCCGCGGCCCAGGCGGTGGGCGAACTGATCGAGACGGCAGCTGCCCTCCGTGCGCAGGCGGCGGCCTACCGCAACGTGGAGTTCGAGCACGGAAAAGCGCTGGGCAGCTGAGAACCTCCGCGCGCCGAAGAACCTTCTTTCACGCCCACTCATCCTTGGGAGCAAAACGATGACACTCGGAGTCACCGGTGTGGTGTGGATGCCACGCTTGGCGATGGTCAACTCGACGTCGCTGTTGGCAGGTGCGGGCGCTGCTCCGTTGGCTGCTGCCGGCGGAGCCTGGCAGGCCGTCGCGGCTGCGTACGCGGACACCTCGATCACCCTCACTCGCGTGATGGCCGTTCTCGCCGCGGGGTGGGAAGGTGAGGCCGCCAATGCCGCTCAGGAGCGACTCGGTGGTTTTCTCGCCTGGACGCAAGGCGTCACGGCGAAGGCCACTCAGATATCCGGAATGGCTGCCGGCGAAGCCGCGGCGTACTCGACGGCCGCGCTGACCATGCCCAATCCCGTCGAGATCGGTGCCGTGCAGAGCGCCAAGATCGCCGCCTACGGTGCCGGTGGTGCGCTCAACGGGAGCGCCCAGGCGCTCGAAGTCGCCGAGCGCGCCCTCGACGTCCGGGCGGGCCTGGTCATGGAGGGTTACGAGGCCGCGACGACACCCCTTGCACTGCAGGTATCGTTCGACCATCCGCCGAAGATCGTCAACGACTCTGCCGTGAGCGGAGGCATCGACAGCGCGGGACGCCCCATCGACTCCGCACGATCTCATTCGGAGACAGGCATATTCGGCTTCAGCACCAACACGTCCCCGGCTCAGGCAGCTCTCGCCGCCGTCGGTTCCGCGCTGCAGAATCCCGCGTTGGCCGGTGCCGCAGGCCAGATTGCGAGCACGGCAGGTTCGGTCGCCGGGTCGTCGGTCACCACCGTGGCATCGGCGGCAACCAACATCGGCAGCGCCGCGGTGTCGTCGCTGATGAGCTCGAACTCCAGTTCCACCGGGCAGGCGTCGACCCCTGCCTCGTTCAGAACAGAGTCCCCGACGGCGGGGACGACGTCCACCCGTGCGGTGTCCGCGTCGAACGTCGGCGTGCCGGGCGCTGGTGGGCTGCGCTCGGGCAGCGGATTCGGTTCGGCTGCAGGTTCACTCGGGAGTCCGGTCGCAGGGTCGCCGAGCTCGGGCCCCGGGGTGGGCGGCGAACGCGCAGTCGGTACCGGGTCCATGTTCGGCTCTGCCGCGCCGGACGGCGCCGCGGCGGCACGCGGAGCCCACGGCCCAGGACCCGTCGGCGCAGGCCACAGCAGCAACAACGAAGACGACGAACACGACACACCCGGTTATCTACGTCAGTTCGAGCATTTCTCCGACGGGCGCACGGTTGCTCCCTCGGTGATCGGGGCCGATCCGTCCTGGAACGATCGTTGATCGACTTGGGAACCCAACCGCTCGGCCATACTCTCCCGTTCGCCGAGTTGGACGCGGACAGAACGGATTTCCTCGTCGACAGTTTGAGCATCGTCGAGTTGCCCGTCGTTCTCGACGTGTTCCCTCGCTACGACTCGTTCGAGAAGAAACACGAATCGCTCGCACGCGGTCATGCCGGCCTGGTGCAGGACAATCTGATTGTCGACGGCTTCATCCACCCGGACCTGGAGGCATGGCTCCGGATGCTCGAGCAGCCACGATGGTACGTATCGGCGCGTCGGGTCCCCACGCCGTACACGGAGGACAGTCCGATCCTACGAATCTGCCTGGCAGCCAACAGCACCGGCACCGTGATCGCAACCAAGACGGAAGGCCGTCTACGGCTGCGGATCGCAGCTGCCGACCCGGCCGTCGAGCTGTTCACCGAGCTCGGTAGTGGCCGGCCGTTGGAATTCCGTGGATTGTCGGCTCCGACGGACGGACTCGCGGAGGCCCTCGACGCTGCGCCTACCGACTCCGGGGCCACGGCATCCCGCCTGGCCCACCTCGGAATCGACGCCGACGTGGCCCAGGAGGTGGCGTCGGCGATCAGTATGTGTTCGGCACAAGCCGAGATCACCTCGGTCACCGTCGAATCCGGCAACAGATCGGCAGGCGCTCACCCCGTCGCCTTCTTCGACACCCCGCGGGGACGGATCGCCGCGACGTCCAGCAGCGCTGCCGACGGGAGCCACTGGACCACCCTGTCCGCCGGCACCGACACCCGCATCAGAGCGGCCCTGTCCGAACTGATCGACAGGGCGCGCTGATCGACAGGCCGCTCTAGGAGATCGGGTTGTCCGCGGTCGTGCTTCCCTTGCCTTCGAACGGCGGCAGGAACGTACCCCAACGCTCGCAGGTCCAACCTGTTCCCGACGGCACCAGCTCGACGGTCTCGGTGTTGTCCAGATGGTTGTCCGCGGCGAATGTGCCGTCGACACCGGCGAGTACGGCGGCGACCAACCGGATCACGGCGCCGTGGCTGACCACAACGACATCGGCGGAATCCGGGGACGTCAGGTACTGCTCCCGCAGCTCGTCGAGAACCGGCACGTATCGGTCGAGGATACTGCGCCCACTGTCCCCGCCAGGGACCGTGGCGTCGAGATCGCCTGCGTGCCAACGGCCGTAGATCTCAGTGAAGCCCTTGTGCGCGGCGTCGTCGCTCCGGTCCTCCCATTCCCCTGCCTGCGCCTCGTGAATACCTTCGCGCTGCTGGGGATCGAGTCCGGTGGCATCACCGATGTGCGTCGCTGTCTGCACGGCACGGATCGCGAAGGAAGAGACGAGAACGCTCGGAGGTGTCGACGCGATCGAGGCGCCGTAGCGCCTGGCTTGTTCGTGACCGTGATCGGTCAGCTGCGCCCCCGGAAGCTTCGTGTCGAGGAGCTTGTCCACGTTGGAGAACGTCTGTCCATGACGGACGAGTACGAGCTTGCCCGTCATCGATCCTCCTCTTCGTCTCGGTGCGCACCCCCGCGAAGCGCACTCAACCATTCGATCTCCTCCTCCAACGACGGAGGACGGTGCCCTGTTCCCGTCGCGACGGACCAAGATCCGAGGAACCGCAATTTCATCTTGCGGTGCAGTGCACGCAGTGCCTCGCCGACGGCTTCGTCGTCGATGTGACCGGCGAGGTCGAGGTAGAACCAGTAGGTGCCGAATTGCTCACGCGTCGGACGTGATTCGATGCGTGTGAGATCGATGTCCCTGATGCCCAATTCCGCAAGAGCCCGGTTGAGCACGCCGGGAACGTTGTCCGGCATCAGCACCAACGCGGTGCGATCGGCACCGGTTCGCGGTGGTGCGGATCTCGGAGGCGCGACGAGCACGAACCTGGTGCGCGCGTTGTCGACGTCGGCGACGCCCGCGGCAAGCGTCGGCAATCCCGTTTTCTCGCCGGCCAGCGGCGTGGACACCGCCGCGTCGGCCAGCCCGGCCGCAACATCCTCCGCCGCAGCGGCATTCGAGGAGGCGAATTGCACCTCCGCACCCGGGATCGTGGCGTCGATCCATTGCCGAACCTGCGCTGCGGCAATCGGATACGCACGGATCGTACGAACATCGGCGAGCGCGACACCGGGCGCGCCGAGAATCGAGAACGCGACGTCCACCTCGGTTTCGGCGAGAATCTGCAGCCTGCTGCCCGCGCCGAGAGCGTCGAGAGTGGGTGAGACCGAACCCTCGACGGAACTCTCGATGGGCACCACCGCTGCATCGACGTCGCCTGCGCGGACCGCGTCGAGCGACGCCGGCGGACTACCGAGTGGACGTCGTTCGATATCTCCGACGAAACCGAGATCCGCGAAGACGCCCTGCGCTTCGAACTGGCCGAGTGCCATCTCGGTGAATGTTCCCGATGGACCGAAATACGCGATTGTGGGCACGGAAGACGAGATTACGCCGACGGTGCCGGAACCAAGCCCGCTGCCGCGAGATCGTGATGCGCGGCGGTGGCGTCGTCGACCTCGATGCCGAGAAGTACCGTCCGCACCGCCTCCGCGGCCTCGGGCCTCAATGCCGCCAACGCGGCCGTGTCGGGGTTCGCCCATGCGGTGGCGATGTCGTCACCGCGCAGGGCTGCGACGGTGGCGGACAGCAACGCGATGACCTCGGAACCCGACCGAGCCCGCGCGAAGAATCCGCCGTCGGCGTGGGCGACGACGGCGAGCACGTCGGCGACCTGCCGCGGCGACGCCGACGCGATCAGACCGGGGGATACGGTGTGCTTCGACGATCTGCGTGACCGCGTCGAGTGTCGGTCCGTCACCGAGGTCGGGAAACAGAACCAGCGGCGACGGGACGCGCAGGGCGGTGGCGTCGTCGATGGTCTCGGCGTCGACGTCGAGGTGGAACCGGACGGCTTCGTAGACGGCGCGGGATCTTCGGAGTTCCTCGGGATCGATGTCGAGGTCGACGACGAGTCTGCCGAGCGCAGGTTCCCCCGGATGGTCGCGCAACACCGATGCGGACACGATCGCCGGTCCGCTCGTCACCTCGTCGGCATCGCGCTCGACGCGCTCGGAACTGCGGGAACACTGGTGGAGGAGGCCGGCGACGAGGGCCCCCGGTTCCGGTCGGTGGGGCACGCCCAGGGTCAGGGGAATGGACACGGCTCTCACGCTAGCGCGGAGGAATTTTCGTCGTGCACTTGCGATACCGGCTCCCGTCATTTAACTTAGGTTTGCCTCACCTACTAGCAACCGCATCGGAGGAGCCCATGATCGGCGCCACGACGACCGGACCGTCGACCGCAGAACGAGTCCGCAGCGCTTGTGCGCGTGCCGAGGGTGCGGCTCTGGCGATCGAAGGCAGCGAACCCGTCGTCACGAGCCTTCACCACCTGCGGTCCAACGGTGAAGTAGTGCTTGCGGTGCCCAGCGATTCCGCTACCGGCGCCATTGCGTGGCAGTCGACCCGTGCAGGGGTCCCGGCTGTCCTCGAACTGACCGATCACGCACCACTGGCGTTGCGTGAGCCGGTTCGTTCGCTGGTGTGGCTGCGCGGCGAGCTACGGCCCGTGCCCGAGTCGCTGATGCGACCCATGGCCGGTGCCGTTGCCGCCGAGCACCCACACCCCGCACTGCTCGACGTCGGACATTCGACGGTGTTGCTGCGGCTGATCCTCACCTCGGCCGTCGTCGCGGACAGCACCGGCGCCGAGCCGGTTGCCGTCGACGACCTGCTCTCCGCCGAGCCGGATCCGTTCTGGGAGATGGAGACCAGCTGGCTGCAACACCTCGACGAGGACCATGCAGACCTCGTCAACCAACTTGCCCGACGCCTCCCGCCGTCGCTGCGACAGGGACGCATCCGGCCTCTCGGCATCGATCGCTACGGCATCCGGTTGCGCATCGAAAGCGACTACGGGGACAACGACGTTCGGCTCGGTTTCGCCGAACCCGTCGACGACACCATGGCGCTGAGCCGCGCGCTCCGTGTACTCGCTGGGTGCCCGTTCCTGAACGGATTGCGCGCACGGGGTTAGCTCATACTTGATTCGTGATCGATCTGAAGGGCTGGATCAACCCGCCGAACGTGCCCGACGGCCCTCCGTTGGATCCGCGAGAACGACGAGCGATCAAAATCGAGATCGTCATCGTTCTGCTGGTGACGTTCGGCCTCAGCGGCGCGAGCAGCATCCTCTCGCTCGTGGAAGACGCCCTGCTCGCGGGCAGTCTGTCCGACCGATCGGTAGCGCTGAACACGTCGAACTCCTCCCTCGGTGTCATCGATCTGCTGTACCAGGTACTGCGCATCCTGCGACTGTGCGCGTGGGGAGCCCTCGGTCTGTACCTACTGTGGCGCGCCGGGCTGGGACCGAGGCTCGTCGGGCTCGCGACACCGAAGCTCGGCAAGGACCTGCTCGCCGGCATCGGGCTCGCCGCGCTGATCGGCCTGCCAGGCCTGGTGTTCTACCTCGTCGGAAACGCCGTCGGACTCAATCTCACCGTTGTCCCCAGCACGATCGACGACACCTGGTGGCGCATTCCAGCCCTCGTGGCCTTCGCCTTCGCCAACTCCGGCGCCGAGGAGATACTCGTCGTCGCCTACCTCATCTCCCGATTGCGAAAGCTCGGACTCGGCGAGAACTCCTCACTGCTGCTCTCCGCCCTGCTCCGCGGCTCATACCACCTCTATCAGGGCCTCGGAGCCGGCGTCGGGAACTTTCTGATGGGCCTGGTGTTCGGACGGTTCTGGCAGAAGACCAACCGTCTGTGGCCACTGCTCGTCGCCCACGCCCTCATCGACATCGTCGCTTTCGTCGGCTACGCCCTCCTCCGCGACCATCTCTCCTGGCTACCCTAGATTTGTAGGTACATTCGACGGGTGAACGACGACGACCGCAGAAGACGAGGCACCCCGCCACAGGGTCCACCTGCTGCGCCTCGAAATCCAGGGCGTCGTACACCCCCGCCCGGCTACCGGCCTCCGCCGCCGGCCGGCTCTCTGCCCCCGCCCGGTCATCGTCAGCCGCCGCCTCCGGTCGATCGCCGGCCACCTCCCGCCGGCGGCCGACCACACGACGGCTACCGGCCGCCCCCTCCCGGCCCTCGCCCGCCGCTCCCACCGCGGCAGGAGGGCACTCAGATCATTCGACGCGACGGCCGGCCGGACTCGCACCGGCCACCGGCATCGCAGCAGGCGTGGTCGCAGGCACCCGAGCCGGGAGTCGTCTCCCGCGACCGCACCGCCGGATACCGCCCGACCGAGCAGTACCCGCCTCGTGACAGAGCCGATCGCTACGACGGCGATCACGCGCCGCGGCAGACTCCCCGGCCGTACGTCGAGGAACCTCCACGCCGCCGGACTCCGCCGCCCCCGCAGCGGGCCCTGCGCCGCCCCGAGCCCGCGAAGCCTCCTCGGGTTCGCAAGAAACGGCACTGGGGTCGACGCTTCGGCCTGACGTTCCTGGTGCTGCTTCTGATCGTCGGCGGACTGGTCTACTACGTCGACAGCTCGCTCACCCGGGTCGACGCGCTCACCAGCTACGACGGGCGCATCGCGGACACACCGGGAACCAACTGGCTGCTCGTCGGCTCGGACTCTCGAACCGGCTTGACGCCCGAGCAGGAGGCCTCGCTGTCGACGGGTGGCGAGACCGGCCCGTCGCGCACGGACACGATCATTCTCATCCACATTCCCGAGGGTGGTGGCGCCACGACAATGGTCAGCCTCCCGCGTGACTCGTACGTGTCCATTCCCGGTTACGGCCAGGACAAGCTGAATGCGGCATTCGCGTTCGAAGGCGCGCCTCTGCTGGTCCAGACGGTGGAAGGCGCGACGGGTCTACGCATCGACCATTACGCCGAGATCGGTTTCGGTGGCTTCGCGGGGATCGTCGACGCTGTCGGCGGCGTCGACGTCTGCCTGCAGAACGCGATTTCCGATCCCCTCGCCGGGATCGACCTGCCCGCCGGATGCCAGGAGCTGGCCGGATCGGACGCTCTCGGATTCGTTCGCACCCGCGCGACCGCGCTCGCCGACATCGACCGCATGAACAATCAGCGCCAGTTCATGTCCGCCCTGCTGGACAAGGCGACGAGTCCGTCGACATTCCTCAACCCGTTCCGTCTGTGGCCGCTGGTCAAGGACGCCGCCGGATCCCTCAGCGTCGACGACGGCGATCACATCTGGAATCTCGGCTCGCTCGCCTGGGCCATGCGCGGAGACCTCGTCACGACGACGGTGCCCGTCGCTGGATTCGAGAACACCGACGTCGGCAACGTCCTGTTGTGGGATTCCGACCGCGCCTCGCAGTTCTTCGGACTGCTGGCCGACGACCAGCAGATCCCGGAGGACCTCAGGACGTCAGGGCCCTGACGCAGGAGTGGAGCCTGCGGAACGACCGGGGGTGCTGTCACAGGAGTGGAGCCTGCGGAACGACCGGGCGCGAGCAACCCCCAGCGGTAATCTGGGGTGCATGACTTCGAGCGACGGCAGCAACGCTTTTCACGACCTTCTTCGCGCTCAGGTGCGTCACGAGTTCACGGCGTCGCAGCAGTACATCGCGATTGCGGTGTGGTTCGAGACCAATGATCTCCCCCAGCTCGCGGCGAGGTTCTACGCGCAGGCGGCCGAAGAGCGCGGGCATGCCCTGATGATCGTGCAGTACCTCATCGACCGGAAGGTGAAGGTCGGAATCTCCGGGATCGGCGACGTCGTCGACGAGTTCGACCGGGTCGCCCAGCCAGTCGAGTTGGCGCTGGCCCAGGAGAAACAGGTGACCGAGCAGATCACGGCCCTTGCGCGCACGGCACGGGACAACGGTGACTACATCGGCGAACAGTTCATGCAGTGGTTCCTGCAGGAGCAGGTCGAGGAAGTGGCCAGCATGAGGAGCCTGCTGAACATCGTGCACCGGGCAGGCAATCAACTGTTCGACGTCGAGACGTACGTTGCGAGGGAGACCGCCGCGCGAGTGAACCGCACCACAAACGCCCCCAAACAGGCCGGCGCAGTATGACTTTTTCGCTGGTCATAGTCAAGAATTAGGGCCCTCTTATTTAGGCAACCTTGACCTCAATAAGGGTGAACTTGGGTGACAATAGCCTCTGACCTGCATATTCTCTTCACCATGAGCGCAGACGTCAAAGAAACCAACCATTCCAAATTCCACGCACTCCTCCGCGATCAGATCCGGAACGAGTTCAACGCTTCGCATCAGTACATCGCCACCGCGGTCTACTTCGCCAACACCGACCTGCCGCAGTTGGCCAAGCACTTCTACGCGCAGGCCGTCGAAGAGCGCAACCACGCGATGATGATCGTCCAGTACTTCCTGGACCGCGACATCACCGTCGAGCTCACCGGAGTCGACGGCGCCAAGTCCGTCTTCACCGACGCCCGCGAGCCGATCGCTCTGGCCCTGGCCCAGGAAGAGACCGTCACCGAGCAGATCATCGCGCTCGCGAGCACCGCACGCGAAGAGGGCGATTACCTCGGCGAGCAGTTCATGCAGTGGTTCCTCAAGGAGCAGGTCGAGGAAGTTGCGAGCATGAAGACGCTGCTCAACGTCGCGGACCGTGCCGGACACAACCTGTTCGACCTCGAGCAGTTCGTTGCTCGTGAGTACAGCAACACTGTCCCCTCGGACAGCGGTGCACCTCAGGCTGCCGGCGGCGCCATCTAAGTCGCGCGTCCCGCGCTCGTGAGTGGAAATGTGTCCTGGGGGACACATTTCCACTCACAACGGATCACCTCAGCGTCACCTGACGCCCACGCAGTCCGTCGCGCGACCGCCGCTGCTCCGAGGTCAGCGGCGCATCCACAGCCAGAGCCTCGGCAAGCTTGTTTCCGAACCGAACAGTGGGCGCGACCCATTCCGTCGGGTGCATCTCCGGATCCAGATCGAACACCGGCACGAGCAGCCCGTGCGTCCGGAACGAACCGGCGTATCGCGAGCCCTCGCCGAGCGTCAGATCACCGGCAGCGTGCAGACGCGCCAACGCGAGCATCAGATCGTCCTCGCTCTCCGGACGAACCCACCGCAGATGCGCTTTGTCGCCCGCATCGACCCACCACGCAGCAGTCAGGCCCTCACCTTCGAGGCGAGCCGACGGCATGATGGCTCCATTCGCACGCTCCACCGTCGCCGCGACATCGGCAGCGGGCTCAGCGCCCTCGGGAAGCCACCAGTTGAAATCCTGATGCACCGTGATGTCGAGTTCCAGCGTCGGATCCAGCACCTCCGACAGCGCAGGAGTGTTGCCGTCCGGCCCCGCGGACTCCAACGACTCACCCGGCTGCGCGATGGACGCCCACGACAATGCACTGGACAGATCAGCAGCGACATTCGGCGAATGCACCTGAACCTGCAGGCCAGCAAAGCCCCGCACGTCGCCGCTCTCCTCACGCACCAGCGCCGCAACCGCACCGGGCAACACCGTCGCCACCGTCAGCGTGCGACCGTCGACCACAACCGGTGCCGTCGCCGACGGAACGAACTCCCGCATCGCAACGAGATCGCACTCGGCCCGCACACCATGGAACGGCCGCACCGGCGCCGCGGACAGGTTCTCCCGCTCGGCCGCGCGCTGAGCAAGCTTCGCTGCGCGGTTACTGTCCTGCTTCGGACCACTGTTTCTTTTACTCTTACCCACGCCCGAAACCTACAGGGTCACCCCACCTGCACGTCCAGCAAGCCCAAAGCTCCAGCTCACTCCGCAGGCTCCGCTCCTGCCTTACCCGGTCACTCCGCAGGCTCCGCTCCTGCCCCACCGAGTCACTCCGCAGGCTCCGCTCCTGCCCCACCGAGTCACTCCGCAGGCTCCGCTCCTGCCCCACCGAGTCACTCCGCAGGCTCCGCTCCTGCCAACCAAGCACGGGTGCGCGCTGGGTTGTTGGTGGCAATCCACCCGACGCCCAGTTCACGGCACAGGTCGACGTCGGCCTTGTCGTCGACGGTCCATACGTACGTCGCGCGTCCCGACGCCGCCGCGCGGTCGACGATCGACGGGTGCTCGCGCAGGCTTTTGATCGACGGTCCGACTGCCGTGGCTCCGACGGTGGTCGCGGCACCTCCCCCGAGGTAGTGCGACGAGTCGCCGAGAAGAACTGTCGGCAGCATCGGCGCGGCTCGTCTGATTCGCCAGACAGCGGTGGCCGCGAAGGACATGATCACTGCGCGCGAATGGTCGGCGGACGCAGGTTGGCCGATGCCGAAGCGGTGCAGCTCCGCCAGCACCTTGCTCTCGATGAGCGACCCGTAGCGCACCGGATGCTTGGTTTCGATGAACAGCTTCGTCGGTTTGGACGTCCAGTCCAGCACCAGCTGAATCAGGTCGCTGAGTGTCAGCAGATCGGCGGGCTCGGCGCCGTCGCCGTAGTCGTAGCCCTTGAGGGTGTCGTAGTCCAGCTCGCTGACGATTCCGGTACCGGAGGACGTGCGGTCGATTCTCCGGTCGTGCACGCACACGATGTGGCCGTCGCGGGTCAGCCGAACATCGCACTCGAGGCCGTCGGCTCCGTCGCGTAGCGCAAGGTCGTAGGCAGCCAGCGTGTGCTCTTTCTTCTCCGCCGACGCTCCGCGATGCGCAACGACGAACGGTCCGCGACGATCTCCGCTCACGACGCCGCCGCCTTCTCCGTTTCGGTTACCGAACGTGACGTTCGGTCACTCTGAGTGACCGAACGGTTCATTCGGTCCGGGAGGGGGGCGTCGGCGACGGTTTCACGTGGAACCGACATGACCCATCGCGTCGGCGAGGGTTTGTGGGTGCCGCGCCAGCCGAGGCCGTCGATGCTGTGGAGGAGGTGGACGGTCCAGAGGGCGGTGAGGACGCCCACCAGGGCGACGATGGCGGAGAGCAGTACGCCGTCGGCCTGAGCTTGGAGGGAGTCGCGCAGCCGCCAGAGGGATGCGGCGACGACGAGTGCCCAGTTCAGGACCCACAGTCCCCACCAGATGCGGATGTCACGGACCAGGCGTGGCTTGTCGACGCCGGCTTTGGCGTCGGCCAGCTCGGTGAGAAAGACTCCGGGGAGTGCGAGAGACAGCACCGGAACGAGTGTTCCGACGAAGAGGGTGCGCGACGAGCGTGGGTCACGTGTTCCGGCTCTCTCGAAGAAGATTCGTCGTCGATCCACCAACCAGCATGCGGAGCCGACGGCGGCGGCGATTCCGATGACGATCGACGCGGTCTCGGCGAACAGCACCACCGCGTCGGACGTCACGAGCGTCGTCTGCCCGACGAGGCGTGTGCGGTTGTACAGCAGGATTCCGTACCGAAACAGCTCCGCTGCTGCGGCGAGGCCGAGTAGCGATGCGGCGAGCACCAGCAGACCGGGTGCGGCGCCTGCCCAGCGTCGAAGTCGCGGTTCCCGTTCCTGGACGTTCGATACGGGCTGGTCGATGAGACCCCAGCGCGGGATCTCGTCGTACTTCGGTGTCGCGGTGCGGCGTGGATGCGACGAGCCGGCCGGCCGCGAGGTCTTGTTCCGCGGCTTCTTGGCGACCCAGCGGAAGTTGCGGGTTCCGGTTGCGGGCGCTTGCGCCGACACCGGGGACAGCAGCACGCCGTGGCAGCGCGGACACCACACCGCCGGTCGCGTTCCGACGGGCCACCGCGTCGCGCAGCGGGCACAGACCTGAAATGCGGACACTAGACGATTCTCGCCTCGGCGCCGTCGTCGCGCACGAGTGGACGGCCTGCGTGCTGCCACGCCGACATGCCGCCGTCGACGTTGGTGGCTTCGTATCCGATCTGCGCGAGGTATTCGACGACGCGGAGCGAGCGCCCCCCGGCCTTGCAGACGACGTACAAGTCGGCGTCGGCGTCGATCTCGCCGATGCGGGACGGCACTTCGGCCATCGGAATGTGCACGGCGCCGGGAGCGTGTCCCTGCTGCCATTCCTCGTTCTCGCGGACGTCGAGCAGAATCACCGACTCGCTCAGCTCGGTGGGCAGCTGGGCGACGGTCACTGAGGGCAGATCCGGGGCAGACACAAAACGATCTTGTCACGCAATCCACCGGCCCTGCCACCCGTTCCCTGTGGATAGAGCAAGGAAGTT
The DNA here is from genome assembly GCF_002259345.1 of Rhodococcus sp. 06-156-4. Lineage (NCBI taxonomy): Bacteria > Bacillati > Actinomycetota > Actinomycetes > Mycobacteriales > Nocardiaceae > Rhodococcus > Rhodococcus sp. 06-156-4. The sequence goes on along the minus strand of NZ_NPGB01000031.1, from coordinate 284,580 downwards.
ATCCACACTATCCACAGACCGATCCACAGAAACCGGGCATCTGCCGGTTTCATCCACAGGCGCGGAGCGCTCCCGGCTCGATTCCCTAGACTCGAATCCATGGCCGCAATCGAACTTCGAATCTTCACCGAACCTCAGCAAGGCGCCACCTACGACGATCTTCTTCGCGTCGCCCAGACCGCTGAAAGTCTGGGCTACGGCGCGTTTTTCCGCTCCGATCACTATCTGGCGATGAACTCCGACGGCCTACCCGGTCCGACGGACGCGTGGATCACGCTCGCCGGAATTGCTCGCGAGACGAAGACGATCCGCCTCGGCACTCTCGTCACGTCGGCCACCTTCCGTTATCCCGGCCCACTGGCCATCAGCGTCGCGCAGGTCGACGCGATGAGCGGGGGCCGCGTCGATTTCGGTCTCGGCGCAGGCTGGTTCGAGGAGGAGCACACGGCGTACGGCATTCCGTTCCCACCGCTGGGAGAGCGTTTCGACAAGCTCGAGGAGTCCCTGGCCGTGATCACCGGACTGTGGGAGACCCCCGTCGGCGAGACGTTCTCGTACGACGGTAAGCACTACCCCATCGTCGACTCACCTGCGCTTCCCAAGCCGGCGCAGTCCCCGCGGCCCCCGATCCTGATCGGCGGTGGCGGCAAGAAGCGCACCCCGGCACTGGCTGCGAAGTACGCCGACGAGTTCAACATTCCGTTCGCCTCGCTCGAGGCCACCGGAACGCAGTTCGATCGAGTGCGGGCCGCGGCGTCCGAGACCGGACGCGAGTTGGCGTATTCGAGCGCGCTCGTGCTGTGCTGCGGCAAGTCCGAGGAGGAGATCGCCCGCCGCGCTGCCGCGATCGGTCGTGACGTGTCCGAGCTGCGGGAGAACGGTGCGGCCGGTTCCCCCGCAGAACTGGTGGACAAGATCGGACGCTACGGCGAGCTCGGAGCATCCCGGGTGTACCTGCAGGTCCTCGACCTGGCCGACCTGGACCATCTGGAACTGGTGGCGTCGGAGGTCATGCCTCAGCTCTGATTCGTCGGCCCCGGCTCGCGCACGCCTGCCCTCAGGCGTGCGCGGGTCGACGCAACCGGGCGCCCAGCCAGCGTGCAGCGGGAGTCTCGACCCAGCGGTAGACGATTTCCGACACGGCGGCCGTGGCGACGAGAAACGCGACGACCGCGCCCGTCGGTCCGGTGTACGGAACGACGTTCTCGTACACCCGGTAGAGAACCAGCGTATGGACCAGGTAGATCGCGTAGCTGCGGGTGCCCGTCCAGCGAACGATCGCCCAGTGCGCGATCCTGCCGTCGTACCGCGCGAGGAGCAGGACCAGACCGGTGACGACGACGATGGTCCACATGTACTGGTCGCCCGCCCAGTAAGCGTGGACGTCGGTTGCCAGTCGCACCACCTCGGCCTGCGCGACGACCGAGACGACGACCCATCTCCAGCTGATGATCCGGGCCCAGCCGAGGTAGATGATCTGCCCGAGGAACAGCGTCGGGAGCGTCGCGGCGATCTTCGACAGCATCGGCACCGACCACGGCTGCGGGATGTAGAGGTTGTAGATCAGCACGGCCGCGCAGAGGAAGGCCCCGACGAGGGGAACGACGACGGGCCACTTCCGCAGGATGTCGCGGGCCGCGATGCAGTACAGGTAGAACATCAGCTGGACCGTCAACGTCCAGGTGACGCCCAGTACGGCGACTTCGGGCTTCAGGAAGAACCCGCCGAGCACGAAGCTGAGCGCGGCTTCGGAGTTGCTGATCCCGTTCTGACCGCTGAACATGCCGTTGATTCCCAGACGTACCAGCAGAATGGCCAGCGCGACGGACACCCACAGCGCCGGGACCAGGCGAGAAAGCCTGCTGACTGCGAAATCGCGTCGCGACTGCCGCATCGCCGAGCGGGTCACCAGCAGGCCGGTCAGGAGCATGAAGATCGCGACGCCGACGAACGAGAGATGGTTGTTGAGGCCGGCTTCCTGGACGAACACCCGGTAGACGACGTCGATCATCCACCAGCCTTCGCCGCGGTCGTCGATCAGGTAGAACGAGATGTGCGAGTAGAGAACGGCGAGTACCGCGATCAACCGCAGCAGGTTCGCGCCGTCGAGTTGGACCCTCGGCGCATGGACGTCCGTGACCGCCTGTCGGGCGTCGACCGCATCGGTCGACCTGCGATGGGGGCTCACGGCGGCCAGTCTAGATTCCTGTTCACCTGCCGGACCAATCGTGACGCCGAGCCGTGACCTCGCCGTGACCTCCCGAGGCTGCCGCGGCAGCGCGGTTTTATTCCGAGAAATGAGTCTCGAGTACAACAGTTGCACTGGGGGTAGTAATGAGATTGGGTTGAACCCGAGAGAAGATCCGCAGCACTACGCGCCGCGCTTCGATCGATGAAGCCGGCGTCGACAAAGAAGGGAACCACGTGTCCGAGTACACCTTGCCCGACCTTGATTTCGATTACTCCGCCCTCGAGCCACACATCTCGGGCGAGATCAACGAACTGCACCACTCCAAGCACCACGCAACGTACGTCGCCGGCGCCAACACTGCGCTCGAGAAGCTCGCTGCAGCCCGCGAAGCCGAGGATCACGGCTCGATCTTCCTGCTCGAGAAGAACCTCGCGTTCCACCTCGGCGGCCACGTCAACCACTCCATCTGGTGGAAGAACCTCTCCCCCAACGGTGGCGACAAGCCCGAGGGTGAACTCGGCGCAGCCATCGACGATCAGTTCGGTTCGTTCGACAAGTTCCGCGCACAGTTCACCGCGGCGGCCAACGGTCTGCAGGGCTCCGGCTGGGCCGTTCTCGGCTACGACTCGCTCGGCAAGAAGCTGCTGACGTTCCAGCTCTACGATCAGCAGGCCAACGTGCCGCTGGGCATCATCCCGCTGCTCCAGGTCGACATGTGGGAGCACGCCTTCTACCTGCAGTACAAGAACGTCAAGGCCGACTACGTCAAGGCGTTCTGGAACGTCGTGAACTGGGCCGACGTTCAGGCCCGCTTCGAGGCAGCCACGTCGAAGACCCCCGGTCTGATCTTCCCGTAAGTCTTCCGCACCGCAGAGGGCCATCACGCATCGTCGTGATGGCCCTTTTCGTGTTTCCCTTCGTTAGCACTCGACACGTCTTGTGTGCCAGCACGTTTCTGGTTCATATTGGGGTGTACCCAGCGTGGCGTACCGGATATTTCTGGGCGAACGAGGAGTGCACATGAGCGATCGCGATCTGATCGGCGTTTCCCCTTTCCATGCCGCTGGGCTTCTGCGCGGGTTCGTGATCTCCGGGCGGTGGCCGGACACGACGAAGGAATGGGCGCAGTTTCTCGTGCTGGCCGTCCAGGTCGCATCGATGCCGGGCCTGCTCACAACGTCGACGGTCTTCGGGGCTCGCGAGGAGCTTCCCGACGATCCGGCCCCGGGAACGATAGGGCTGGTCCTCGCCGAGGGGCCCATCGTGGGTGAGACTGCTGTCACACCCGAGCGGTTCGCGCACCACCAGCCGGCGGCGATTCTGATGCTGCATCCGCCGTCGGAGACCACCCCGTCACTCCCCGAATGCGCCGGCGCGGCGTCCGGGTGTGTCCTCCTTCCCGGCCTGCCGCATCTCGGTCTCGATCATCGCGCTGCCTGGGTGGAAGCGGAATCCGACGGCACCGTGACCTCGATGGTGAGCCGCATCGGCCTCGACCCGATCAGCGATCCCGACACTGCAGTTTTGGCCATGCTCCTCGCGTCCTGAACGTGGCCCGTACAAGAGTTTTCGGGTTCCCAAACTTGCTGCGGCATTGGACTTTTCGACTACCTCCTCCTACTGTGGAGTGCAGCGAAGGGGAGTAGCCCCCAATCATCGTGTCGACATACTGGTCCGCAATCGGGCCCGGCACCGTGAACCGATACCGCTCACGCACAGGCTGCGTGCTCGGCGCCGGTGGGCGAGACCTTCGGTCATTCAGACGACCGAAGGAGTGCCTCCACATGCTGTCCGCGCTGCTGTTGAGTTTCGCAGTCATCTTCGTCGCCGAACTCGGCGACAAATCGCAGCTCATGGCCATGACGTTCGCCTTGCGCTACAAGTGGTACGTCGTCATCGGCGGCATCACGATCGCCACCACCGTCACCCACCTCGTGTCGGTCGCCGTCGGGCACTTCCTCGGACTCTCGATTCCCACCCACCTGATCTCGATCGTCGCCGGAGTCGCTTTCGTCGTCTTCGGACTGTGGACCCTCAAGGGAGACAAGCTTTCCGACGACGAAGGCGACAAAGCCTCCAAGGTCACCCGCTCGGCGTTCATCGCAATCGCGTCGGCATTCTTCCTGGCCGAGCTCGGCGACAAGACCATGCTCGCCACCGTCACCCTCGCCGCGGACAACAACTGGGTCGGCGTCTGGATCGGCTCTACCGTCGGCATGGTCGCAGCCGATGCCCTCGCCATCGTCGTGGGCGCGGTCCTGGGCAAGCATCTTCCCGAACGCATCATCCAGTTCGGTGCCGCAATCCTCTTCTTCGTGTTCGGCGTCTCGCTGTTCTTCGAGGGCGTCATGCCCGGAACGTCCGCGCCCGTGATCTCCGGCGGCGTCGTTCTCGTCCTGTCGGCAGCGGTGTGGGGAGCAATCGCAACCGTCCGGCGCCGTCGCCCGACGCCGGTCGAGGTATTGAACGACAAGTAAGAATCGACGTATCATCTGCCCCGATCAGAACCAGGGGCACATGACAACCATCGACCACGATCCCAGCAGGACGCGCCGCGCCACCCACGACGACAACACGTCGTCGGATCGGCTTCTCCGGACGGTAGCGCGCTTCGTCGCCGCCGGTTACCTCATCTATTTCGCGATTCTGCTGCCGGATTTCCTCCGCACCGCCTACGTGACGGAATCCTGGTGGACGCCCGCAGCGATGGTCGCCGTGTTCGGAACAGGTCTGTCCATGGGAGTGGCTTCCCTGGCCACGGACACCAGGTGGATCCGCGTCACCGGTGCCGTAGCGACCTTCACCTTCCTGGCCGCCGCGCTGAGCTGGTGGCTGGCGTGGGACAGCTCCGTCGTCGACACCAACGGAATGCCCCTGGCGTCGTTCCCCGGCCTGGCGGGACTGGCCGCGGCCGCGTCGCTGCCGTCATGGTTGGCTTTCGCACAGCTGACCGTCACTGTCGTCTCGGTTCAGCTCAGCATCAACATTCTCCGTGGTCCACTGCTGGACGGCCCGTTGCTGGCGGACATCACGTTCGCGCTGATGTTCTGCTCCATCTTCGTGGCCGCCACCTTGGGCGTCATCCGCACCGCACGCATTCTCGACAGCACGCGCGAAACCACCCACCGACAGGCGGCGACGGAGGCTGCCGTCAGCGCCCGCGCCGTCGAGCGTGAGCGTTTCGACGCCCTCATCCACGACGGCGTGTTGTCCTCCCTTCTCGCGGTGGCTCGCCTCGGACGCACCGAGGGCGTGATCCGACAGACCGAGCACACTCTCGCTCAGCTGGACTCGCTGCGAAACCACTCGTCCGCCACGACGTTCGATGTCGACGAGGCGCTCGCCCGGTTACGTTCGGCCGCAACGAATGTCGACGAGGAGATCGAAATCGCCGTCGAATCACGCACCGACGCTCTGTATCCCGCCGAGGTCATCCGCACGGCCAGTGCCGCCTTGGCCGAGGCAGTTCGCAACAGCGTCACGCACGCAGGTTCCGACGCGACGCGGGTCGCAACGTTGTCGCTGACGAGGGACGACATCTCCATCGTGCTGTCCGACGACGGGTCCGGGTTCGACCCCACCTCGGTCGCGCCGCATCGCATGGGGATCGCGGTGAGCATCGTCGGACGCATGCGCAGCCTGCCCGGTGGCTCCGCGCGCGTCGAGTCGGACAAGAACGACGGTGGCACGACGGTGGCACTGCACTGGTCGGCACCGTCGTGAACGGCACCCGGAGCACGCACGACGCGTGTCAGGACGGCTCGGGTCAGGATATTCGCGACCTCATCGGACTGCGGTCGCGATTCGCGACGGGACTGGTCGCCCTCTACATCTTCACGTGTTTTCTCTGCGCCGCAGCGACGTTGGAGGGAGTGAGCTCCCCGTGGCCGATCTTCGTCTCCGCTGGGTTGTGCTCGATCGGTGCAGTCACGATGATCACCGCACCAGGAGATCCACTGCCGTGGCGGTACACCGTATTCATCGCTGCCCTCGGCCCCGTCAGCTGCGCGTTGACCTACAGCGTGATTCCCGTTCCGGTCAGCAGCCCACTGCAGACCTGGCCGCTGGGCACGAGCGTCGCATTGTTCACGGCCCTGTGCGTGCGAGGACGAACGTCGGCAGCGTGGGCCGGACTGGGGACGACGGTTGCCGTGACGATCTTCTGGTCCGTCCAGACCGGGCAGGGCGCCGCCTACGGCATCGCCTTCGGCGTCATCAACGCTGCCCCGCTGCTGATGTCGACGTTCTTCGCGTTCACCCTCCGGCCCCTCGCTCGCTCCGTTTTCGCGCTGCGTGACCAGTCGACGTCGCGAGTCGCATCCGAGGCGGCCGCCGCAGCCGTGCTCGAAGAGCGTGACTCGCAACTGCGTCGGCTCGACGAACTCGCTCGCCCACTCCTCGAACGGACCGTCCACGGCCCCGACCTGGCTCCCGAGGAGATCGCGTCGTACACCCTGCTCGAAGCCGAGTTGCGGGATTCGTTGCGAGCGCGCGCTCTTGTCACCGATCGACTACGTACGTCGGTGCGGACGGCACGCGACCGCGGAGTCAGCGTCGTACTCCTCGACGACCGCGCCGACGTCGAACTCGACCCCGCGGTGCGCGACCTCGTCGTCGACTCCGCAGCGGAGCACATCGACGGGATGGCGAGCGGATCGGCCACTGTGCGACTGCTCCCGGCAGGGCGTCCCGCCCTCGCCACGATGCTGGTCGATTCCGAACGGACCTACCGAATCGAGTACGAGCACGACGGTCGGGCTCGCGAAATCAGCCACTGACACCGAGTGTGATCCACTGCACTTCTGTCACTCCGCCGGCTGCGACTCACTGCTGTCCGGTTATGGTGCAGAACGAGACAATCACGGTCAGCGCTGATCGTTTGCGCCGATCGTCCACCGCTCTAGTCGAGGAGATGTGCACGTGGAGATTTCGGGAACAGCAGCGTTGGTCACAGGCGGGGCGTCCGGCCTCGGTGCGGCAACGGCCAAGCGCCTCGCCGACGCCGGGGTGACGGTGTTCGGCCTCGACCTGGCGCAGTCGATCGAGCGGGCGGGCGACAACGTGCCCGACGGTGTCACGCTCATCGCCGCCGACGTCACCAGCGAAGCCGACGTCGAGGCAGCCCTCGACACCATCACCGCGTCCGGGGTGCCCCTGCGCATCGTCGTCAACTGCGCCGGTGTCGGCTGGGCGGGACGCATCCTGTCGAAGAAGGGCCCGCACGAGCTCGAGCTCTTCCGCACCGTCATCACCATCAACCTGCTGGGCACGTTCAACGTGATGCGCCTCGCCGCCAACCGAATTCAGTCACTCCCGACGGTCGACGACGCAGGGCAGCGCGGCATCATCGTCAACACCGCCTCCGTCGCCGCCTTCGAAGGCCAGATCGGCCAGATCGCGTACACGGCATCGAAGGGCGGCGTGCACGCGATGACCATCACCGCGGCCCGCGACCTCGCCCAGGTCGGCATCCGCGTCAACACCATCGCCCCCGGAATCGTCGACACCCCGATGCTCGCCGGCGTTACCGAGGAATACCGCAAGGGCCTCGAAGCCAGCGTCCCGTTCCCCTCGCGTCTCGCACAGCCGGCGGAGTACGCACAGCTCGTGCAGATGCTCGCCGAGCACGACTACCTCAACGGCGAAACCATCCGCATGGACGGCGCAATCCGCATGGCGCCGCGGTAAGGGCATCCGGGTTCCGGCAGCCCCGATTTCAGGCTCCGGCGCGCAAGGATTCGAGGGTGGGGATTTCGAGGTCCGCGCGGTCGGTCATCCACTCGCGCAGGACTTTCGTGGCTTGGACGTCGTCTTCGTTGTAGACGAGTAACCGTTCGCGCTGACTGAGGTCGGGTTCCCCGTCGTAGCCGACGGCGTCGCGGTACCAGCCCATGGACGCCTCGCCGCCGGCTTCGTCGTCACGCCAGGTGAAGCCGGCGACGGGGGCAATTTTCTTCAGCCCTTTGCCGCCGGGGCAGATGAATTGGTCGCTGACTGCCTGGTAGATGTCCACCCATTGTTCGCTGTCGATGAATTCGCGGATCTCGGCCTCGGTGGGAACGCCGGGAACGGCGCCGAAGCGTCGGGCAGAATCAAGAAGCCACTTGTCCTCGGCCTGGCGCGAATAGCAGTACGCAGCAAAGGTTTTACCGCGTTCGGCGGCGTCACGGCGCTTGCCCATCAGCCAGCCCCAGAATTCCGCGAACGATCGCCCCTCGTCGACGGTCGGCAGCGGATCCCACGTGACGAATCCTCGGTAGACCGGGGGCTGCCCTCCCTGCTCGGTGAGCAGCGTGCCCCACAGGTAGGCGCCGTGCTCCTGGTAGCTCTCCATGTCCACGTCGACCTCGACGTCAGCGCGGTGGACCGTCGTTCTCTCGGTCCGGCGCAGAAGCGGAACATCCGCGCGCCACGCCGTCGCTGCGGCAACGGCGTCGTCGAAGCTGCCGAACGGCCAGTCCTCCGGTTCCGGTCCGGTCCAGTCGGCGAGGTCGTCGATGGTGAAGACGCCGTGCTCGCGCAACACCTCCGCACGCATCCCCGACGCCACCAGCGACACGTCGCGGTTGGCGGTGAGCTGCGGTTTGCAGTCCGACCACCATGAGCACGACCGACACTCGCTCACCTGGGAGGGCACGGTGAAGCTCTCACCCCGCGCGACGGCGAGACGGTCCGCGAATCGTGAATCGTATTCTGCGAACACGGTCTCGAGGTCGTGAACGAGGATGCACTCGGCGCGATATCCGATTGCACCGCCGAGTGCAGTGGGAGAGGCGAGGCCCTCACGTTCGAGCATTCGGTAGAGATGCGCGAGGCGCAGTTGGTCCCGCAGCTGACTGCGAACCTTGCGGGTCTCGTCGACGCTCGGTGTCCATCGGTCGAACGGAGTGGTGGTCGCTCCCCGGCCGGGGTCGGTGACCTTGTGGTTGACGACGATGACCGGGATGTATCCGGCACCGGACGGATCGAGCATCAGCATCTCGCTGCGGCCGCGGCGACCGTGCTCGTGATCGAGGGGAAGCACGGCGTTCCAGATCCAACGGGCCTTGCGCCTGCACGCCGCCATCGTCATCTCCGACGCCGACCTGGCGTCGGGGGCGTCGATCTCCGTCCACCCGGATTCGGTGGCTGCGAAGGCGGCACGGGTGGCCTCCCGGTGGGCCGCCGCGGCCTCACGCCGTTGCCGGACGCCGGGATTCTCCGGTTCGTCGCGCTGCAGCGCGGAGTAGGCCGTGTCCAGGTACAGCCGGTGACGGCACCGCGTCAGGGACCCGGCGTCGATGAGTACCGACGACCGCATTCCGGCTGACCGTGTCGCCGCGACAGGCTGGCTGTTCACAGTTGATGAGCCTATGTCCCCCCACCGACACGCCCCATGCGACCCACCGCTGCGTCAGCGATAGGCTGTGTGTCAGCCAGCGCGAATACCGCGCCCGAACCGTACCGAAGCTGACGTTAGGGGCCTTGTCGATGGGGTTGTTCCGCAAGCGCAAGGGTCGTGCCACTCGTAAGGCCGAGGCCAAGGCGCTCAAGCACAAGGCAACACTCGAGGCCAAGCTCGGAGCGAAGAACGAGCGCAAGCAACTGAAGTCCATCGCGAAGGCACAGAACAAGCTGAGCGCGGTCGAGGCCAAGTCGCAGAAGAACGTCGAGAAGGCGCAGATCAGGACTCTTCAGGCGCAGCAGAAGGCGGCGCTGCAGGGGTCGTTCAACGCGGCTCAGGTGCGCAAGTACATCTCGATTGCACGGGTGTTGATCCCCGTTCTGACCCCCATCGTCTACCGCAGTGCTGCGGTTCTGCGGAACCGTCTGGACGAGCGCAAGGCAGGCAAGCTGGGCGTCAACCCCGCCGAGCTGAGCGAGTACAGCGGCTACGGCGCGAAGCTGAGCGCACGTATCGCCGGCTCGGAGAAGTCGCTTGCCCAGGTCACGGCCAACAGCTCCGACGCCGAGACCCGCAAGTTCTCCGACGCGATCTCCCAGCGCCTCACGGATCTGGGTACCGCGGTGCGGACGTCGGAACAGATGCCTCCCGCACGTCGCAAGGCTGCGCACAACGCCATCTCGGCCGAGCTGGACGGCATCGAAGCCGACCTTCTGGCTCGTCTCGGCGTTCGGTAGTACCTCCGGTTCCATGAGGTCGCCCGCTGCTTCGCTTCGCGGCGGAGCTGTCGGCGCGACGACGGTGTCGCTGTCCGTGGCAGCGCACGGGTGGGCCGACGGCGGGTATCCGTCGGGCTCCGCGGCTGTGCTGGTACTGATCGTGGGCCTCGGGATCGGCGCCGTGTCCGCTGTGCCGCGGTCCGGCCGCGCGACCGTGCCCCTGCTTCTCGCGGGGATGGTGCTCGGCCAGTTCGCGTCGCACGTCGCCCTGGTCGTCGGAGACCCGCACGCGATGATGCACGGCCATACCATTCTGCCGAGCCCGGCCATGACTGCATTCCACGTTGCCGCATCGGCGCTGGCTGCGGTGTTGGTGTGCGCAGCCGAGCGGCTGTACGGGCCCATCACCGCCGTCGTCCGATCGGTACTGGACCCGCCGCAACGCCTCGCCGTTCCACCCGGGCTCGCCGTCGAGATCGCGAGCCCACTTCCCCGTGCACCATTCGAGTTCACGACATCCATCTCGAGACGTGGCCCGCCGACGCCGGCGTGACTCTCCGATCATCTCTGCCACATCGTCTTTCGAGAAAGTACCCATGCCATGAACAGCTTCGTTCGTCGTGCCTCGATCATCGCAGGCACCGCGTCACTCGCCCTCGTCGTCGGAGCGGGTGCAGCCTCCGCACACGTGACGGTCGCCGCGCCCGACGCCGCGCAGGGCGGCTACGCCGTCCTGACCTTCCGCGTCCCCACCGAATCCGACACCGCCGCGACGTCGTCGGTCCGGGTCGAACTACCGGGCCTCAATTCCGCACGCACTCAGCCCATTCCGGGGTGGACCTCGGTAGTGGACAAGAACGCCGAGGGCCGCGCCACCGCGGTCACGTGGACCGCGGGCCCGGGCGCCGAGGTGCTTCCCGGCCAATTCCAGCAGTTCCTGCTGTCCGCGGGTCCTCTGCCCGAGGAAGACACCGTCAGCTTCCCGGCCGTTCAGACCTACAACGACGGCGAGGTCGTCGAGTGGACCGAGGAACCGGCCGCCGACGGTAGCGAGCCCGAGTACCCGGCGCCGTCGCTGACACTCGCAGCCGCCGGTTCCGACGGACACGGCGGTCACTCCGTCGATTCCGCCGCGGCGTCGGATTCGACGGAGACAGCACAGAGTTCCGATTCCGACACGACCGCCCGGTGGCTCGCCGGCGGAGCCTTGGTACTCGGAGCTCTCGGTGCCGCACTCGGCATCGGCGCGACTGTGCGAGGACGCCGGTCATGAGGAAACTGATCGTCGCGGTGCTCGCGATCTCGGCACTGCTGATCGGCGCACCCACGGCATCCGCCCACTCGGTGGTCACCGGATCGAACCCGGCCGACGGATCCGAGATCGCGTCCGGCCCGGCGCAGGTGTCGATCTCGTTCAACGAGGTTCCGCAGTCGCAGTTCGCGACCTTGAACGTCGTCGGACCCGACGGCAACCTGTGGTCCAAGGGCGACCCGCGCATCGAAGGACAGAGCATCGTCGTCGACGTCGGCGAACTCGGACCGGTCGGCGAGTACACGATCGCCTATCGCGTGACGTCGGCCGACGGTCACCCCATCAGTGGGACACTGGGATTCACGTTGACCGCGGAAGGATCCGGCACGCCGGGCGCGGCCGCATCCGCCGCCGCGGAGGGTGAGTCCGACGACGGCAGCGGCGGGGGAATTCCCGTCTGGATCTTCCTCGTCGCGGGTGTCCTCGTCTTCGCAGGCGGACTCGCCTACGCGTTGCGCAAGCCGAAGGACAAGTAGCTGAACGCGTTCCGCCGGTGGTGGGTGCTCGCCGCGGGGGCGGCGGGCATCGTCGGGGTGGGGCTGGCATGGTTGCTCGCCCACCCCGACGGCCCCGACCCGTCGTCGGTGCTCCGCGTCGTCGCGGACTGCCTCGGCGCGACGATGCTCGGACTCGCGCTGCTGCGTACGGACCTGTTTCCGGATCGATCGAAGCCTTCGGTGTGGCGTACCGCCGTCGTCGTCGGCGGGACGTGGACCGCGGTGGAAACGGCACTGCTGGCGACGGCAGCAACCGAGTCGTTCGGGGGCGGTATCGCAAGATTGTCGGTGTCGAACTTCGCGACGTTCCTGACCGACATCACCGTCGGGCAGTTGGGTGTGGTGACGATCCTCTGTACCGCCGCGGCAGTGGCGTATTCGCTGTTCGCGTATCGGACGGCGCCACCTTCGGCGCCGACGCAGCGGCGTCGGCGCGATCTGTCCCCGGTACCCGTCGTCGTCCTCGCCGTCGTCGCGCTCGTGGCGCGTCCCGTCACCGGGCACATGTCGCAGCAGGTCCTCGGCGCGTTGTTCGTGTCCGTGCACACCGTGGCGGCGTCGGTGTGGATCGGCGTTCTGGCCGCGATGGCCCTGACCTTGCGTGCCCGGGGCGCCTGGGCCGCAGTGTTGCCCGTGTATTCGCGCCTGGCGTGGTGGTCGGTGTGGACTCTCGCCGTGAGCGGAACCGTCAACGCTGCTGTGAAACTCGGTGGTCTGCCTGCCCTGTTCGACACCGGATACGGCCGTATCGTCCTCGGCAAGACCGTTCTTCTCGTCGTCCTCGTGGTGCTTGCCCGACGGTTGCGCGCGACCTGGCTGGTGTCGGTGGCCGCGCATCGCACGAAAGCCGACGAGTCGACCGTGCGTGCTGCTCTCCACGTCTGCGTGCTTGCTGTGGCGTTCGGTTTGGCTGCGGCTCTGGCAACGACGGCGTAGTCCTTCACGCCCCGTCCACTTCGCGTTTCCCGCGGCGACCGACTCGCGTCGTTCGGGACGGTCACGATGTCAGCTTCGTCGTTCGTCAGGAGCTTGTCACGTGATACCTTTTCGCCGCCCGGTCGTGGGCGTCCTCGTTTCGATTGCCTCGATAGCTGCGCTGTCCGCGTGCTCCGAGCCAGCCGACCCGACTGTCGACAGCACGGAGTCCAGCGGCGGGACCCTCACGGTGTACACCTCCGAACCGCAGGCGAAGATCGACGCACTCAACGCGGAGTTCACTGCCACGAATCCGGACATCGAGGTGCAGGTCTACCGCGCCGGCACCGGAGATCTCAATGCGCGTATCGCTTCCGAGCGTGAGACGGGTTCGATCGGCGCGGATGTGCTCCTGGCTGCGGACGCACCGACGTTCGAGGGGTACAAGGACGAGAACCTGCTGCTCCAGTACACCCCCGCGGACGTGTCCGCGTTGAACCAGGAAATCGTCGATCCGGACGGATATTACGTCGGAACCCGCATCATCCCCACGGTGATCGCCTACAACACGGGTGCCGTGTCGGAGCCACCGACGTCGTGGCAGCAACTCGCCGACCCGAAGTACAAGGGGCAGATCACTCTTCCCAATCCGGATGTCTCCGGTGCGGCGGCATTCAACACGGCGGTGTGGTTGAACGAGGAGTCGCTCGGTCAGCCGTGGCTCGAAGGCCTGGCCGCGAACGAACCGATCGTCGCCGAGAGCAACGGTCCCGTCGGGCAGTCCGTTGCGGCCGGCACTCAGCCGATCGGGATCGTCGTCGACTATCTGGTTCGCGAACTGGCGGAGAAGGGTTCGCCCATCGCGCTCGAGTACCCGACGGACGGTGTTCCGTACATCTCCCAGCCTGCGGGCATCTTCGCCGATTCGAAGAATCAGGACGCGGCGAAGAAGTACGTCGACTTCCTCGTCAGCAAGCAAGGCCAGGAACTCGCGGTCGAGCAACAGTACCTTCCCGTGCGCGGTGACGTCGGAACCCCCGACGGCGCACCGGCTCTCGACGATCTGAACCTGCTGAACCCCGATCTCGCCGAGATCACGGCATCTCAGCCCGAGGCGGTCGAGAGGTTCAACGAACTTGTCGGGTAACCCCTATGTGAGTGGTCTGGTGTCCCTCAGACTGCTCCTGTGGGTCGTGGTGTCGGTGTCGATCCTGGCGCCCATTGCTGCCGTGGTATCGATCGGGCTGGGCGGCAACCATGTTCGTGAACTGATCGACGGCGGGATCGTCGACGCCGCCGTGAACAGCGTCGTGTCGGCGGGACTGTCGGCATTGTTCGCCGTGGTGATCGCCGTCGCGATGGCCCTGCTGCTCGACCGGACGGATCTTCCCGGTCGCTCGGTGCTGCGGCTCGTCCTGCTGTCGCCGTTGCTGATTCCGCCGTTCGTCGGGGCGATCGCGTGGACCGGCCTGCTCGGGCCGAGCGGGATGATCAACAAGTTCTGGGCCGAACGGTTCGGCGGACCACTGTGGAACGTCTACGGCGGAGACGGCGTGGTCTTCCTCCTGACCATCCACTCCTATCCCATTGCGTACTTGATCGTCGCAGCAGCACTGCGCCGCATTCCCGGTGACCTCGAAGAGGCTGCGCGGATGTCCGGGGCACGCCCGCTGCGCGCACTGACGTACGTGACATTGCCGTTGCTTCGGCCGGCCGCGGTCGCGTCGTTCACGTTGGTTGCGGTCTCGAATCTGGCGGATTTCGGGATTCCCGCCCTCGTCGGACTGCCGGACCGATACGTGACGTTGTCGACGATGGTGTATCGGTTCATCCAATCGGGAACCGTCGCACAGCCGTTGGAGGTGGTCTCGGCCATCGGCATCGTCCTGTTGCTGCTGGCAGTGGTCGCGGTTGCGGTGGACCGAGGACTCAGCCGCGGCAGTGCAGCTCTCGACGGACCGGTCACTCCCCCGACTCGGCTCGCGCTGGGGCGCAGCCGGTCGGCGGTGGGCGTCGCCACCTGGCTTCTCGCACTAAGTATCACGGCCCTGCCGATCTTCGCGCTCGCCACCCAGGCATTGCTGCCCGCGCCCGGCGTTCCCCTGACGTGGGCCAACCTCACTCTCGATTCCATCGTCGCAGCCGTCACTGCCCCTGGAACGGTTGTCGGTATCCAGAATTCGCTGATGCTGGCGATCGGCGCCGCGGTGATCTGCGGAGTGGTCGGCCTGACTCTGGGTGTCGTCACGACGCGCACCCGCTCACGGGACAATACCGGCCTCGACCTCGTCGCGATGCTCCCGCAGGCCATACCGGGCCTGGTCATCGCAGTCGGATGGCTGATCGTCGGACGTTGGACCGGCCTGTTCGACACCCGCTGGGTGATCCTGTGCGCTTACGTCATGGCGTTCCTCGCGATCGTCGTGCAGGCCGTCCGAGCGCCGCTGCTCTCGACGCCGCTCCAACTCGAAGAGGTCGCCCGCTCCTCCGGCGCCTCACCCGCACGAGCCTTGTACGACGTCTCGTGGAAGATGACGATTCCCGCTGCCACCTCCGGTGCCGTTCTGGTGGGCTTGACGGCGGTGCGCGAGCTCACCATGTCGGTTCTCCTCGTCGCCCCCGGCACGCAGACCCTCGGAGTGTCGATCTTCAACCTGCAGCAGGCGGGCGACTACAACGCGGCATCGGCCCTGTCCCTTCTCGTCGCCCTGGTCGGGATCGCCGGACTCGGCCTCGTCGCGGGTGTCTCCGACCGAAAGAAGAATGCCTGATGTCCGCCATCTCCCTCGATGCCGTCGACCTCGAATATCCCGGTGGCGCCGTCGGTCTGCGCGGCATCGACCTCCGCATCGCCGACGGCGAATTCCTCGCCTTGGTCGGTCCGTCCGGCTCCGGTAAGACGACCCTGCTGCGCACGGTCGCGGGATTTCTGACGCCGACGTCGGGCACCATCACCATCGGCGGCGACGTCGTCGCAGGTGGGCGTCGCCCGATCGCACCCGAGCATCGCGGACTGGGCATGGTGTTCCAGCAGCACGCTCTGTGGCCGCACCGCACCGTCGGGAAGAACGTCTCCTACCCGTTGGAGCTCGCCGGGATGTCGCGCTCGGATCGCAAGCGGCGTGTGAGCGAAGTCCTCGAACTCGTCGGCCTACCCGGTCTCGAATCGAGGGATCCTTCGACGTTGTCCGGAGGTCAACGGCAGCGAGTTGCCTTGGCGCGGGCTCTGGCGAGGACGCCGCGGGCACTGTTGCTGGACGAGGCGCTCTCCGCGCTCGACGAGCCTCTGCGCGACCGACTCAGACTGGAACTTCGCTCGCTGACGCGCGCCGCCGGACTGACCGTCATCCATGTCACGCACGACCGGAACGAAGCCTTGGCGCTGGCCGACCGTGTCGCGGTGCTCGACGGTGGTTCGATCGCGCAGATCGGCACCCCGGAGGAACTGGTGCAGCAGCCATCCTCGGCGTTCGTCGCACGGTTCCTGTCCGACGCCAACATCATCACCGGCGTCGTCGACGGCGGCAGATTCCACGCCGACGATCACCCGCTGGAAATAGTGCTCGACGTCGTCGAAGGCGCTAGGCAGGGCCGTGGGACGTTGACCGTCATGCCGTCGGACATCGCCCTCGGTCCAGGTTCACCTCACGACTGTGGCGCAGGCGTGATCACGTCGTCTCTGTTCGGCCGAGAGGCAAGCGACGTCGTCGTCGACTCGCACGGGGTCGACTTCCGCTGCTCGGTGCGCGGTCCGCGCCCCGCAGTGGGCGACGGCGTCATCATGACCATCGAGCGCGGAATGTTCACGCCAACTTCGGGGTAGTCCCTACCGTCGCACGCGGTGTCGATCGGATTGTCCGTTCTCGCCGTCGGTGTGACCCACGAGATAGGTAAAATAGTTGTTTACCTCATCTATTTATCTATATGGTTGCGGACAGCAAGTAATTGACTCGAACCGTTGGAGCCCTCATGGCAGTAAGAACTACCACCGCGGAAGCGTTGGTCGAAGAGGTATTTCTCTTCGGTCGTGCGCTGAAGCGGGCCGTGACCACCGGAGATGAGGAGTCACCCCTGCCGCAGGCACTGACCGGAGTTCTGGCCATCCTCGCGACGGAGGGTGAATGCAGACAGACCGACCTCGCCAACAGGCTCTGCGTCAGCCAGTCCGCCCTCAGCCGGCAGATCGCAGACCTGGTGGATCTCGGATACATCGACCGAACGCCCGATCCCGACGACAAACGCGCATCACGCGTGCGTGTCTCGTCCGACGGCGGCGAGAAGCTCAAGGTCATCTGGGACCGTCGCGCGAATCGACTGCGCGAGATGTTGAGCGACTGGAGCGAAACGGAGGCGCTGGCCGCCCTCGATTCGATTCAGAAACTCAACAACACATTCAACGAAGACGCGCAGGACACAGCGCACTTGAAACTGATTGCGAGATAGAACAATGTCAACCACCGAAGCTCCGCCCAATATTCAACAGGCCGATCCCGACGCCATGTCCCACCGGCAGATCCTCGAGGCCCTCACCGGACTGCTCGCCGCGCTGTTCACCGCGCTGCTGAGCACCACCATCGTCTCGACGGCACTGCCCACCATCATCGGTGACCTACAGGGTTCGCAGACCGCATATTCCTGGGTCATCACCACCGCTCTGCTCGCCAACGCAGCATCGACGCCCATCTGGGGCAAGCTCGCCGACCTGTTCAACAAGAAGGTCCTGGTCCAGAGCGCGATCGTCATCTTCGTCGCTGGTTCGCTCATCGCAGGCTTTGCACACAACGTGCCACTGCTGCTCGTCGCCCGTGTCATCCAGGGCATCGGCATGGGTGGTCTGACGGCACTCGTCATCGCCATCATCGGCACCATCGTCTCCCCGCGTGACCGCGGCCGTTACTCCGGTTACACCGGCGCTGTCATGGCTGTGTCCATGTCCGGCGGACCGATCCTCGGCGGCGTGATCGTCGACAGCCCCCTCGGCTGGCGCTGGTGCTTCTTCGTCTGCGTTCCGCTGGCCGTCATCGCCCTCGGACTGCTCCAGAAGACGCTCCACATCAAGACCGAACGCAAGGAGAACGTCTCCATCGACTGGCTCGGCGCGCTCCTGCTCACCGCGGGCGTCTCGGTCCTGCTGGTCTGGGTTTCGTTCGCAGGCAAGGCGGACTACTACGCATGGATCTCCCGTGAGACCGCCTACCTCGTCGGCGGCGGAGTTCTGCTGCTCGTCCTGACCGTCATCGTCGAAGCCAAGGCCAAGTCGCCGATCATCCCGCTGAAGATCGTCACCGAGCGCACCACCGGCCTCGCCATCATCGCCTCCATCGCAGTCGGTGTCGGCCTGTTCGGCGCCACCACCTTCCTCGGCCAGTACTTCCAGACCGCACGCGGCTACACCCCCACCGAAGCCGGACTGCTTTCCATCCCACTGGTGTTCGGCATGCTCGTCGCCTCCGTCGGATCCGGCCAGCTCATCACCAAGTTCGGAAAGTGGAAGCCGTTCATCGTCACCGGATCGGTACTGCTGGTCATCGGATTCCTGCTTCTCGGAACCATCGACCACGCAACCAGCCTGTGGACCGTCGGCGTCTTCATCACCATCGTCGGACTCGGAACCGGCATGCTGATGCAGAACCTCGTTCTGGCAGTCCAGAACACGGTCAGCGTCCACAACATCGGCGCAGCGTCGTCGACCGTCGCGTTCTTCCGCACCTTCGGTGGCGCGATCGGCGTCTCGGTTCTCGGATCGCTCCTCGCGACCCGCGTCGCCGAGAAGTCCGCAGCCGGCCTCGCCCAGCTGGGCGTGGACAGCTCCGGAAGCGCAGGCGGAGGATCACTCGACCTGAGCTCGCTGCCCGCACCGATCCTCGCCGTCGTCCGCACCGCCTACGGCGATGCCACCGGACGGATCTTCATGATCGCCGGATTCGTCGCCATCGTCACGCTGCTCGCGGTCATCATGATCCCGAACCGCCCGCTGCGTAAGACGATCGACTTCGCCCAGGCACCTGTCGAAGGCGAAGAGACCATCGAGGTCCCGTCCTTCGGTGACACCCGCGAGTACGTCGCAGCAGAGCTCGACGGAACCGGGCGCCACGAAGCACCAGCAGGTTCGGCACCGTTCGAGGGCCTCAGCACCGATGCACGTGATCGACTGCTGAACCTCCTGCTCCCCGAACCCAAGGACACCCTCGAAGCACTCGACGAAGCCGAGGCCATCCGCGCCGAAGTCGTCGCACTGCAGCAGGAACTCGACGCGAAAATGCTCGACTTCGACGCCGTCTGCGAGCGACTCCGTCGCCTCGGACTCAGCGAAGATCAAATCGCCCGAGTACTCGGCGACGCACACGTCCCTGATCCTCATCAGCACTACGTCAACTCCGGACTGAACGGCCACAGCGTCAACTAGTTCGACAACACGAAAGAGCCCGCACACCCCCCGGTGTGCGGGCTCTTTCGGTGTCGGAGCACTCCCCGCCTTTCCGGACCGAACGTGACGTTCGGTCACTTGGAGTGACCGAACGGTACGTTCGGTGCGCGAAGAGGGCCGGGCTACCGCCCCGGAAGGTACTTCAGTGCCTTCACGAAGGGAGGCATGATCTTCGCCCACAACTTCGGAGGCAATCCGCGGGGGCCGCCGAGGTTGAGCAGACGCGTCGTGGCGATGGTCTGCGATTCGGTGTACTTGAGCAGGCCGTCGGGTCCGTGGCGTCGGCCCATTCCCGAGACGCCCATTCCGCCCATCGGTGCGCCGGTGGTGCCCCAAGCGGGTGCGTACCCTTCGTCGACGTTGACCGTTCCCGAATGCAGCTGAGCTGCAATGGCTTCGCCCTGAGCCTTCGTCTTCGCCCAGACGCTGGCGTTGAGTCCGTATTCGGTGTCGTTGGCCTTCGCGATGGCTTCGTCGACGTCGGCCACCGGGTAGATCGACACGAGCGGCCCGAAGGTCTCGCTCGCGGCGCACTCGGCGTCGGCGGGCACGTTCGTCAGGACTGTCGGCTCGTAGAAGAGCGGGCCGATGTCGGGGCGTGCGTTTCCTCCCGCGATGACCTTGGCGCCCTTGACCTTTGCGTCGTCTACGTGCGCGGAGACGGTCTTGACTTGGTCCTCGGAGATGAGGCTGCCCATTTCGATGCCGAACTCGTAGTCCGCACCGAGGGTCATGTCCCGCACCCGCTGACCGAATTTCGCGGTGAACTCGTCGGCGATGGACTGTTCGACGTAGATGCGCTCGATGGAAATGCACAGCTGGCCCGAGTTGGAGAAGCACGCGCGCACGGCGGCGTCGGACACTTCCCTGAGGTTCGCCCCGCGCGCGACGATCATCGCGTTCTTGCCGCCGAGCTCGGCCGAGAAACCGATGAGCCGACGCCCGGCCTGCTCGGCGAGGAGCTGGCCCGTTGCGGTGGAACCGGTGAACATGAGGTATTCGGTGTTCTCGACGATGGCGGTGCCGACGACCGAGCCGGGGCCGGGCACCACGGCGAACAGATCACGCGGCAGACCTGCTTTGTAGAGGAGTTCTACGACGGCCAGCGCACAGTACGGAGTCTGCGAATCCGGCTTGAGCACCACTCCGTTGCCGGCGAGCAGCGCGGCGATGGCGTCGGACACCGCGAGAGTCATCGGGTAGTTCCACGGCGAGATGACCCCGACGACGCCCTTGGGCTGGTACCGCACCGTCGTCTTCGTCAGCACGGGGAGCATGCCGGCCACCCGCTTGGGTGACAGCAGCTTGGCTGCGGTGCGAGCGTAGTGACGCGACGTCATCGCGATGTCGAGCACTTCTTCCTGCGCGGCGGCGCGGGACTTGCCGGTCTCCGCCTGCGCCATGTCCATCAGTTCCTCGCGATGAGCGAGCACCAGGTCGCGGTACCGGTGGAAGATCTCGGCGCGCTCGGACACCGGGCGCTTGGCCCATGCCTTCTGCGCGACCCGAGCACGAGCGATGGCACCGACGACGTCCTCGGCGGTCCCGACGGGAATGGTCGCGAGCTCCTTGCCGGTGAACACCTCCGTGATGGATTTCGTCGGCCGCGCGTCGGCGTCGGGAATGGCGATCAAGTCGGCGAGCCGCGAGAAGGTCGCAGCGCTCGGAGCTGGCATTTCGGTACCCCTACTGGTGAGTAGTTCTTGGAGTTACACATAACCTACATCGTCGGTGGCTGGGATCACAGTGCCGATTCCGCTGCCCTGGTCGGCACCCGTCGACGTGTGGCACCATGGGCGGTGGTCTTTCCTAGGCGTCGGGGCGCACTGGAGACGAAGCAGGGTGGGGCAATCTCATGAGAACGACCACACGCAGGGGACTCGTCGTCGCCTGCGCAGCAGCTGTAGCGCTCGCGATGGCACCGTCGGCGCAGGCAGATCCAGTGGGTGACCTCGTCGCCCCTCCCGCCAATCCCGACGCCTACCTACCCACTCCGTTGGGTGACCCCTGGTTCACCCCTCCGGCGGGTTTCGAGAGCAGTGAACCCGGGACCGTTCTGAACACGAGAAGTGTTGCGGTACAACCCGGCGCTACCTCGACGCAGTTGCTGTTCCGTTCGACGGACTCGAAGAACAATCCCATTGCGGCCGCGACGACGATCCTGGTTCCCGACGCGCCGTGGACCGGCGGAGGCCCCAGGCCCGTCGTCGCCTACAACGAGGCAACGGATTCCCTGGGCAACGCGTGTGCGCCGTCGTCGACGCTGCCGCGCGGCACCAACAAGGAACTCGACCGGATGCAGGAGTTGCTGGCTCGCGGGTATGCCGTCGTCGTCACCGACTATCAAGGTCCCCGCCAGGCCTACTCCGCCGGTCTGGTCTCCGGTCACACCGTGCTCGACGGGCTGCGAGCGTCCCGGGCAGTCGGCATCGCACCGGACGCCCCCGTCGCAATCACCGGATACTCGGGCGGTGCGATCGCGTCGGGATGGGCGGCGCAGTTGGCGCCGTCGTATGCGCCCGAGTTGAACATCGTCGGAGTGGCCTTCGGCGGGCCTCCTACCGACTACAAGATCCTGCAGCGTTCGCTGAACGGCGGTATCGGCTCCGGGCTGTTCACCGCCGCGACAATCGGTCTGAGCCGCGAGTACCCGGAGATGCGGTCGCTGGCCAACGACAACGGTAAGCGGCTCGCTCTGGTGCAGAAGGATCAGTGTGTGGACGTCTTGTCCTACAGCGGACTCGCACTGTTCGACCAGCAGAACCTGTCCAACGTGCCCGACGTGTTCAACCATCCGATCACCCGCGCGGTGGTCGAGGAGAACCGGATGGGTCAGATCGCGCCCGAGGCACCGATCTACATCTACCAGGGCCTGCAGGACTTCCTGATCCCGAAGGAAGGCGCCGAGGCCGTCCAGGATCAGTGGTGTGCGGCCGGTGCGTCGGTCCATCTGGAAGAGATCCCCGGAGACCACACGGTGGCCGAGGGCGGCGGTAGGCCGGGCGCGTTCGAGTGGCTTTCTCAGCGTCTGGCCGGCGTTCCCACCGGAGGATGCGAGAGAGTGGTCCGGTAACTCTTGACCCTCACGCCACGGGAGGCTGCACAGTGTCCTCTGTGAGCGATTCGGAAACGATGTTGGTGGGCGAAGTGGCCCGCCTCGTCGGAATCAGCGTGCGGACGTTGCACCACTACGACGAGATTTCGCTGGTGGTGCCGTCCGGACGCACGGCGAAGGGCTACCGCAGTTATTCGGCAGTAGACGTCGAACGGTTGCATCAGGTGTTGACCTACCGCGAACTCGGTTTCGCGCTGGACGACATCGCCGCCCTGCTGGACGACCCGTCGGTCGACGCGATGGCGCATCTGCAGCGTCAGCGGGAGCTACTCGACGCACGGATCGATCGCTTGCATCAGATGGCTGCGGCCGTGGACAAGATGATGGAGGCAAAGAAGATGGGAATTCAGTTGAGTCCCGAAGAGCAACGCGAAGTGTTCGGGGAGAACTGGACCGGCGAACAGTACGCCGATGAGGCAGAACAGCGTTGGGGCCAGACCGACGAGTGGAAGCAGTCCCAGGCGCGTACGGCGTCGTTCACGAAGGACGACTGGAAGCGCATCAAGTCCGAAACCGATGCGCTGGAAGCAGATTTCGCTACGGCGTTGGCCTCGGGAGTGGCTACCGACTCACCACAGGCGGCGGCTTTGGCCGAACGTCACCGCGCCGGCATCGAGAATTTCTACGACTGCGGATACGACATGCAGGTCTGTATCGGCGAGATGTACATCGCCGACGAGCGCTTCACCAAGCACTACGACGACATCACGCCCGGGCTTGCGCAGTACATTCGCGACGCCATCGTCGCGAATGCTGCGGGCAAGTAGGCAATTTACCCCCCAGTTGTGCGTTCTCGAGCCTCGGAAACGCACAATCGGGGGGTAGATCGCCGGTCATTGCCACGGAATCCTGTAGGGCTCTTCGTCGTCCGGTGGTGGAGTCTGCTTGGCCGGGAACCAAATCAGCGCTGGGTCTCGTTTCAGCTCGCCGATTTCGGGCGGTACAGGCCTGGACAGGGTTTCGATCTCGTCCCATGAGCACTCTCCAGCCGCTACGCGCCCGGCGTACGCCCTCAGTTCGGGTGACGCACTCGCCAGCGACGCGATGGCGAACATCAGAGCACTGTCGACGTTTCGCGGTTCGTCGATGGACGAGAGCGGGGTCCGTTCGACCACGGCCCGCGTCTGTGCCATACGGTCGAAGGCATCGGTCATCTTCTGTACCGCGCGGCGCAGGATCGGGTCGTCCGGTGCGTTCATGCGTCTTCCCATGGTTGTCTACCTGTTCCGACCGAGAAAGAATCCTTCGGAACGTTGTAGACGGGCTCGGCGGACGCGGTGTCGTACACGTCCTTCACCAGTCGAGCGTTGTGGATTCCCTTGGTGATCGGTTCGAGTTTCTGCTGGAACTGCTCGTTCAAGTAGCCGCTGGGACTGGCAACGAGCGAAAGGAATTCGTTGAACGCGTCGGTGACCATCCGAATGTCATCGAGCAGCTTCTCGGCGAGGGTGTATCCCGAGTACAAGATGTCGGCGATCTTGTATATCTGGTAAAGGCTCCCCAGCGGCGATACCTTTTTCGACAAGAACTCGGCAACCTTGGCGGGGCTGGACACATCGACTTGCGCTTCGAGACGTTCTCTCATCGTAGTCACGAGTGTGAACACCGACTTGCGAATTTCGTCGGCGGCTCTGTCCGCGACAGCTTCGATGACGCGACCGCACGAACCCTCCCAGCGCATCGCTGCGATCTGCCGTGCGGCGTAGTCTTTGTACGCGACGGCAGCCAACCCGTCCCAGAACTCGTCGACGCGCGAAGTCCCTTCGGCGAGAGAATCACCGCCGGCGGACATAGCCTCCCCTGCAATCCGGTATGCCGCACCGAGACGTCTCAGATCGTTCCAGTTTCCGCCTATCGGATCGATGAGTTCGCGAAGCGGACTGTGCCCGATCAGCTCCTCGATCGCGTAATCGAGGTCCCCCAGCCACCCTGCTGCATCGGCGATGACGTCGGCTACGTCGTCGGGGAAGTGTGCGGGAGCCGGATAATCCATACCCTCCGGAGACCCGTAATGTGCACAGTCGCTGTAAGGTTCGGCATTCCCCCGCGCCGGTCGATCTGCGTCACCCGGGGTCCGGGTACGGCACCGGTACCAGGTCCGTGTGTGCGTTGAGCGCCTCGTAGTTCTCCTTTTCCTGATCCGCGTAAAGCCAGGCCGCGGTATTGAGTTTGTCACCCAATCCGGCGCAGTTCGTTGCCAAATGGACATGCCGATCACGCCACACATCGCGGAGAGCATCGAATGTGACGGCCAACGAACCGAACAATTCCCCGTTGTCGACCCCTGTCAATTGTCCGTGGTCATTGAAATACCGATAGGACGTCAGCGTCTGCTGTCCGATCTCGGCCGTAAGCCGGCCGAGCCCGGCGACCTGCCTTGGGTCCGCGAAAAATGTTTCGCTCATGTCCAGGCACCTGTCTTATTCGGTTCGGCGGAGCGTCGACACAATCCGGTCTACGACATCCGGCGGCAAGGACTCGTCGATCTGCTGGTCGGTTTGAATCATGAATACAGCGACGGTCGCATTCGAATAACCCTCCGTCGCAACCACGTCGAATGTTGCTTCCGTTGGATCGCAATCGAAATCCTGGGCGAGATTCGATGCTTTCACCGAGTATCTGACGGCGGGAGCTCCACCAATGTCGAATTGGATCGGCTCCGAGTAGTCGAATGTCACGGCGTCATCGGGAGCATCCCGAAAGATGATCTCGGCCTGGCGGCTTGCCTCGAAGGCTGCTGTGGGAACGTCGACACCGTTGCGGCCCGTCATTCCTGAAACAGCTTTCCGCGCCCCGTCTCGATGTTCCGGACAGTAGTCGTACCCGTACATTGCGATCGCGCCGTATGTAACCGACCCTCGTGTTCCCTCCCAGCCCGCTACTCCACCTGAGGCATTCCTCCAATCCCCCGGCACTGTGTAGCTGAGTCCGTATTTGGTGTCGATGGGGATCGGGTCACCCTCGGGCACCTCGATTTCCGGCGGCGCGAATTCCATCGACGGGAAGCCCGGTGGCAGGGTCGCGGTAGGTGCCGGTGCCGCCGTCGACGAAGGACGGGAGGTAGGCGGTGCCGCGACGCCTTCGAACCTGCCCGGTGCCTGCGGCCCCAATCTGGGCAGCAGCGCGACAGCGGCATACAGCAACGCCAGAACCAGCGCCGTGCGCAGCAGCTGCTTCTTCAGCCCCATGTTCACTCCCCCCGAAGTCGGCACACGCTAACACGCCGGAGCGACAACCCTGGGTGGATACTCGTGGACATGAACCTGACGATTCGCTCGGCCGTTCTGTCCGCCGCTGTCGGTAAGGCAAGTGGGTTTCGCAGTTCCGTGGGAATCAGCGTCGGGCTGCTGACCTGGTTCCGAGGGTCGAAGTACGAGCGTTGGGCGATCGGTGGATCAGCCGTTGCCACGGCGGGAGAGCTCGTCGGGGACAAGTTGCCGTCGACGCCGTCACGTCTCGATCCGGCGCCCCTGGGTGGCCGTATCGTGGCCGGCGCCGGGGCGGCCTACGCGATCGCCCGACGCTCGGGCGACGATCCGATCCCGGCGGCCGTAGTCGGGGGCGTGTCGGCCGTCGCCGGTTCCTACGCCGGCCACGCATACCGCGCATGGGCGTCGAAGCGGGTTCCGCCTGTCGCCGCCGCGCTGGTGGAGGACGTCGTCGCGCTGTCGATCGGTGCGGTCGTTCTGAAGGAAATCGGAGCGTAAGGTCCGTGACGTGAAACCGAACTTCTGGCAGTACCTGGGCTACCAGTTCGGCCGAGTGCTGCCGCCGTCGATGCAGGATTGGGTTCGCGAGGATCTGGTCGGTCACGGTGCCCAGGCTCGCTACCTGATCCGCTTCACGCTGCCGGTGATCCCATTCCTGTGCCTGTTCCTGTTGGTTCCCGGACCGTTGTGGATCGGGTTGGCGATGATGGCGCTGCTGTTCATTCCGCTGGTCTACTTCGCGATCGCGCTCATGAACGTGTACCGACGCCACCGGCTGCTGGTGCACGACCTGGATCCGCAGCTGCTGGGTGCCAGCACCCAGGCGAAGTTGGATCGCACCCGGGACGACTACGAGAGGCGTCACGGAAGGCTGGACTAGGCAGGAGTGGAGCCCGCAGGAACGACTCCGATGGGCAGGAGTGGAGCCCGCAGGAACGACTCCGATGGGCAGGAGTGGAGCCCGCAGGAACGACTCCGATGGGCAGGAGTGGAGCCTGCAGGAACGACGCACTTATGCTGTCCGGTATGACTTCCGTCGAATTCAAGGCAACTGCTGACCTGGCCGACGAGATCGGGCCTGAAATCCGCAGCTGCGATGCACAATTCATTCAGTTCGGCAAGAACACCGAGTTCGCCGGACCGATCACGACGATCAAGTGCTTCCAGGACAACCTGCTCGTCAAGCAGACTCTCGGTGAGCCGGGTAACGGTGGAGTCCTGGTGGTGGATGGCGATGCGAGCGTTCACACCGCGCTCGTCGGCGACATCATCGCAGGCAAGGGAGTCTCCAACGGCTGGGCCGGGGTCATCGTCAACGGTGCCATCCGGGACTCGGCGATTCTGCGGACTCTCGACATCGGTGTGAAGGCACTCGGCACCAATCCCCGCAAGAGCACCCAGACGGGCTCCGGGGAGAAGAACGTTCCGATCGAAATCGGCGGTGTCACGTTCAATCCGGGCGAGATCGTCTACAGCGACTCCGACGGCGTGGTCGTCGTGTAATTTGCCGAACATTCACCCTCCTGTTGTGCGTCCGTCAGCCCTCGGAACGCACAACAGGTGGGTGGATTCCGCTTCGGATCGGTCATACGTTGGACAGAACCAGAACGACGATCGAGAACCCCAGCATGCCAAGGCAATTGATCCAGAACTCTTGTTTCATGAACCGTGCGCGGTAGTGTGCGTAGGCTGCACAGAGGAAATAGACGATCACTCCGGCGTTCGCGGCCGACGCGACACCGGGGTGTGCGAGTCCGACGGCGAGGCCGGCGGCTGCGGCGAGCTTGACTACTATCAGCGTCCACCACCAGTCACGCGGAAACCCGACCCCGTCGAGGCATTTCACGATGAACATCGGCGGTCGTATGGACATCAGCGCGTCGATCAGCAGTACCATCGCGAGAAGCGCTGTGAGCCACCAGTAGTCGATCATCTTTCTCCCCCATCGGATTGGTTGGTCACGAAGTCGATGACTCCCTTGAGTCGATTCAGGTCGTCGCCTACTCCGACGGACATAAGCATTCCGAGGTACGCGAAATAGATGACCTGGGCGCCCTGGACTGCACGGGTGGAATCGTGACCCGCACGCCGAAGCGTCTGCTCGATTTCGTCGGTCAGAGCGAGGCCCAACGATCTGAAGATTTCTGAGTCGACGCGCCCTCCGACGATGATCGACGCGTACACCCGAGAGAGGGCGGTGTCGCGCGCGAAGTGTTCCAGGAACGGCAGGAACAGCCCCAGCACCTCGGCGGGAGCATTGTCCTGAGCAGAGACATCGGCCCGTCCGGCGACGCTGCGTTGTCGGTGGACGTCGGCAATCCATTCGTCGTAGACAGCGACCAGAATGGCGTTCTTGTCGCCGACGGCCATCACGGTGCCGACACTGACCTGCGCGGATGCGGCGATGGACCGGATGGTGGTTGCGTCGAAACCGATCTCCCGAAACAGCGCGTCCGCCGCGGTCAGAACCCTCTGACGTGTCGCTTCCTTCTGATGATTCCGTGACTGAACACGTTCAGTGAACATGTTCAGTAGAGTAGACCGACGTGTGGACGGCGTCAATCAGCGGCGCACCCGCGGAACCCCACGCCATTCGTCGAACAGGAACAGGGCGAGCGCGACGACGAGCATTCCCGACGCGACCCAGGCCGCGCCCACGCCGAGGACTCGTACCGCGAAGGCGCCGAGCACGGCACCGGCGAGGAACCCCGCGATGACCGATCCGAAGTTGACGGCACGCAGTCCGGCGGCGGTGTCACCGTCGGACAGTCGGTGGTAGATCGCCTGAGAGAAGCTACGAAGGTTGCCGGTGGTCATCGTCGTGCTGAAGGCCTGGTCGACGAGCACCCTGAATGTCGTCACCTGCAGAGCGGCAACGAAGGAAATGGACACCGTGACAACGGCATTCGGTGCCGACTCCGGGACGAAGCCCACGACGAACAGCACCAGGATCTCGATCACGAGGACGGCACGGATCGGCCGACGAACGACCCGCGTCAAGCCGGGGCTGGACAGGGACTCGGCGACGAAGACACCGAAAACGAATGCCACCAAGGGCGGGAGGTATCCCGCCGCGGACCGCCAATGGCCCCCTGCGGCATCGATACCGAAGAGGACCACGTTGGCGGTCTGAGCGTTCGCGAACACGCCGTCGCGCGTCATGAAGGTGTAGACGTCGACGAACCCGCCGACTGCCGCCAGAAGGACGCCGAGTCGCACGGACTCCGACGTCACGACCGGCTGTGGAGTGTCTTCCGGCACGGCCGGATGCTACCCCGCTTCGAGAGTGGAATGTAGGCTCTGGCCTACATTTCCACTCATATTGGTTACTTGACGAAGTTCAGCAGAGCCTCGTTGACTTCCTGGTAGTGGGTCCACAGAAGTCCGTGCGGGGCACCGTCGACCTCGACGTACCGAGCTTCGGGGAATGCCTTGGTGAATTCGCGTCCCGTCGAGTCGATGGGAAGAATGTTGTCCTTGGTGCCGTGCAGGATCAGAGTGGGCTTGCCGGATTCGCGCACCTTCTGCACGTCTGCGCGGAAGTCCTCGAGCCACGTCGGGACCACGGCGTAGGCGGCTACCGGTGCGCTTC
Source organism: Rhodococcus sp. 06-156-4 (assembly GCF_002259345.1). NCBI lineage: Bacteria > Bacillati > Actinomycetota > Actinomycetes > Mycobacteriales > Nocardiaceae > Rhodococcus > Rhodococcus sp. 06-156-4. Next base: position 255,219 of record NZ_NPGB01000031.1, on the reverse strand, counting down.
CTGCCGCGGTGGCGAAGTTGGCGCGCACGGTTGCTTCGCTGATGCGGCTGCCCAGGTTCTCGTCGAGGTTGTAGAAGTCCTTGTAGAAGTTGTCGAACCACGCGAAGCGGTCTTCGCGAGCGGCTGCGTCGATTCCGTCGAACACTGACTGCGGGACGCCTGCCGGGTTGTCGTCGGTCTGCAGCAGGAACGGCTCGAGCGATGCGAGGAACGCGAACTTCGCGACGCGGTCCGTGCCGTACTTGGCGGCGTAGCGTGCCAGTTCCCCGGTGCCCATCGAGAAGCCGACGAGGATGACGTCGGTCAGGTCGAGTTCGGTGAGGACCGCGTTCAGGTCGGCGGCGAAGGTGTCGTAGTCGTAGCCGGTCACGGGCTTGCTGGACTTGCCGAATCCGCGACGGTCGTACGTGATGACCCGGTAGCCGGCTTTCAGAAGCTCCCGGCTCTGGCGCTCCCAGGAGTTGCCGTCGAGCGGGTAGCCGTGAATGAGCACCACTGCCTGCCCGCTGCCGTGATCCTCGTAGTAGACGTCCACAGGTGTGCTGTTTTCCGTGCCCACATTGACGAAAGCCATGTTGTTGCCTTTCCCTCGGGATCTTCCGGTGGGAGAACGGTCGTTCTCCCGTCATGGACTACGGTAGAGAACGATGGTTCTCTGCGCAAGGAGGTGGTGGCAGTGGAAACGAGCGACGCACGATCGGCCGTCTTGGTAGCCGCTGACGAGCTCTTCTACACACGTGGCGTTCAAGCAGTGGGCATGGACGAACTGCGGACCGCCGCCGGGATCTCGCTCAAACGCATGTACTCGCTGTTCCCGTCCAAGTCGGACATCGTCGCCGCGGTACTTGCCGGCCGGACCGCGGTGTGGAACGAGCGCATCCTGATGGAGGCCTCCAAGCACAATTCGCCGCGAAACAAGGTCCTCTCCATCTTCGACTTCCTGGACGCCTGGTTTCGTGAAGACAACTTCCGCGGCTGCGCTTTCATCAACTCGTTCGGCGAGCTCGGTGCAACCATGCCGGCTGTCGCCGACGCTGCACACCAGCACAAACGCGAATTCGTCGAGTACGTGACCGATCTGGCCGTCGAGGCAGGATGCCCGCAGGATCTCGGCCTTCAGATCGCATTACTTGCCGAGGGCGCGCAGACCACCGCAGCCATCTCGGAATCTCCCGAGTCCGCCGTCGCGGCAAAGCGAGCCGCGACGGTCCTCCTCGACGCGGCCAGCCGATGAGCGCGTCTGGGCCGATGAGCGCGTCTGGGCCGATGAGACTGAAGGCGTGCATCAACGGCCCTCGAACACCAGCGGAGCACAGCGCAATTCCGATCACCCCGGACCAGATCAGGGCAGAATCCATCGCCGCAGTGAACGCAGGCGCCGAGGCAATTCACGTACATCCGAAGACTCCGGACGGCACCGATTCGCTTGCCGCAGAACACGTGGCCGCCGCAGTTCGCGCTGCCCGCGCAGCCGGAGTTCCGGTCGGCGTGACTACCGGAGCGTGGAGCACACCCGACGCCGTATCCCGGCTGGCCGCAGTCGAATCCTGGACCACCCTGCCCGATTTCGCGTCGGTCAACTGGCACGAGGAGGGCGCAGCGGATCTGGCAAGACTGCTGATGCGCCGAGGCGTCGGCGTCGAGGCGGGTCTGTGGACCGCCGCATCCGCACGCGCATGGCTGGCCTCCGGCCTCACCGGAGACTGCATACGGGCCTTACTGGAAGTCCAGCCGGGAGATAGCCAGGACGTCGCCGACGAACTGATCGCACTCACCGACACGAGCGGAGTCCCGCTGCTGCTGCACGGTCAGGACGACACATGTTGGGCCACACTACGATCGGCCGTCGCACAGGGATTGGCCACTCGCATCGGCTTGGAAGACACCCTGACCATGCCCGACGGCTCTCCTGCCACCGGAAACTCCGACCTGGTGACCTCTGCGCTCGCATTTTTCCGTGTCTGACGAAGTCCGCCGGTAATGTCCGAAGTGTGAACCTTCGCTCGGCAGTACTCCCCCTTGCAGCTGCCCTTGTGCTTGTCTCGTGTTCTGCTGAGCAGAGCTCGCCTGCACCCACCGATCCAGGAACCATTCGCACTGCCGACGCCCAGGCCGTCGTCGACCAGTTGGTGAGCGCCGGAGCGCCGGCCGCGGTCATCGCCCTTCGGGACGGCGACAGTGAGTGGGAAGGCGCGGCGGGCGTCGTCGAACGCGGGTCCGACGAGGCCGCGTCCGCCGAGGATCCTCTGAGAATCGCCAGTATCACCAAATCCATGGTGGCGGCCGTTGTTCTGCAGTTGGTCGACGAGGGGAAATTGACCCTGGAGACAACCGTCGACGACGTGCTTCCCGGTCTTCTGCCCAAGCCGGTGACCGTCCGTCAGCTGCTCGATCACACCAGCGGTCTGCCGAACTATCTCGAGACTCTCGTGCCGTCCGACGTGGCGGGGCTCGTCGCGGCCGCCGACGACACCTATTCCGACGACGAACTGATCGCGCTCGCGCTGGCACAGCCGTGGCCCGCGGCTCCCGGTGCCCAATTCTCCTACTCCAACACCAACTACGTCGTACTCGGCAAGATCGTTGCTCAGCTCGACGGCAGGAGCATCGCAGATTCGTTGCACGAGCGGGTGTTCGAACCCCTACAGATGACGTCGACGTCCTATCCGAGCGTCGCCGCCATTCCGGAGGACGGACTGCACGGGTACATCCTCGAAGGTGACACCCTCGTCGACATCAGCGATGTCGATCCGTCGATCTGGTCGGCAAGCGCAGCTGTCGTCTCCACCGTCGGCGACGTCAACACGTTCTTTCGCGCTCTCTTCGACGAGACCCTGCTACCGCGAACGCTCGTCGACCAGATGCAGCAGGTGACCCCGTCGGGGTACGGCCTGGGGTTGCTCGTCGGCGGTGACGCGTGCAATCCGGGGGCGGCCGAGGTGGTGTTCGGTCAGCGCGGTAACGGTTTCGGGTACCGCACACTGTCGTTCTCGAGTCCCGACGGCAGCAGGCAGGTCACTCTCGGATGGACGGCGTCGGCCATCGACCCGGCGACGGATCCGTTGGAGCAACCCGCCCTGAACGGTCTCGTGGCCGGGCTCGCCGCCACCTGCCCGTCGTGAACGTCAGAGGACGGTGACCCAGCCGTGCGCCTGGTCTCCGGTCAACGCGTCCTGATGTCGCTTGCGCAGTGTCGCCGAGACCGGGCCGAGCACTGGAGCGGATCCGACGGCTCGGCCGTCGATCTGGAAGACGGGCGCCACTCCTGCTGACGTGCCGCACACGAACACCTCGTCGGCGATGTACAGCTCGGTGAGGTCGACGACGCGTTCATGCACTTCGAGTCCTTCCTCGCGGGCCAGCGTGAGGATGGTCCGGCGGTTGATGCCGTCGAGGATGTCGCTCGTGACGTCGGGAGTGATCAGGACACCGTTTCTGACCAGGAAGATGTTCGCGGCGCTGAGCTCGCAGACGTGGCCGTTGATATCGAGGAAGATGCAGTCGTCGAAGCCGCTGTCGATCGCGTCCTGCTTGGCGAGCACGGAGTTGACGTACGCGCCGTTGACCTTGGCTCTCGATGGGATGGCGTTGTCCGGGATTCGGCGCCACACACTGGTTTTGAGGCGCATTCCGTCTTGCGGGACGATGGGCACCGCGTCGTACAGGAAGATGGACACCGTGGTGCTCAAACCACGGACTCGTGTCCCCGGAATGGACTCGTCCACGTGGACGGTCGCTCTGACGTACACCTCGCGCTGAGGGTCGTTGGCCTGAACGACCTCACGCACGACCTGGGTGAACCGCTCGTACGTCCACTGCTGCGCGAACGTGTCGATCCCGATTATTCTGCAGGACTCCAGAAGTCGCTGAAAGTGGTCCTGAAGTCTGAACGCCGTGCGCGTCTGCGCCGATACGTGCACCGGGAACACCGTGTACACGCTGAGCCCGTACAGGACTGCGGAAGTGGCGACCCCCAGCTTCGCGTCGTGGGCATCGACGATGCCGTTTCCGAAGAACACTTTGCCGTGAGGAGTAGCCATGCGGCGATGGTATCGGCAGCCGCAGCACGGGCGACAGCGAATATCGGGCGTAGGGTCTGTAGTCATGGTTCCCACCCGAACACTGTGGAAGAACGGCCCGAGCGTCGGCGCAATCGGCCTCGGCTGCATGGGCATGACCTGGGCATACAAAGCGGACGAGCACTCCGAGAGTCCCGATCGCGTCATCGGCCACGCACTCGATGTCGGGGTGAACTTCATCGACACCGCCGACGTCTACGGACCGTTCACCAACGAGGAAGTAGTGGGTGCAGCCATCGGCTCCCGTCGCGACGAGGTGACCCTGGCAACCAAAGGCGGGCTCGAATCACACGTCGGCGACGCTGGGGAACCGGTCATTTCGGGCCCCAACGGTCACCCGGACCACCTCCGTTCGGCCATCGACGACTCGCTCAGGCGACTCGGGGTTGACCACGTGGACCTCTATTACCTGCATCGCCCCGATCCGGCGGTGCCCGTCGAGGACAGCATCGGCGCGATGTCGGAGATGGTGCAGGCCGGCAAGGTTCGCGCACTGGGCGTTTCGGAGTTCACCGTCGAACAGCTGGATCGCGCGCAGTCGGTCCATCCCATTTCAGCCGTGCAGTCGGAACTGTCGTTGTGGACGCGGGATCATCTCGCGACGTCGCTGGCGTGGACCGAACGCAACGGCGCCGCCTTCGTCCCGTTCTCACCCCTCGGTCGCGGTTTTCTCACCGGAAATTTCCGTGGAACGGCTCCTGCCGCAGACGACTTCCGTGCGCAACTACCCAGGTTCAAGCAGGAGAACCTGGATGCGAACCTCGTCATCGTCGACGCCGTCGCAGCCGTCGGTCACGAGGTGGGAGCCACCCCTGCGCAGGTTGCTCTGGCGTGGGTACTGGCGCAGGGTGAGCACGTCGTCCCCATTCCCGGTACGCGGCGCTCGTCACGCCTGGACGAGAACGCAGGCGCCGCGTCGGTACGCCTGACCCCCTCTCAGCTGCAGACTCTCGACGACCTCCCGGACCCGGCGGGGGCGCGTTACTGATCGCTCCGGGCGTCGAACACGCCTTCCTTCTCCCGAACTTGTCGGACTCCGGTGATACCAATGGAGCTACAGGCCAAGACGTGCAAGAGAAGGGAGTGTCGATGCGAACCGTCGAAGATCGTTGTGAAGGAACGCTCGTCATCCACGCAGTCGGCGACGCCGAGTGCACGGAGCCGGACTGCGTGGACATGGAGTACGTCCGTCATTTCCTGGTGCTGGACTGCGAGGAGATCACCGGCGGATGCCAGTGCGTCGGCGTGATCGAACTGGCCGAGGCGTCGTAAGCCGATCCTGCCCGTACGCGCGTGCGCTGTGTGCTAGACCTGATCGACAGTGATTCGGCTCACAGGGGGTTTCGGTGCGACGTGCCTTCCGACTTCTACTGGTCACGACGGTGTCGACGGCACTGCTGGCAATCGGCACGACCGTTCCGGGTCAGGCAGCGCCGCCGGATAAACGGTCGTGCTCTGCGCCCGAGGCCGCGGCCGATGGTTTCGAGCGTGCCTCGGCAGCGGAGGTCGGCATGGATGCGGCCGCGGTGCAGCGGGCGGTCGACTTCGCGTCGTCGAGGTTGCGAACGAACATCCAGATCTTCAGAAACAACTGCCTCGTCGGATCGGGTCCGCTCAACGACGTCACCGGCAACACCCCCTGGCATCTGTGGAGCTCGACCAAGAGCATCGTCTCGATGCTCGCCGGCGTCGCTGTCACTCAGGGGCGGCTGGACGTGGACTCACCCATCGGTCGCTACCTCCCCGCCGGCGAGGGCGACGACGCACACCGCGCGATCACCGTACGTGCGCTGCTCACCCAGAGTTCGGGTATGGATCAAGGGATAGTCGCCGAGGGCATCGTTCCTGGCCTCGGATTCGGCGTCGACGCACCAGCGCAGGCGCTGACACTGCCGATCTCGCAGCCGGGCCGGTTCCAGTACTCACAGCTAGGCCCTGACCTGCTCGCCTACGTGATCGAGAATGCCGTCGGTGAGGATCTTCAGGCGTTTGCGCAGCGAGAGCTGTTCGATCCCATCGGCATTGCTCCGCAGGATTACTACTGGGCTCGCGATCGCACGGGCCACACGTACGGTTTTGCACTGATGTTCCTGCCGCCCAACGATTTCGCACGGCTGGGCATGCTCATGGCGAACGACGGCGTTTGGAACGGACGTCGCATCATCGGCAGTGAGTACATCCGGCAGTTGCGGACTCCGTCCGAAGCCAACCAGTGTTACGGATACTTGTTCTGGCTGAACAACACTCCGTGCATCGGTCCGAGTTTCCCGTCGCAACAGACGCTGAACACACCGATGCTCGCGGGCATGCCCGACGACGCCTACGCCATGGTGGGCTTCCTGCAGCAGAACAACTTCATCATTCCGAGCCTGGGCATCCAGGTGACCTGGAACGGGGTCCTCGGTGACGTCTCTCCGGACCTGTCGACGATTCTGAGCGCCAGCACCAACAGCGAGCTCTACACCAACTTCTTTCGTGCACTCGGGGAAGCGCTGCCCGACGAGGACCTTCCGTCGATCCCATACCAGCCGACGTTCAACCCCGACATCGACGTCAGCAGCTTCTTCGACCCCGACATTCTCCTCGGCACTCTCGGGCTCGGCCCTGACGCCGCCGTTCCGACCGGGCCGGTAGCGCCGCCACTGTCCGACGCCCCACCTGGTTGCCTGGTGTTCGCATGCCTGCCCGTGTCGCCGGAGACGCCTCGACGCACCGGCGGTTGACGGGACGAGAGCGCAGCGGTCACTCCCAGTCGATTCGTTCCGCCAACTCGAGCAGTTTCCGACGCCTCACTGCGCTCGTCTCGCCGATTCGTGCGATCCGCCCGTAGAGGTGCGCACGGAAATCGGGGATCGCGGACAGGTTCTGCGGATCCGGCCCCGTGACGGCGCAGTTGTGCAGGATTGCGCGCAGTGCGTCGTACTCTTTCCGCAGCACCGACGGCCAGTCGTTCACCACCAGGCCGGTGAGCTGCTGGCGCTTGTGTGCACGACGCACGCGGGTCTTGTACGGATGGACCGCGAATCCTTCGTCGGCGATGATCTTGCTCGCGCTCCAGATGATCTTGTCCGCGTCGATGTCACCGGAGAATGCCAGGTCGTCGGCGTACCGGGTGTACCTCGCGCCCAGGGACTTCGCCAGCGCGGTCAGCCGAATGTCGAGCCGACGCGAGACGAGGTTGGCAAGCGCAGGGGACGTCGGCGCGCCTTGCGGCAGGTGGCGTGTGCGCAGCAACGATGCAGTGGCGTAGGGGAATCCGCCGAGCTGTTCCGCGGGCGTTGCCGTCGTACAGAGGTAGGCGAGGCTCCATGCCACGGATTTCGGGTAGCCGAGCGCATCGAACACCGCGACGACACGCTCGATTCCGATCGAGGGAAAGTAGTCCTTCAGATCCACCGAGACCACGACGGTGTGCCCGGCATGTGGAATTCCGAACGTGCGTGGGCTTCGACCTGTGACGAATCCGTGCGCTGCACTGTGAGCAGGAACGTTGTCGAGTATGCGCCGCAGTATCTTTCGCTGGATTTCACGCAACCGCGGTTTGGGTATTTCGAGAATTCGGAATCCGACTCGCTTGGGTACGGGCGTGACGCGGTAATGCCGAAGCGGCGTCGCGGCCGTCCGGAGCCGGGACTGTGCGTCGGTGAACCACTCGATTTCGCTGATCGTCAGATCGAGCGATTCCGCCAGGTCTCCGGTACTCGCGTACCGAGGGACGTCGAACAACCACGGCTTGAAACCATCTGTGCGACGCGATGGTTCGACGGTGGCAGGCTCGGGTAGCAGTGGGAGTCCGGTGATGAGTCCGCGGAGTGATTCCGGGTCGTACGGCGCGACCGGCGACAGGTCGATCAGACGATCCGCCAGACGCGTCGCCTTCTCACCCAGAATCGGCAGGAACGCCTCTTCCAGACCACCACGCGTCCACAGAGCATCCGCAGCGAGCGACGCGAGCCACGCCGCCATCTGCGGGCTGAACTGACGGCTCATCGCGGCACCCGGTGTACATGCAGCGGCGCCGGACGACCTGAATCTTGTGTACTCGGCGCCGCCGAGCACGCGGAGCGTGCGGACCGGCGTCGGACGCAGTGACCAGTTCTTCTGTCTCGCCCAGGGGTTACCCCTGAGATCGGCCCAGCGGACCGACTCTCGCCCGTGCACCGCTGCATGATCTCCACTGTGCCAGATGAAGAGCTATCGCAATACCGCTCCGGGATTGAGAATTCCGGAAGGATCCAGGGCGTCCTTCACCGACCGCTGCACCGCCATCGACGTCTCGTCGTGCTCGATTGTCAGCCACCCGGTCTTGAGCCTCCCGACACCGTGTTCACCGGTGATAGTGCCACCCAGCTCGAGCGCGCGTCGCGTGATCGCGTCGAACGCCGACATCGCCGCCGCGCGGCTGTCGGCGTCGGCATCGTCGTAAATGATCGTCGGATGCAGGTTGCCGTCACCTGCGTGGCCGAAAACACCGATCGTCAGACCGGCCTCCTCTGCGATCGTCTCGATGGAGGCAATCAGATCGGTGACACGTGAACGCGGAACTGCCACATCGTCGAGGAGCCAGTCGCCGAGGAGCTCGAGCGCTGGAAGCGCCAACCTGCGCGCCTCCAACAACAAGGCGGCCTCCCCCTGGTCCGCACTGACCACCACGTCCACCGCACCGTGCTGCGAGCACATCATCTCGATCGAGGCGAGCACAACCTCGGCGTCGACGTCGTCGCTTTGGACAAGCAACAATGCAGCCGTTCCCGGCTCGATACCCATCTTCGACATTCGGTCCACCGCGAGAACAGTGGTGCGATCCAGGATTTCGAGCATCGACGGCGTGCGATCCGACGACGTGATCTCCGCGACCGCACGACCTGCGCCGTCCAGCGTCGGGAACGATGCCACCAGAGTCTGCGCCGGGCGAGGTGCAGCAAGTAGTTCGACGGTGATCTCGGTGATGACACCGAGGGTGCCTTCCGACCCGACCAGGAGATGCGTGAGGTCGTACCCGGCAACACCTTTCACGGTCCTTCTTCCTGTGCGCAACACACGGCCGTCCGCCAGCACCACCTCGAGACCCAGTACGAAGTCACCCGTCACTCCGTATTTGACGCAGCACATTCCGCCGGCGTTCGTAGCGACGTTTCCCCCCACCGTGCTGAACTCCACGCTGCCGGGGTCGGGGGGATAGAACAATCCGGCTTCGGAGACGCGTGCACGGAGGTCTGCTGTGATCACTCCCGGTTCGACCACTGCCAGTCGATTGGCAACGTCGATCTCACGGATGGTGTTCATCCGATGCAGACTCAGCACTACCGATCCCGCAGTGGCGTTCGCTGCCCCGCTCAGGCCGCTTCCTGCTCCACGTGGGACCACTGCGACACGGTGTCGATGCGCGGCGGCCATGCACACCGAGACTTCGGCGGTGGTACGCGGAACCAGAACGGCGAAGGGCATTCCGCCGTCGGTGAACTTGGATTGATCACGGGCGTACGCCGCGACGATGTCCGGGTCGTCGACGACGATGTCCGCGGGCAACGTGTCGATCATCGACTGCACGAGCATGGTCACAGAACCCTCATCGCCAATCCACCGTCGACGGGCAAGCACACCCCGTTGATGTACGCCGCATCGTCCGATGCGAGGAACGCCGCAGCGTTCGCGACGTCCCACGGAGTTCCCATGCGTCCGGTGGGACTACTCGCGTGGCGCGCCGCCAACACCTCGGGATCGGTGACCAACTGACTCGACACGAGCGGGGTGTCGATCAGTCCCGGCACTACCGCGTTGACCCGGATTCCTTGCGCCGCGTACTGCAGCGCCAGCGCAACCGTCAACTGATTCACCGCGCCCTTCGACGCACTGTAGCTCGGGTAGTCGAAACCGGTGTACCGCATGCCCGCGGTGGACGAGACGTTCACGACAGATCCGCTCCTGCGCGCGAGCATCGCGGGAAGCGTGTGTTTGCAGGTGAGGAAAACACCCGTCGCGTTCACCGCCATCGCCGTGTCCCAGCTGCCTCGGTCCATCTCGGTGATATCGCCGACGGTGGCCGCTCCGACGTTGTTGTGCAGCACATCCGGCGGCCCGAATCTGTCGGTGGCCAGTGCGACTGCCTCTTGGACCTGCTCTTCGTCGGTGACGTCAGCGACCAAGGCGACCGCGATTCCGCCCTCTCCGACGATCTCCTCGGCTGTCAGCTCGGCCTCGTCGCCATTGCGATCGATCGCCGCCACCAGGGCCCCTTCGCGCGCGTAGGTCAGCGCGGCGGCGCGACCGTTGCTGACCGCGGCACCACTGGATCCTGCGCCGAACACCAGCGCGATCTTGCCTTCCAACCGCCCGCTCACAAGAGCTCTTCCAACAACAGCTCGAACGTCACGGCGACAAGATTTCCGTCCTCGACAAGCTCGCCCATGTGAACCTTCCCGTAGCGGTCGACGACGAAGGTGGGGAGGTGAACCTCCACGAGCCGGCCACCCTCGCAGACGACATGACCCGACATCGTCACCTCGGTGGCCGGGCCGGGCGCCACGGCGATGTCGTCATCGCGCCGCAGGGTCGCACCGACCAGACTTCCGAGGCTGCCGCGGACCGATGCACGGCGGAACCCGTTTCGAGACATCACTTCTCGTACAGCATCGTGAATCTCGACTCCCGGGCGGACGCGGGTCATCACCGCTCGCGCCGACCCGGTACTCGAACCGTCACCAGCTGACGGCGTGAACACCGGCATGAGTGTTTCGTCGTCTTGCTTGCTGCGTAGCTCGCAGGAGGCGAATCCGCGTATCACCACCTCGACAGGAGTCGCACCTACAACCGTGTCCGGCCACAAGTGGCCACCTCGCAGCGAACCGTGAGCGTCGTACCAGGCGGCGTGGCAGTGCATGAAACGCTCGCCCTCGCGGCGACCGACGGTTGCGCTTCCTGCGACGATGGTGGCAGGCGCAGTCGCCTCGATCGTGTCGCTGTACCACGCCGCGCGAGAGCCGTCGGTACACAGAGCAGGGACGCAGTAGGACACCCGTGCGAGCGGTCCACCGAGTATCTCCACCTGCGCAGAATCGACACCGAGTTCGGCCAGTTCGCCGTCGATGGCGTCGACGAGCCTGCTTCCCGGCGGAAGCGATGCCCGCTTCACGAGTACTGCGCTGGACACGGATTCGAGCCGGTGGTCGGCAACGGGACCTGGGTGGACCAGGGGTGCAAGGACAGTCGAGGTGGTCACGACGCGCTCACCAACGTCTGCGAGTACGGCCCCCACCCCTGCGCGGCGAGCTCGTCTCGAATGGTGCGCTTGACGATCTTGCCGTAACCCGACTTCGGGAGAGAATCACGGAACAAGATGTGACGTGGGAGTTTGTACCGGGCCATACGCTCGCCGAGCCAGTCGGAGAGCTGGTCGGCGGTGAGATCTGCACCCTCTCGCAGCACGCAGATCGCGACGCCGACTTCACCCCATTTGGGGTCCGGCACACCGAGGACTGCAACTTCGTCGACCGCGTCGTGCGTCAGGATCTTCTCCTCGATATCCCGCGGGTGGATATTGGAACCGCCCGAGATGTACATGTCGGAGGATCGGCCGGTGACGTACACGAAACCGTCTTCGTCGACGACACCCAGATCGCCCGTGCGGAACCATCCGTCGCGGAACGCCTCTGCGTTCGCGTTGTCGTTGTCGAGGTAGCCGGCGAACACTGCGGGCCCGGCGACGCACAGCTCGCCGATTTCTCCTGGTCCAAGTTCTGAGCCCGTCTCGTCCTGCACACTCACCAGCATCCCCGTCCGTGGATAGCCGCACGTTCCTGCCGAAAGCCCCTCCGGCACTGGGCGACCGTGTTCGGCACTGGGCAGTACGGTGATGTTCCCCGTCACCTCGGCGAGCCCGTAGTACTGCACGAGAACCTCTCCCAGGGTCTCCCGAGCTTTCTTCTGATCGGGTGCGTACATCGGCGCGCCCGCGTAGATGACGTGTCGCAACGACGAGTGGTCGTGCTGGTGCACCGACGGATGATCGACGAGCACCTTCAGGATCGTCGGCACGGTGAACATGTTGGTCACTCGTTCGGACTCGACGAGGCCCCACACCTCCGCGGGCACGAGACTCCCCGACGGAGGTAGCACCGTCGCCGCACCGCGGGCCACCTGCGGCAGCATGTGTACACCCGCACCGTGGGAGAGCGGTGCCACGACCAGGGAGACGCAGTGACGATCTGTGGTGGGCATCAAGTCGGCCAGATGATTGTTGACGACGAAGCCCAGCTGATCATGCGTGAGGATCGCGGCCTTCGGTGTCCCGCTGGTACCCGAAGTGAAGAAGTACCAAGCCGGTTCGCCCTCGTAGGTTGCCACTGGCGCGGCTGGCGTCGATTCGTCGACGGCTGCAACCGCATCGGCGTCGCTACCCTCGATCCACAACACACCCGCGCTCAGCTCACCACACGCACGCACGGCGTCGACATGTGATGCTGTCGAGCTGTGGGCGACGATTGCACTGGGACGACAGACCCCGGCGATGACCGCGACATCGTCGTCGTGTAGGCGCGAATTGACCGGCGCGAGAACAGCTCCGATTCGCCACGTCGCATACATCGCTTGGACGAACTCGGGATGGTTCGGGCTGTCGAGCATGACGACGTCGCCCTTGCCGACGCCTCGGCGCTCCAGTTCAGCGGCCAATGAGTCGACACGCCGGTCCAGGTCGTGCCACGTCCAGCGGACGTCTCCGTGGACAAGGGCGATGCCGTCCGGCAACCGTCGCGCGGTCTGACGGAGGACTTCGGCCAGGTTCGCTGCTCTACGTAGGGATCTCATCCGACCGTCTCCAATACTGTTGCGTAGTTGGCGACGGCTGCGCCGCCCATGTTGAAGATCGCTGCGCGCTGCGGTGACGGCAACTGCATGTCGCCTGCTTCTCCGACCAATTGCATCGCTGCCATGACGTGCTGCGACACGCCGGTGGCGCCGAGCGGGTGGCCTTTCGCCTTCAGCCCGCCGGATCGATTGACCGGCAGTATCCCGTCGCGTTCGGTACGGCCCTCGGCCAACACCTCGGCGCCCTTGCCCGGTGCAGCTAACCCGAACGCCTCGTATTGGAGAAGCTCGGCGATGGTGAAGCAGTCGTGCGTCTCCAACAGATCCAGGTCGTCGAGAGTGACACCCGCGTCGAGCAGTGCACCGCGAAACGCCCGCGCCGCGCCGTCGAATGCCAGCGCATCCGCTCGCCGTGCGATGGCCAGATGATCGTTGGCATGCGCACGGCCGATGATGCGCACCGACCGCCGGGCAGCGGAAGCCACCTCTGGCAGTGCCACGATCATTGCCGCTGCGCCGTCGCTGACGAGCGAGCAGTCGGTGCGTCGTAGTCGTCCGACCACGGCTGGGTTCTTGGACGACTCGGTGGAGCAGAACTCGTATCCCAGGTCGCGTCGCAGGTGCGCATACGGGTTGTCGACGCCGTTGCGGTGGTTCTTGGCCGCGATCCGCGCCATTGCATCACGCGGATCGTCGTAGCGGTCGGCGTACTGGTCGGCCAGGCCCGCGAACACTCCGGCGAAGCTGCCCGCTTGCTCCTCGGTGGCCCGGTGCGAACCGGACAGCAGGATGTCGTTGACGGTGTCGTTCGCGGTGGCGGTCATCTTCTCCGCGCCGACGACGAGTGCCACCCGTCCGCGACCGGCCTGGAGGCTGTCGAGTGCCGTGTACAGGGCCGAAGACCCCGTTGCACAAGCATTTTCGACATGGGTGGACGGCACGAGAGCGAGACGGGGTTGGCCTGCCCCGACCAGTGCGCCTTCGAATCCCTGACGCGAGAAGCCGTTGTTGAAGACTCCGACCGTGACGATGTCCACATCCGCGTCGTCGAGACCGGCGTCCTGGATGGCGGCTAGGGACACCTCGGCGATCAGCGATTCGACGTCCGGACTTTCACTCTTTCCGAAGCGCGTATGCGCCCAACCGATGATGTGCGGTGCAGTCACGGTGGAACCTCTCGTTGCGGTGCGTACGGAGCGTGAGGCAGGTCACGTCCTCGATGCCTGTCATGTTCGTCGCGAATCGGAGCCAGGTGCACCGCCGCCGGACGAGAGGCCGAGCACCGAATTCCTCCCGTTGTCGAATTTCGCCGTTTCTACAGCGGGAGGAAACGGCGCCCCGATTCCTCACTCCACGCTCGATGCCCCGTGATCGGCGTCACGCCCACACTGAGCCCACACCGATTCACGACGAGGGGTATGACGTGCGCGCAGTGCTCAAGACCGAACCTGCACCAGGCTTCGACCTGGTGACCGACCACCCCGAGCCCGAACTCGGCCGAGGGCAGGTACGGATCGAGGTGGGGGCGGTATCGGTATGCGGTACCGACCGAGAAACATTCGACTACGGTCCAGCCGTCAGAGATCTCGGTCTTCGTCTACCCGTCGTCACCGGCCACGAATGCGCAGGCACCGTCGTCGAGGTTGCTCCCGATGTCCAACGTTTCAGGGTCGGCGACCGAGTGGCCGTCGAAACTCACGTCGCGTGTTTGGAGTGCTTCCAGTGTGTTCGCGGAAACGCGCACAACTGCCTCCGCATGGACCTTCTGGGTCTGACGATCGACGGTGCGTTCGCTGAACAGGTCGTGCTGCCCGCGTCGACCTGCTTTCGTCTACCGGACGAGCTGAGCCTCGAAGCGGCGGCACTTCTCGAGCCCGCGGGCAGTGCCATGCATGCCGTCCAACGCAGTGGGATGAGCCTCGACGGCGCGCACGTACTGGTCAGCGGAGCCGGGCCGATCGGGCTCGCCGCACTTCAGATCGCGCGAGCGAAGGGCGCCGAGGTGTTGGTGGTCGAGCCCAATCCTCACCGCGGTGCGATGGCCGAGTCCTTGGGCGCAACACTCGTGAACTCGGGCGAAGGTCTCGTCGATCGGGTGCGGGATCTGACCGGGGCGGCAGGGGGCGTCGACCTCGTCCTCGAGTGCTCAGGAGCAATGCCTGCCTTGGAGACCGCACTGGAGGTGACTCGTCGAGAAGGCACCGTGATGAGCATCGGGTTGACGAACCGGGCGCTGGAGGTCAGCGCCACTCGCCATCTCATCAGCCGCGGCCTCACTCTCAAAGGCAGTTTCGGGCGCCGTATCTGGGATTCCTGGACCGAGCTGACCGCTTTGGTCGCCTCTGGCGGAGTCGATCTGGACTCGCTGATCTCGCACCGTCTGGAACTCGAAGAGGTGGACACCGCAATCGAATTGCTCACTGGCAACGCGTGCAAGGTGGTTCTCTATCCGCAAGGTGTACCGGCACACCGCCACTTGTCAGAAGGAGCACTCAGCGCGCGGTGAGCGCCGGGAACGGGTCGATTCCCTCGGCTCGCATCAAGTCCGCCACCCGCAACCCGAGGTGTAGGTGCAACCTGACCGTGCCGTCGTCCAAGTCGACACCGACTGCCTCGCGGATCCGGTCGAGACGGTAGTACAACGTCGTGCGGTGGATGAACAGCGCCTCCGCAGCACCCGGACCGGACCCCGCATGATCGAGAAACGCGCGCAGCGTCTCGATCAGCCGGCCCGAGCGATCGACTTCTGCGAGACGGCGCAGCTCGTCCGGTACAGCTGTGATGTCGAGTTCGGGGAACGGAATCCTCGCGAGCACTCCCAGGACCCCTGCACGTTCCCATGCAACGACGTGATCGTCACCGATGCGGCGCGCGACCGTCGCCGCCAGTCCGGCCTGACGCGCCGAAATCCAGGCTTCGGACAGTCCTGAAGCGGGAGCCCCGACCCCAGCGTGGACCGTCGCCCCCTTGCCCGCCACGTCCCCGGCGTCGCGCGCCATCGTCCTGGTCTCGGCGAGAACGGTCTCCAGATCTCGCGCGGCCGTCGAGAGGTACACCAAGTAACCGACCTCACCGACAACGCTGTGCAGCGCGTCACCACGGCTTCGAGAACGCGCGGCTACCAGGGCGTGACGAAGGGCGATCGCCGTCAGCTCGGCATCTTTGACGTTGCGTAGCGAAATTGCGACGACCCGCACAGACCCGGCCGCGACGGTCGATTCGGCGAGTGCCACATCCCTGGCTGCCTCGTCCGTTCCGAGCAGATCAGCAACGAGAGCTTCCGAGCGCGCCGAGTCCTCGGGCGTGCGATCACCGACCATCAGCGGTGCGATTTCAGCAGCCACCTCAGCAATGCGCCCGAGGTCCTCGTCGGTGATGGTGCTGCCGGCGTCCATCACCAGAATCATTCCGAGCATCTCACCCCGCCAGCGAATCGGAACTCCCACACGGGCGTGCAGACCGAGCGCCTCCGACCCTGGGACGTGGCCTGGCCGAGTCCACTGGGCAATCCCGCTGGACAGTAGAAACCCGATGGCCTCGCTCCCGGCGTCCCGATTGAGCATCGCGCGGATTCGGACCGGGTCCTCGTCGCCGAAGTGGCGGCTCGCGAACAGCATCCGGACTTCCGGGTCGTTCACCACGACCGACCTGCCGAGCTCGTCGGCGAACCGGTCGACGACTGCTTGAACGGCGTCTCGCGACATGGGCAAAGCGTAGCCCTCACGACTTCGTCGAACCCCGAGTGCCAGGGTTCGACAAATAGAGGAAACTGATCCCTCGAGCTTCGTCACGCAACGGTCGTGACACAGGTCACTATGGGAGCAAGGTGTGTGAGCCCGCCACAATTCGACGGGCTTCGTAGAACGAGACTGGAGCGATGCAATGGCGTCACGCACCCACCTACCCGACGAGTCGGTGCCGGAGAATCAGATGGCCAACCGCGTCATGCGCAAGGTTGCGCTGCGGCTGATCCCGTTCCTCGGACTCGCGTACTTCCTCAACTACATCGACCGTACGAACATCTCGTTCGCGAAGCTGACGATGAGCGAGGACCTCGGCCTTACCGAGACGATGTACGGCTTGGCCAGCGGTCTATTCTTCGTCGGCTACATACTCCTCGAGGTTCCGAGCAACTTGGCACTGCACAAGTTCGGCGCCAGGCGTTGGATCGCTCGCATCCTCGTCTCGTGGGGTCTGATCGCGGCCCTCATGGCGTTCGTTCCCAATGCGACCTGGCTCAACATCGCTCGCGTCGCCCTCGGTATCGCCGAGGCCGGCTTCTTCCCCGGCATCATGCTCTACCTGACGTTCTGGTTCCCGCGTGCAGTTCGAGTTCGACTGGTCGGTGTGTTCATGGTCGCCCTGCCGCTGTCGAGCGCGCTGGGCGCTCCGATTTCCGGCGCGATCATCCAGTACTGGCACGGTCTGTTCGGACTGGAGGGTTGGCGGGTGATGTTCCTCGTCGAGGGAATCCCGACGGTGCTGCTCGGCATCGCCGCGTGGTTCTACCTCACCGATCGCCCGCGGGACGCCAAATGGTTGACCGCGGACGAGCGCAACTGGCTGGACCGCCGTATCGAGACGGAACAGTCGCAGACCGCAACCACCGGCCACGTCTCGGTACGCGAATCTCTGCGCAACTCGACAGTCTGGCTTCTCGGACTGACGTACTTCGGCATCGGCTACGGTCTGTTCGCCATCAGCTTCTTCCTGCCCACGATCGTGGCTGGATTCGCGCAGCAGTTCGACACGACGTTCTCCATCGCCGAGAACGGCTTGATCGTCGCCGTGCCGTTCCTGATTGCCTCGGTATCGATGATTCTGTGGACTCGTCGCTCCGACCGTCTGCGCGAACGTATGTGGCACCTCATCGCACCGACCGCGCTTGCGACAGTCAGCGTTCCGGTAGCCATGTACATGAATTCGCCGTTCCTGACGATGGTCGTCATCACGATCACCGCTGTCGGTATCTTCTCTGCCCTCCCGATCTTCTGGTACCTGCCGACCACCTTCCTGACCGGCGCCGGAGCTGCCGCGGGCATCGCTCTGGTGAACACCATCGGCGCTTCCGCAGGGTTGGCCGCCCCGTACATGACCGGTTGGCTCCTCGACACGACCGGAAGTTCGAAGGCGGGACTGTGGGTCGTCGGCGGCTTCATGGCGATGTCCGTCGCCCTGCTGTTCGTCGTACGTAGGCGTCTGGTGGACAGCACGATGCAGAAGCACGACGAATCGGAGACGGCCGTCGTCTGATCCCGCGCCCCCATGAGCCGGCCGTCGCAGACGCTGTGACGGCCGGCTCTTTGTTCACACGTGCTCGGACACCAGAACTGCTGTGGTGTCGGCGTTCATGGCTTCGAAGATGTGGGGCGCGTCGCCGGGGTAGCTGATGTAGTCGCCCGGGTGGAGCTCGACGGGCTCGTCGGTGGGCCCCACGAGTGCTCGGCCGGCGGACAGGATCACGTGCTCGACGACGCCGGGTGAATGTGGGTCGGACCTTCGAGGCTCGCCGATCTGTGCGCTGACGAAATAGATGTCGCGGCGTGCGTTCGGTGGGCAGGAGGCGAGCAGCGTCGCTACGTAGTCGGCTGTGTCGGAGGAGAACTTCGGCCCGTCACCTGCTCGGATCAGCTGCACGCGTGGCTTCACCGGCTCGACCAGCCGAGCGAACGGGACGTTCAGTGCCACGCTCAGCGCCCACAGCGTTTCCACGCTGGGGTTGCCTGTTCCTGATTCGAGCTGGGACAAGGTCGACTTGGCTACTCCTGCGCGTCGGGCGAGCTCGGCCAGCGACAGTCCCATCCTCGTTCGTTCGCGGTGCAGGGACGCGGCGATGGCGGCGATCGGGGCGGACACAGTTGTTCACTCTATCGGTACAAGCGTCCATCTTGACGAACACCACACCTAGGGTTCATTATTCTGTCCATGCGTTCGATCTGGCGAACCCGCCGCGACATCGGTCTCGTCTGCCTCGCCGACGGCCTCGTCGGTGCGTCGTTCGGAGCCATCGCCGTCGGCGCAGGCCTTCCGATGTGGGTTCCCCTGGCGATGTCGGTACTGGTCTTCGCCGGTGCGGCCCAGTTCATCGTCGTCGGAGTGCTCGCAGCAGGGGGAAATCCGCTCGCCGCGATGGCCGGCGCACTACTGGTGAACGCGCGGCTGATCCCGCTCGGGTACTCCGTCGGAGATTCGTTGGGCGAAGTGTCCTGGCCTCGCAAGATCCTGGGGGCGCACCTCGTGACCGACGAAAGCGTGGCGTTCGCGGCCGCCGAGCCCGACCCCCAGCGTCGACGATCCACGTTCTGGTTGTGCGGCGTCGGCCTGTTCGTCGCGTGGAACATCGGCGTGCTGGGTGGGGCATTTCTCGGTGGCAGGATCACCGACACCGCTGCTCTCGGACTGGACGCAGCGTTTCCGGCGGTGCTCATCGCGCTCGTTGCTCCAGCACTCCGCGATCCACTCACGAGGAACACCGCTCTGCTCGGCGCGGTGATCTCCGTAGCCGCGGCGTTGATTCTGCCGCCGGGCCTGCCGGTGTTGCTCGCGCTGGCAGCGGTGGTGCCCGCGTTCGTCGCAAGGAAGGCAACGGCATGAACTACGTGCTTCCCATGGTCGGGCTCGCGGCGGGAACCCTGGCGTTTCGGCTCGTCGGACCGTACCTCCGCAGCCGAACGACGATCTCGCCCCGCGTCGAGCGACTGGTGTCCATCGCGGTGGCCGTCATCTTCGTGGCGTTGATCGCGACGTCCGCACTGATCGTGGACTACGGGTTCGCCGGGTTCGCCTGCCCGGCCGGAGTGCTTGTCGCCGCGGTCCTTGCTTGGCGCACAGCATCGTTCGTGACGATCGTCGTGGCTGCTGCCGCGACGACAGCAACGCTCCGATGGTTCGGAGTTGCGTGATAATGGGCGCCATGAATCCCACCCCCACCGGCCTCCTCCGCGCCACCGCATCGGGCGTCGACGTGGAGATCATCCGCGAGATCACGTCCAGCCGCGACGACGTGTGGAGCAGCGCCACCGTTTCCGATCGGACGGCCCTGTGGTTCGGACCGTGGGAGCGGCTCGCGGACAATCGAATCCGCGTCCAGATGGTGTTCGAAGGCGGCGAGCCGTGGATGGAGATGAACATCGACGCCTGCGAGCCACCGCGGCGACTTGCGGTCTCCACCACCGACGGATGGACGCTCGAACTCGTGCTGACCGGGGATGGTCCGATCACCACCGTCACCCTGATTCACCATCGCGAGAGCACCGACGGAGTCGGTGAGATCGGGCCCGGCTGGGAGTACTACCTCGACCTGCTGATCGCATCACGGACAGGCGCCGAGCTACCGACATTCGAGGAGTACTACCCCGCCCAGAAGGGGTACTACGAGTCGCTCACTCCCCGGTAGCGCCGCGAGGCAGCGATGATCCTGGCGATGCCGTCGGCGACGCGTGCGATCTCGTCGGCGCCGACCTCCTCGCCGACGGCGTCCGCCCAGGCATGCTGATCGTCTCGCAACGTGGCCACCGTCTCGCGCCCGCGCTCGGTCGGCTGCAGCAGCTTCGCCCGTCGATGCCGGGGATTGTCGACGTATTCCGCCCATCCCTTGTCGACGAGGATGTCCGCGGTGCGTTGCACACTCTGGCGTGCCAACCCCAGGCCGACGCGACGGGCGATCTCGGCTACGGCGAGAGGTTCGTCGAGGGTCGCGCCCAATACCTGCCACCAGGCAGGCGTCAGACCTGCGGGTGCTGCGATGTCCTGTGCAGCAGCGAGGAATTCACCGTTCAGCTCGAAGGCGGGAAGCACGATGGACGTCAACGCATCACCGGCGGGAGTTCTGGTCATGCCCCGGCCAACTGCTCGTAGTACCTCTTCTCGCCGGTCGTGTAGAGCCCGTACCAGGCGTCGATGATGCTCTGCGGGAACAGTTCCAACGCTTCGAACACAGCCTTGGCGAACTCGAGCGGCGCCGTTCCCGGAGCAGTGATCAGAGTGCCGTCGGCGACGGTGCGCTCGTCGCGGTACCGATCGGTGCCGGTGTACTGCTGTGCTGCCGTGAGGAATTCCGGAGCATTGCTCGTGTGCGGCCGGGAGTTCAACACGCCGAACCGTGCGAGCCCCAGCGTCGCACCGCAGATGCCGCCGACGGTGACGCCGCGGTCCAGCAAGTCCACGGCCAGGCCCAGAACCTTGTCGTGTCCTTCACCCCACGTGGCACCGCCGGGAAGAATCAACGCCGCGACATCCGCCGCGTCGAGATCCGCGAGGTCGCCGTCGGGCAGGATCCTGATTCCGCCGAGGCTGGTGACCTGTCCGCCACCGTCGGACAGGACCCGCAGGCGGTAGCGCTCGTCGCCCTGCTCGTTGGCCATGGCAATGCCGGCGACGAGATACGAATACTCCCAGTCCGCCATCGTGTCGGTCGCGTAGAGAACGATGTTCTTCGGCATGACTACCTCCGTGATTGACAGTGTCCTGTCAATCTACGGCCATGACAGGACACTGTCAACGGCGCCCGCGGGACGCCGTCTCCAGGTAGACGCAACTACACACGGGCATACTGGAGTCATGGTCGTTCGCGCTCGCTGGCCCAAGAGCCTCCCGCTGCAGCCGCTTCCCTCCGAATCATGGGCAAAACAAGAGCCCACGTGGAAGGGTGCCAATCCCCAAGTCATCGAATCGGCGTTGAAGCGAGCCAAGACCCGGCCGTCGGGTAACTGGTTCGTCTTCGCCGCGAGCCGCGATGTCGGGACCAAGGAACCTTTCGGCAGGACAGTCGGCGGAATGGAGCTGGTGGCCTGGCGCGACGAGAACCGCGGCATCCACATCGCACCCGGATCCTGCCCGCACCTCGGTGCGCCGCTCGACAAGGCGAAGATCGAGTGCGACACCCTCATCTGCCTCTGGCACGGCATGCCACTCGGACCGAAAGGACGCCCCGGCTGGCGCCCCTTCCCTGCCTTCGACGACGGCATCCTCGTCTGGGTTCGCCTCGACGACCTCGGCGGTGAAGAACCCACGGATGCGCCCCTCGTACCCGTCCGGCCGCCCGCCGCCACGAGCGTCGACGCCGTGATCACCCTGACCGGCATCTGCGAGCCCGACGACGTCGTCGCCAACCGACTCGACCCGTGGCACGGTGCGTGGTTCCACCCGTACTCGTTCGCCCGGCTCCGCGTACTCGACGCCCCCACCGACATCGACGTCCCCGACGAGGACGACCGCTTCCTCGTCGACGTCACCTTCCGCGTCAGCCGCGGCGTCGGCGTCCCGGTGACAGCCGAATTCGTCTGCCCGGGCCCACGCACCATCGTCATGCGCATCGTCGACGGCGAGGGCGCCGGCAGCGTCGTCGAAACCCACGCGACCCCGATTGGCCCCGGCCCCGACGGCAAGCCCCGCACCGCCGTCATCGAAGCCACCGTCGCCAGTTCCGACCGCAAGGGCTTCCGGATTGCCCGACGCGTGGCGCCGTTGTTGCGTCCGCCGATGGGCTGGACAGCCGCCAGGCTGTGGAAAGACGACCTCGATTACGCAGAGCGTCGCTACATGCTCCGGTCGAAGGGGCTCTGACGAAAGACTGAACTACGACGAGGTCGGCGCCACGCGTTCCGGGATCTTGCCCGACGGCTATCACCACGTCCGTCGACGTGAACTGATCGGCTCGGGACGCACCGCCTTCGACGCTGCAGCTGACACGCTGATGACCTGGGAGATGCACCGGCAATCGTTGCCTCGGGTGCAGCCGTCTCGTGGTCGGGTGGAAGTCGGGTCGACGGTGTCGATGGTCACGGGGTTCAGGTGTGAGGTCGTCTACGTTGTGGACGAGCCCGACCGCATCGGCTTCGCCTACGGAACCTTGGGCGGCCACCCCGAATGCGGCGAAGAGTCTTTCCTGGTCGAGTTCGACGCCGGCGATGTCTACGTCGTGATCACAGCCTTCTCCCGGCCCGGGACCTGGTACGCGCGGCTGGCCGGTCCGGTGGGTCGTTGGGCGCAGCAGCGGATCACCGATCGCTACGTCGCGGCGCTTCGCCGTTGAGCGTCGCTCAGACGACGCGCGCGATTTTGTCGAAAACTCGGTATCGCCCGCGGGTCGGGACGGTCCAGATGTCGTGCCCGGCGAGGCCCCAGCTCTGCAGCAGGGTGTTGGCGGCGTGCAGACCGGTGGTTGCGGCGCGTTCCATGAGGGCGACCGGCAGGTCGATGCGGATTCCGTCACCGGCCAGCACGAGTCCAGGTTCGGGCGTACGCACCGTCGGCCTCCGGGCGAAATCACCCAGGCCGAACAACGGACAGTCGTTGCGCCATTCCGACCGAGCCGCGATCACGGTGGCATCCCGGGTTTCCGGATAGATCTCGCGCATCCGCGCCATCAACTGTTCGCGCGTGACGTCTTCGGATTCGGTTGCTGCGTAGGCGTGCAACTCGACGACGGATCCGCCGGTGCGGGAGGCCCACTCCGCTGCTTCGTCCTCGAATCGTTCGAGGACGCTGATGTTGTCGATGGGCGGCATTCCACCGGTGCCGATGAACGGTGGACGGTCTGCGTCGACCGGCTTGTCGAGCCAGACTCGGTGTACGAGGAAGGGCGGAGTGTTCTGCAACGCTGCGACATCCTCGCGCCATTCGTCGGTGCCGAGTGAGCCGACGAGACTCTGCAGCCCCTTGATGTCGGCAGCCAGGACGACACCGTCGAACTTCTCGCCGTCGACGGAGAATCCGCGTTCGATCGACGACACCGACGTGCCCATCCGGAAACCGACTCCGAGCCCACGCAGGTACTCGCCCAACGGTTCCCACAGAGTCTGCGGGTACGGGCCGGTAGGCACGTCGAACACGAGCCCCTCGGACGAGCCGAGGAAGTACAGGTGGAACATCATCGCCAGCTCGGCGGCCGACATCTCCTCGGGATCGGCGAAGAAGCTCCGCGAGAACACTCCGAAGGCCAGGTGCCGTGCAGCCTCGGGGAAGTTGATGCGTCGCAGGAATTCTGCTGCCGGGACCTCGTCGAGCTGCTCGTACGTCCCGGGAACGCTCACGGTCATGAGCGGCAGCGCGGCAATACCGTTCAGCGCCTTGAGGTCCCGCCACCGGAACGTCGGACTCTTCCCGACGAAGGCGACGGCGTTCAGCCCCGGCGTCGACGGCAGGCCTTTGAATCCGTCGATTCGGCCGTCCGCGTCGATCAGCGGGTAGTCCTCGACGGCATGCAGGCGCTGCAGACCCGGATCGGTGCGCTTCAACACATTGCGGAGGTTGTAGTACTGCCGGAAGAACGCGTGGAAGCCTCTGCTCATGGTGGCCGTCGAACCGTCGTCCAACGTGGTGGACCATCCGCCGACGCGGCCGCCGAGGAAGTTCTCCTTCTCGAAGACCTCCACGGACACACCACGTTCCGCCAGAGCAGCTGCCGCCGACAGTCCGGCGATACCGCCGCCGACTACCGCGACGCGCGGAACCGACGCCAATGACGACGCCGACGCGTACCCCGGCGCCGCTGGATGCAGAACGCTCTTCTTGTCAATCACGTGGCCGCGCCCCCAGGAAGGTGTGCACGATGCCGTTCTGCCACCCCGTCATCGTTTCGGTGTCGAGCGAGGTGAACCCTGCGTGCTGCATGCGTCGAGCGAATTCCGAGACACCGTCGAAACTGGTGACACTGCGCCACAGGTGGCGGTAGAGCGTGAAGTCGCGGGTCGCGGCGTACCCGAGCGGGATGATGATGGCCCAGCAGACCAGCGTCCAGACGATCTTCGCGCGCAGCGACTCCTTGACCGAGTACTCGTGGAACGCAATGGACGATCCTGGCTTCAGCAGGGACAGCAACGACCCGAGAACGGCGTCCGGATCACCCACGTTCCGAACCAGATACGCCGCCAGAATCCCGTCGAAGGGCCCTTCGACGCCGTGGGAGGCAAGGTCCTCGACCCGCGAGTGAACAAATGTGACGTTCGATGGCCACTGCTTGCTCCGCGCCACCTCGAGCATCTCCGACGACGCATCGGCCGCGATGATCTCCGCATGAGGCGCGGCCTTCAGCAGCGCAGCTGTGGAAGCACCAGTGCCGCAGCCTATGTCGAGCAGACGCAGACCGGCGCCGAGCCCGGGAAGCCGCAGCCGCTCGGCCGACTTCGCGAGATGCGCGTGGTAACCGGGGTTGGCTCCGACGAGCCGGTCGTACGATTTCGCGTCCTGATCGAACGCGCTGGGTACCTGGTCACGGGGCAGACCCCGTCGGCCTACGCTCACCAGCCACCACCGTTGACGACCCGAGCAGACGGGCCTCCCTCGATCGAGACGATGTCGCCCTGATGCAGCTGCCGGCCGCGACGAAGATCCACCTCACCGTTGACGCTGACCACCCCGTCGGCGATGAAGCTCTTCGCTTCGGCGCCGGATTCGATCAGGTTCGCGAGCTTCAGGAATTGCCCGAGCCGAATCGACTCGTCTCTGATCGGTACGTCCACTGCATCAGCCATGCCCCCATCTTGACTCATGCGGGAGCGAAGCGCCGCAATCGCAGACTGTTGGTCACCACGAACACCGAAGAGAAGGCCATTGCCGCACCCGCAAGCATGGGGTTGAGCAGGCCCGCAGCCGCCAGCGGAATGGCCGCGACGTTGTACGCGAACGCCCAGAACAGGTTGCCCTTGATCGTCGCGAGAGTCTTTCGCGACAACCTGATGGCGTCGCCGACGGCTCGGAGGTCCCCGCGCACCAGCGTCAGGTCGCTTGCCTCGATGGCGACGTCGGTGCCGGTACCCAAGGACAGCCCCAGGTCGGCGGTGGCCAACGCGGCGGCGTCGTTGATGCCGTCACCGACCATCGCCACGACCCGGCCCTCGGACTGCAGCTGCGCGACGACGTCGACCTTTCCCTGCGGGAGCACTCCGGCGAAGACTTCCTCGATCCCGACGTCGGCCGCGATCTTCCTCGCGGCCGCCTCGTTGTCACCGGTCAGCATCACCGGGGTCAGTCCGAGTTCACGCAGTTCCGCGACCGCCTGCTTCGACGTGGGCTTCACCGAGTCGGCGACGACGAGCACTCCGCGCGCCTGTCCGTCCCACCCGACCGCGACAGCGGTGCGGCCGTCGCGTTCGGCGTCGGCGAAGGCCGCGGCAAGGTCCGCGGGAAGGGTCATGGACCACTCCGCCAGCAACGAGGCACGCCCCAGAACCACGGCCCGACCGTCGACGATTCCCGTCACGCCGAGGCCGGGCACGGCCGCGAAGTTCTCGACGTCCGGCACCGAGCCGCTGCGGCGGGCGGCGTCGGCGATGGCTTTGCCGATGGGATGCTCCGAGCCTGCTTCCAGAGCCCCGGCCACGAGAAGCAGCTCGTCGTTCTCGGGAGTCACCGAGAGCAAGGACATCTGGCCGGTGGTGACGGTGCCGGTCTTGTCGAGTACGACGGTGTCGATGCGTTTGGTGGACTCCAGGATTTCCGGTCCCTTGATCAAGATGCCCAGCTGTGCGGCGCGGCCGGTCCCGACCATCAGTGCCGTCGGCGTCGCGAGGCCGAGCGCGCACGGGCACGCGATGATCAGAACGGCGACGGTAGCCGTGAAGGCCGCGGCGACGGATCCGCCGGTGCCGAGCCAGAATCCGAGTGTGCCGGCGGCGATCGCGATGACGATCGGAACGAAGATTCCCGAGATCCGGTCGGCGAGCTTCTGCGCCTGCGCTTTCCCGGTCTGCGCGTCTTCGACGAGCTTGGCCATCTGGGCCAGCTGGGTGTCCGAGCCGACGCGGGTGGCCGTCACGACCAACCGGCCGCCGACGTTCACCGTCGCACCGACGACCGTGTCGCCCGGCGACACCTCCACCGGAACCGACTCACCGGTCACCATCGATGCGTCGACGGCGGAGGATCCGGATTCGACGGTTCCGTCCGTCGCGATCTTCTCGCCCGGCCGGACCACGAACGTGTCGCCCACCGCGAGATCGTCGATGGGAAACTGCTTCTCGACGCCGTCGCGCAGCACCGTCACGTCCTTGGCACCGAGATCGAGCAGGGCGCGCAACGCTGCACCTGCCCGGCGCTTGGACCGAGACTCGAAGTACCGGCCGGCCAGAATGAACGTGGTGACGCCTGCTGCGACCTCGAGATAGATGTTGGCCGAGCCGTCCATCCGGTCGATGGTGAGCTCGAACGGGTGCTTCATGCCGGGAACGCCCGCGGCGCCGAAGAACAGTGCGTACAGCGACCATCCCAGCGCAGCCAGCGTTCCCATGGACACGAGGGTGTCCATGGTCGATGTGCCGTGCCGCAGGTTCGTCCACGCGGACTTGTGGAAGGGATAGGCACCCCACACGACGACCGGTGCCGCCAGCGTCAGCGACAACCATTGCCAGTTGGTGAACTGCAGAGCCGGAATCATCGCCATCGCGATCACCGGCACCGACAGAACCGCCGAGACGATCAGACGCTGCTTCAGCGGATCCGTCTCGGGCGTGGAGTCCGGGTCGGCAGCGGGGAGTGTCGCGGTGTACCCCGCGGCCTCGACAGCGCCGATCAGATCCTCGACGGGCACGCCGTCGGACCGAACACGCGCTTTCTCGGTCGCGTAGTTCACCGTCGCGGTCACGCCGTCGAGCTTGTTGAGTTTTCGCTCGATTCTGTTGGCGCACGACGCGCACGTCATGCCGCCCAGAATCAACTCCGTCTCACTCATGGTCCACCTGCGCGTGTTCGTGACTCGTAGGTGCCTCACCGACAGGGCCGACCGCTCCGCCGATCAGGAATGCGGCAAAGAACACCAGTGTGATTCCGAGTACGAAGCCTGCCAGTTTGATCGTCGTGTTCACGCGAAGCACCTCTTTCGTCTCACCCGTTCTACCATACCCCCCTAGGGTATCGGGAGGTCTCGATCCGGTCACGGTGTAACGCGGGGTACCTCCGCGGCGACTTCCGTGTAGCCACCGCGTAGTGCAGCGGCGGTGTAATCGGTTCGGGGAACAACTGATTGGGAAGCCATGTCTCTACGCGTTTCGAATCGCAGACCTGCGAATCGTCGACGGCTCGTCACCAGCGCCGTTGCGTTCGTATCTCTGGGCGCCCTGGCCGTCGGTGCCGCCGTCCTCACCACCGACAAGCTGACGTCGTCGGACGCCGATGTCGAGCTCGCATCGACCGCCACCTGCTACGACATGGTCAGCATCGCCGTCGGTGGCCGAGGCGACTCGCCCGAGGCCGGCAAGACCAAGATGCTCGAAACCCCCACCGGAACGCGACTGCCCGCAGCGCTCGCCGGTGACTTCGAGAGCGACTGGATCGACCAGATGGTCGGCGCTCCCAACGGCCAGGTGAAGGACGGCTCCTACGCAGCCGTCTACATCGAGTACCCGGCCAACATGGCCACCTACGAATCCTCGGTCGAGACCGGCGTCGCGAACACCAAGACGGTCATGAACGCCATCGCCGCGTCGTGCCCCAAGACCCGCTTCGCCATCGTCGGCTACAGCGAAGGCGCCGACGTCACGCGTCGCGCAGCGATGGAGATCGGCAACCAGCAGGCCGACACCAACGGCAAGTTCGGCATTGTCGACCCGGGCAACGTGGTCGGTGTCGTCATTCTCGCCGATGCAGGCCGCAAGGACGGCGAGACCGCATTCCCCGGTTCCGCGTCGGGCACCAACCCCGACGGCTTCGACACCAAGTACCAGAACGGCTCCGGCCCCGCCGGCGCCGGCGCTCTACCGTCCACGCAGGGCAGCTTCGGTGTACTCGAGGGCCGCGTCGCCTCGTTCTGCTCGCAGGGCGACCTGACGTGCGCGATGCCCAAGAACACCTCGCTGCTGCACCTGGCCGCCAACGTCGGACGCCAACTCGACGTCGATGCCATCCAGCGCGACAACACCCTGACCCCCGCCACCGGCGCCGACCTCGCCATGGTCCTCGGCAAGATCGCCGTCGCCGCCTTCGCCGACATCACCAGCCAGGACAACTGGCTCGCCGGCGACGAGACATTCCTCGACGTGCTCATCAAGGTCTCCGAGCCCGGCTACAAGCCGGCCGACCCGACCACCAAGGTCGCCGCGAAGCCCGAAACGGACGAGAACGGCGAACCGCTGCCCGCCGAGAGCGCAGTCAACCTCGCCTACCTGCCGTCGAAGATCGCCAAGGAAATCATCGGCTTCATCGGATCCAACACCGACACCATCCCCGTGGCGATGAACGATCCGTACGGTCAGACCCTCGGACCGGGCTCGGGACACCACTTCGACTACTGGCGTGACGCCGACAACGCCAACGGCAAGCCGCTGACCTCGGCCGAATACGCAGCCGCATGGCTGACCCAGCTCGCCAAGGACGCCCAGGCCGGCAAGCCCATCAAGTCCAAGGAAGTTCAGGAGCAGGCCCGCCTGACCGTTCTGTCCGCCACCGCGACCCCCACCACGACCGCGCCGACGAGCACCTCCACAGCTGCTCCCGTCGTCGCCCCCTACGTCGCACCTGTGGTCCCGGAGGTTGGCGTTCCCGCCCCGATCGTCGACCCGGCCGCTCCCGTCGATCCGAACCTGACCGCAGTACCTCTCGTACCCGCTCCCGACGCCGCAGGCGCAGTCGTCGACGGCTCGGTCGTCACCACCCCACCCGCTGCCACCTCAGCAGCCCCGACCACCACAGCCGTCCCCACGACCACCGTCGTACCGGCTGGGTAGTCGTACTCCCTTTCCCATTCGGAGCGAAAGCGCCGTTCGGTCAGTCTGACTGACCGAACGGCGCTTTCGGTCTTCCAAGGGAACTGTCCGGAAAGGTCCGGACCGATCAGGAATCGAGAAGTGTCCGACGCCGAGGCCTACTAGCGTCTTTCCACATGAACATCACCATTCATTCCTCGTTCCTTCCCCATGACGATGCCGATGCGGCGCTGGGGTTCTATCGCGATCTCCTCGGTTTCGAGGTGCGCCTGGATGTCGGGTACGACGGCATGCGCTGGCTCACCGTCGGGCCTGTCGGACAGCCGGACACGGCGATTGTCCTGACGCCACCTGCGGTCGATCCCGGTATCACCGACGACGAGAAGAAAACCATCCTGGAGATGATGGCGAAGGGCACGTACGCGGGCCTGCAGTTGGCGACGCCCGACCTGGATGCCACGTTCGACGCGTTGCAGGCCGGGGGCGCCGACATCGTGCAGGAGCCCATCGATCAGCCGTACGGTCTTCGCGATTGCGCCGTCCGCGACCCTGCAGGGAATCTGCTGCGTATCCAACAGGCCCGCAGCTGACGAACATGCTTGAATTCGCATGATTGGATGCCAGTCCCCCCGAGAAACGGAGATGTCCTGATGGCCCGACGCGCCAGTTCGACGACCGAGGTCCACAAGGCCGACAGCCACGATCTGATCCGTGTGCAGGGCGCGAGGGTGAACAACCTCCGTGACATCAGCGTCGAGATCCCCAAGCGCCGGTTGACGGTGTTCACCGGCGTTTCGGGGTCCGGCAAGTCGTCGTTGGTGTTCTCCACGATCGCCGCGGAATCCCAGCGCATGATCAACGAGACGTACAGCGCGTTCGTGCAGGGGTTCATGCCGTCGCTCGCGCGGCCGGACGTGGACCTGCTCGACGGGTTGACCACGGCCATCATCGTCGACCAGCAGCGAATGGGTGCCAATCCGCACTCGACCGTCGGCACCGCCACCGATGCGAATGCGATGCTGCGAATCCTGTTCAGCCGCGTCGGAAAGCCCTACATCGGTTCGGCTCAGGCATTTTCGTTCAACGTCGCATCGGCGTCCGGGGCGGGCGCGGTGAAGGTCGAGAAGGGCGGGCGTCAGACCACCGAGAAACGGACCTTCTCGATCACCGGCGGCATGTGCCTGCGCTGCGAGGGGCGCGGATCGGTCAGCGACATCGACCTGACCGCTCTGTACGACGACAGCAAGTCTCTCAACGAGTCCGCCATCACCATCCCCGGCTACAGCATGGACGGCTGGTACGGCCGGATCTTTCGTGGCAGTGGATACTTCGACCCGGACAAGCCGATTGCCCAGTACAACAAGAAGGAACTGAACGACCTTCTGTACCGCGAGCCGACGAAGATCAAGGTCGAGGGCATCAACATCACCTACCTCGGGCTGGTCCCGCAAATGCAGAAATCCATGCTGTCCAAGGACGTCGACGCGATGCAGCCGCACATTCGTGCCTTCGTCGAACGCGCCGTGACATTCCAGACGTGTCCCGAATGCGACGGCACCCGCCTCAACGAGGGCGCTCGCTCCTCGAAGATCAAGGGAATCTCCATCGCCGACGCCTGTTCCATGCAGATCAGCGACCTCGCCGCCTGGGTCAGCAGTCTGAAGGAGCCGTCGGTGGCGCCGCTACTCGAATCTCTGCGGGAAACGTTGGAGTCGTTCGTGCAGATCGGGCTGGGCTACCTGTCCCTGGAACGGCCCGCCGGAACCCTGTCCGGCGGCGAGGCCCAGCGCACCAAGATGATTCGCCATCTCGGATCGTCGCTCACCGACGTCACCTACGTGTTCGACGAACCGACGACAGGCCTACACCCCCACGACATCGAGAACATGAACCAACTCCTTCTGCAGTTGCGAGACAAGGGGAACACGGTTCTGGTCGTCGAGCACAAGCCGGAAACCATCGTCATCGCGGACCACATCGTCGACATCGGCCCCGGCGCCGGGACCAACGGCGGTCAGATCTGCTTCGAGGGGTCCGTCGACGACCTCCGCACGAGCGACACCGTCACCGGCCACCACTTCGACGACCGTGCGGCGGTCAAGGATTCGGTACGCGAGTACTCCGAGGTCATCGAGATCCGCGGTGCGGACTCGCACAATTTGCAGAGCGTCGACGTCGACGTGCCCCTGGGCATCCTGGTCGTCGTGACCGGCGTAGCCGGCTCCGGCAAGAGTTCACTGATACACGGCTCGCTCGGCGAACTCGACGACGTCGTCGCGGTCGACCAAGGTGCCATCCGCGGGTCCCGTCGCAGCAATCCTGCGACGTACACCGGCCTGCTCGAGCCGATCCGCAAAGCGTTCGCGAAGGAGAACGGCGTCAAACCTGCTCTGTTCTCGGCCAATTCGGAGGGTGCGTGCCAGGTCTGCAACGGCAACGGCGTCATCTACTCGGATCTCGCGATGATGGCGGGCGTCGCCACGATGTGCGAGGAGTGCGAAGGAAAGCGGTTCCAAGCTTCGGTGCTCGAATATCACCTCGGCGGTAAGAACATCAGCGAAGTGCTCGCCATGTCCGTGGCGCAGGCCGAGGACTTCTTCGGCAACGAGGTGAAACTGCTTGCTGCTCACAAGATTCTGGTCCGGCTCGCCGACGTCGGCCTGGGCTACATCAAGCTCGGCCAGCCCCTGACGACCCTGTCCGGCGGTGAACGCCAACGCCTCAAGCTGGCCGTCCACATGGCCGACAAGGGCGGAATCTACGTCCTCGACGAGCCGACAACAGGACTACACCTCGCCGACGTCGAGCAATTGCTCGGACTGCTCGATCGCCTGGTCGAGTCCGGTAAATCCGTCATCGTCATCGAACATCACCAGGCCGTGATGGCCCACGCCGACTGGATCATCGACCTCGGCCCCGGTGCAGGCCACGACGGCGGCCGCGTCGTGTTCGAGGGAACGCCTGCTGATCTCGTCGCCGACGGTTCGACGCTCACCGGTCAGCACCTGGCTGCCTACGTGGGGAGCTGACGGCACGCCCGGTTTCGGGGCAGAATCGAGCGCATGACGACACTGTTGTTCGTACACGGCGCCGGTGGTTTCCTGGAGGACAGATCGATGGCCGACGCCCTTGCGGGGGCGTCGAGTGTCGACGTGGACATGCCCGAGTTCTCCGACGAGGACATGTCTTTCGAAGCATGGGCGCGTCCACTGCGAGCTCGATTGGAATCGCTGGACCCGTCCGACATCCTCGTGGCGCACTCGTTCGGTGCGTCCGTATTACTACGCGTCCTCGCGGAGCGGCAGTGGGGCTTCCATGAGCCGGCCACCCTTCTGGCCATGCCGGATTGGGGGGTCGGCGGGTGGGACGTTCCCGAATACGCGTTCGACGGACCCGAGCCCACTACCTCTCTGGCGCTTCATCATTGCCGCGACGACGAGGTGGTCCCGTTCGAGCACCTGGCGTCGAACGCGGCGTTGTTGCCGTCCGCTCGCATCGTGGAGCACCCGTCGGGCGGTCACCAGTTCCACGGAGCGAATTGGCAGACGATGTAGTTCGAACATATGTTCGACATCGGCGGTTTTCGGGTTATGGTGGAGTCATGCTTTTGGGGGAGAGCGTCGACGATGTAGCCGGGGACCTTCGGGTCGACACTGCGCGTGGTGTGTTGCCGATCGAGGACCCTGCGTTGCGTGCTGCGGTGGAGGAGATGGAGTCCGCGTGGGGTGCGGTTGCGGAGGCGTCGTTGGATGGTCGGGTTGTCGGTGATGCGGATCGGCGTGCGGTGTTGGTGCGGATGGAGTCGGTGTCGCGGGCGATGTACGGGACGTCGCACACATGGTTGACGGAGTTGGTGGACGGTGACGGGTTGGCGGTGCTGCCGGAGCGGTCGAATCCGTCGCGGTTGGCGTGTTTGTTGCGGATCGATTCCGCAGTCGCGGGTAGACGCATCAAGATCGCGGGGAAATTGGCGCGGCGGCGGTCGTTGACCGGGGAGCAGCTCGATGCGTTGTTGCCGGTGACTGCGCGAGCGCAGTGCGAGGGTCATCTCGATGCTGCGCACGTGCGGGTGATCGAGAAGTTCTTGGACACCCTGCCCGCCGGGATCGATCACGAGTCGTTGGTGCAGTCGGAGATCTTGTTGGTGGACTTGGCGAAACAGGTCTCGCCGGAGCAGTTGACGGTCGCGGCGCACCGGTTGACGGCGTTGTTGGATCCGGATGGGGAACTGCGGGACAAGAAGGACATCGCGAGGAAATGCTTTGTTCGGCTCGGGCCGCAGGAGGTCGACGGGACCTCGAAGATGGCCGGTGTCATCGACGCTGAGTTCCGTGCCTATCTGGAGCCGGTTCTCGCCAAACTCGCCCGCAAGGGAGTGCTGAACCCCGACGAACCCAAACCCGTCCACGACACCGACCTGAGCACCGCCTACCCCGGCACCACCCCCGACAGCACCGACAGCGCCGACAGCGCCGACGGTGATGGTCGGAACGAACCGAACCCGGACGGTGACGGCGCGGACGAGCAGGATTGCGACGCCATGAGTTTCGGTACGGCGGGATCAGGTGATCCTGGGGCGGGTACTGCTGCTGCCGGGTCGGGTACGGCTTCTGCTGGGTCGGGTACTGCTTCTACGGGGTCGCCGGGTCCACTGACGCTGTTCGGTCCCGAGGAGACTGCTGCTGGCGCGGAGTTGGAGGCACGCGCCGGCCGGGACCTACGCACCCAGGGCCAACGCAACCACGATGCCGTCAAAGCGGTGTTCCGTCAGACCCTCGCAGCCGGCACCCTCGGAACCCATCGCGGACTACCGGTCACCGCGGTGGTTTCGATGTCCGCCTCCGATCTGGCCACCGCGTCCGGGCATGCCGTCACCGGCACCGGATCGCTGGTCTCGATTCGCGATGCCATCCGCATGGCCGCCCACGCCCACCATTACCTCGCTGTCTTCGACGACGACGGACGCGCCCTCTACCTCGGGCGCGGGAAACGGCTCGCCTCGGCCGATCAACGCATCGTCCTCATCGCACGCGACCGCGGCTGCAGTTTCCCCAATTGCACGCGCCCCGCCACCTGGAGCCAGGTCCACCACATCGACGAATGGGCCGATGGCGGCAACACCGACATCGACGACCTGACCTTCGGGTGCGACTGCCACCACCCCCTCGTCGGCGACGGACCGAATCAGTGGGCGACCACCACCACCGGACCCGATCATCCCCAACCCGGCCGCACCGCCTGGCATCCACCAGAATCCGTCGACCCCCGACGCAACGGGCTCGTCAACCACTTAAACCATAACCTCATGCGCACGCTAGACTCCCCCAATGACCAGCCAGAATGCCCCGCAGCGCGCCGCTGTCTACGTGCGCATCTCCTCCGACCCGACCGGCAAGAGTCTCGGTGTCCAGCGTCAAGAGGACGACTGCAGGGCGCTCGCTGAACGGCTCGGGTGGACCGTGGCAGGCGTCTACACCGACAACGATATTTCGGCCGCGTCCGGAAAGCTCAGGCCCGCGTTCGAGCGCTTGCTGGCCGACGTCGCTGCCGGAGTGATCGACGGGGTGCTCGTCTGGCATGCGGACCGGCTCTATCGCCGCGCTCCCGACCTGGTGCGGATCGTAGACGAGCTGAAGGTACCGATCCAGACAGTGACCTCGGGAGACCTGGACCTGGTGACCTCCTCGGGGCGCATGAACGCACGTATCCTCGGTGCAGTAGCCGAGCATGAGATCGAACATGCCACCGAGCGCATGAGAGCCGCGCACCGACAATCCGCCGAGTCGGGAGTCTGGCGTATCCGACGCCGGGTGTTCGGCTACAAACCAGGCGGACAAGAACTCGAACCACAAGAGGCGCAGGCAATTAGGGCCGCAGCGCACGACATACTCGGTGGCGTCTCGACCGGAGAGATAGCGCGCAGGTGGAACCGGGGAGGGTTGCGCACCACTGGACTTACCGTCAAAACCTCCGCTGGCGAGAAGATCGAGCGCGGTAAGGGCAGCACCTCCGAGTGGACATCCCGGCGCGTCTCCGCTCAACTCAGGCACCCTCTCTATGCGCGGCGTGTGGTCTACCAGGGCAAGGTGCTGCCGGGCATCGAAGGACAATGGCTCCGCATTCTGGACGACGACGTTCACGACGCGCTGACTGCATTCCTGGACAACCGTAGGCAACCGAGGACGAAACCCCGAGTCTGGCAGGGCACCTCGGTGTATCGGTGTGGTCGGTGCGATCCAGACGAGCACGGCATGCGTCCGAAGATGGAGATAGCCTATCGTGGCTCGGTGGCGCATTATCGTTGCCGCACAACAGGACACAACAACCGCAACCAAGCGCGGGTGGACTCGTTCGTGGACTCGGTGGTGCTCGCGAGACTGGCGCGACCGGATGCGGTGGACCTGCTCGACAAGGGCGAGGTGGACGTGCCAGCGCTCACCGCACAACGCGACGGACTACAGGCGAGGCTGGACGAGCTGGCGCTGCTGTTCTCCGACGGCGATATCGACGGCTCACAGCTCAAAACAGGCTCCCGGCCACTGAGAGACCAGATCGAGGGAATCGACCGCCAGCTTGCCGCTCAGGTCCAGCGTGACCCCGTAGCCGAGCTGCTGCTGGCCGAGGGTGAGCTGGAGTCGACGTGGGAGCACATGGGACCGGACCGGCGCTCGAAGATCATCGACGTCCTCATGACGGTCACTATCCTGCCTATAGCCAAACGCGGCAACACATTCGATGAGTCTCGGATCAAGATCGAGTGGAAACGGTGACGGAGGGTGACGTGCCCTCAGTTTACGGGGTGTTACAGGGTTTCAGGAACAAGCTCAGCCCCAGCGACCGAAAAGCGATGGCGCGCAAGGCGGAAGAGCTGGGGTTCACCACCCGGCAGATCGCCTCCATGCAGGGCGTGGACCAGAAAACTGCGTCAAACGACACTCGCGGTGTTACGTCTGAGGAAAATTCCTCAAGTAACACGCCCCCCTCGACCTTCACCTGCTCCTCGTGCGAGAAGCGCACCAGGTGGTCCAGCCGCGTCGAACACGAAACCCGTTAGCAAATGTGCTAAACGCGACAGTCCCAGAACCACGCGGCCATTGTCGGTTTATGTGGTTATAGTCCTCAGTAGTTAGACACGGCGGTGACCGACCCGTCGTCAGATCAACACCCAGCACTGTGCAGGCAGCAGAACGGATCACGTGAGCACGCGGAGTCGGCGCAACTCTCACGGAGCCCCGTAGGAATCTCGAAACCCTATGGAGCACCCCCATGTCTGTATCCGTATCGCGCCGCACCCAGTCGCTCGGTGGCAAGCTCGGCACCCTCCGACGTCACCACCCCGAGGCCGACACCACCGAGGTCGAAACCGAGCTGGCCACCTCGAAGATCGAGGACCGCGTTCGGGAAATCGTCGCCAGCGCGCCGCCACTGACAGCAGAGCAACGCGAACGAATCTCGGCGCTACTCTGCGGAGGTCGATAGTGCGCGCCGCTGGCCAACTCGCGACGACCGGCACCCGGCACCCGAACGAGTTCAAGTATCGACCCGCGCTGTCCGAAAACGGAAAGCCGTTCTGTAGCCAAAAGGATTGCGAGAAAGAGTCTCGGACACGCGGAATGTGCCAAAACCACTATATGAAATGGCGACGGCAACAGAAGAAAGCGGGAACGTAATGAGCTACGGCACGATTATCGAAGGTGAATTCTTCGACGATGCAAATGTGCTCAAGTTGCTCATGGCCGAGAAAGGGTCACGCGCCATACTGTGCCTGTTGGAATTGCGAGTCTGGTCGACCAACGCTAAAACGGACGGCGTTGTTCCACTGCACGCTCTACGAAAAGCGACTACTCATCCCGAGCCCTTAAATGCGCTTTCTTTGTTGGTCGACAATGGTCTTGCTGTCCAATTGTCCGAGGATGAATGGCAAATCGACTGGACCGCACAAACCACGGCAGAAGAGCGCGCCGATCAAAGAGAAGGGTGGAGGATAAAGAAGCGCCACCAGCGGGGCAAGCACGACGAATGTCCGGAAAGTTGGTGGTGCCGGAAGAAACGCAAGGATTCCATGTCCCCTGGGGACGTCCCCTCGAAGAAGTCCCCTGAGTCCCGAGGAGAGTCCCCGGGTAAACCTAACCTGACCCAACCTGACGTAGTCATTGGGAAGGGTCATGGTTCGGAACAGGAAGTCGCTCCTACGGTCGCTCACTCCGGCGCTGGCGCGCCGCTCGCTCCCTCCGTCGCTCAGCCGCGAGAAAAGCGCACCGACGAAACCGAGGATGAGAAATATCTCCGAATGTACGGATTGACAAAGGCGCAGGCGCTGGGTGACGACAACGAGGACGAACAATGATCGATTTCGAAATAGAGCCGACCGAGAATGTCGATGCTCGCGGAAAGGCGCTGATTGTTGTTTCGATGTTCATGGACGACCCGACCGAGGATCATAGGATCTTCGCCAGAACGGCAGGCGAGAAACTCCTCGAAGAATTGAACCAGCCCGACACTACTGTTCTTTTTCCGACAACTGTCGACGGAAACGGAGAAGAAACGAAAAACAGAATTTCGAGAGTTTATATCGAGAGGTTGCCGATTCCCCGAATTGGGTTGGTGTATTTGTCTCTCGACGGTATCGAGCCCGGAAGTGGAATACCGGCGCTATCTGAATTGAAGCGGGTGCGCCGAGCAACCACGCGACTGAGCGCCGAGGCGAGCGGATGGTGACACCGATTGCGACCCGCTCAGCGCCACGCTGCCGCACGAACACGGCGACTGGGTACCCGAGTGGCTGAAGGCACGAAAATGGCCCCAGATTTCAACTCAGCGGTAAGAGCTGAAATCTGGGGCCACGGGGTCGAGAAGTTCCTACTTCACCAACGTCACCGGGAAGAGCTGGCCGGATCGGGCGGACATGAACCACCGGCCGTCAATCTCGACCAGGGGGCGCTGGTGAGCGGGCAGGGCGAGTGGGCGTTCCAGAACAGGTGCGGACATTTGCATACCTCCGTTGTGCGAAATTTCCGAACCTCTCGATCGTACCGCGAAACCGTTATCAACACACAACCAAGAATGGACGAAAAGACATGAGCAACAACACATTAAGCACGATGCACCTTCGGCTCACGCCCGATTGGGGACGAGCATGAACCAGCAGGACCGTCTTGCGCTGCACGTACGCACTCACATTTCGGGTATCACGATCGCAGCGTTGCTCGACGCCGGATTCACCACCACCGATATTGCAACGGCGTTGCAGAACAGGCGCGTTCGTCTGGTCGGCGGCAACCGTGTGCACCATATCGCTCACGACCTCGACCACAACCCCGATGATGGGATCGAAACACGATGACAACTGCACCTAAGCCCTTCCCCGCGAAGTATGGCACCGGCAAGTGCGCGGTGTGCTCGCGTCCGATCGAAAAGGGAATGCTTGTCCTGTTCAAACAGTTCGGTAATCGACGTCGTTTGATCTGCGGATCGGGTGAGTGTGTGAAGACTGCGCCCGAGAGGTATTGCAGCGCATGCGGCCAAGGGTTACCGACGTGACCGCGCCCGAGTCCCTGATCGACGAGGAGGTGATCGCGCTGAAGGTTGCCGCTGTGCTCGATCACGTGCTCGCGAAACTGCCCGACGCGCTCCGGTCGATTCTTCCGATGATCGTGCCCGTGTTCGACTCCGATCATCTCCACCTCTGGTGCGGTTCGGCTCCGCTCGTTTCGATCCCGATCTGGTGGTTGCGCGACGGCGACGACTGGCTCCTGCCGAGCCTGAACAAGGGGGCATGATGGGCGCGAGATACATCGAAGACCGCTGGCGACAGGAAATTCGACGCGAGACGCCGCTGACGCCGAGGCCACCCAAGACACCCGTGGTGCGGTGCGAGAGCTGCAGTAGGCGCGTCAGGCAGGCGCAACAGACCCTCTGCAAACGCTGCCGAAACTGACCAAGATCGACACCCCGGATGAAGGGTCCGGGGCCTAGGAAAAAACAAGCGTGCGTTACATCTCGACCGTATTCTGGTGCATAGCAGGTCGCCCCGACTTCGCCACACGCGGAACGGGAATCGCCAGCGCTACGCTATCGCCTCCAAGCGAAATGCACGGGCCGCAGAAGGAAATGCACCCGTCGCGCACTACAAGGGCCGATTCGATGTCGTGTGTTCAAACCACGTTTCCGAAACGGAATTCCCATGTCTCACAAACTCATCACTCGCGACACGTCCACGCTCCTCGAGATTCGTGAATCCGATACGTCGGAACGGATCATCTCGGGCATCTCTGTGCCGTTCTCGACCTTCACCCGGATCGACTCATGGGAAGGGCATTTCGAGGAACAGGTGCTACGCGGCGCATTCAAGAAGACCATCGCCGAACGCGGTGACAAGGTGAAGCTCCTCGCCCACCACGACTCTCGTTCGATGCCGCTGGGGCGTGCCGTGCTGCTCGAAGAGCGCTCCGACGGACTCTATTCGGAGTTCAAGCTCTCGCGTACTCAGGCAGCCGATGAGGCGCTCGAACTCGTTCGCGACGGGGCTATCACTGGCCTGAGTGTGGGCATGCGAGTGCTCGGTGAGCGGTGGTCGGTCAAACAGGATCGGCGCACTATCACCGAGATAGCTCTCATGGAAGTGAGTTTGTGCAACTTCCCCGCATACGAAACCGCCGGTATCACGGGCACACGATCTATCACAGACATTTCAGCAACTTCCGAGTCACTGCAGCGCCGCTTGCGCGTGCTCAAACTCGGTAACTAAAACCAAGGATCACAATGAATCTGAAGACAGCCAACAAGGCAGAGCTGCTCGCGTTCATCGCCGACAGCGAAAAGGAAATGACCGAGATCTCCCAGCGCGGAGCGGATCTCAACTCCGAGCACGTCGAACGCTTCGACACTCTGGAGTCGGAATACAAAGAAGCCCGCGAACGGATCGCCGCTATCGACAAGCGCGCTGCCGCAGTCACCAACGGTTTCGAGGCCCGATCTCTTGCCACCGAGGGCGGAGCCGGGACTTATGACGCCGACCAGGACTCGACCCGCAGCAAGAGCGCGCCGACGTCTCTCCGGGGCCGAACCACACTCGCCAAGGGTGAATCGTTCCGTACGTGGGCCGCTGACAACGGGCAGATCGCCGACAAGGCTGAGCCTCTCAGCTTCGACCGACTCGTGCGGGGTCTGGCGTCCGATCGATGGGACGGTGCCGAGGCCGAGCGCGCTCTCGTTACAACGAACTCGACGGCCATCGTTCCGACACCTCTTGCCACCGACATAATCGACCTCGCTCGCGCCAAGGCCGTCGTACTGCAAGCGGGCGCAACGATTGTGCCAATGACCTCCTCGACGCTCCGAATTCCTCGCCTCACAGGTGAAGGGTCGCCGCAGTTCTACTCCGAGGGTGCACAGCGTGTGGCACAGGATATTTCGTTCGATGCCGTGACACTTACCGCCCACACGATGGACCGTCTGATCCTGATTTCGAAGGAACTGTTCGAGGACTCCGACCCCGCTGCAGGCACTTTGATCTCCGACGCGTTCGCCGCGCAGTATGCCCTCGGGCTCGATCGGTTTGCTCTGTTCGGTGACGGGGTCACTCCCAATCCGCTCGGACTGGTGAACACTCCGGGAGTGCCCAAGGTGGCCAACGGCGGTGCAAACGGCGCTGCTCTGTCCTCGCATGATTTTCTGATCAAGGCGCTCGGAAACGTTGCTGCTCAGAACTTCACGCCGACAGCACAGATCGCCAGCCCGCGCACCGCAACCCAGCTCGCGCTGCTGAAGAACTCGCAAGGGGACTACATCACTCCTCCGGCCAACCTGCCGCCCGCGTTTGTCACTGCAGGGGTACCGGTGAACCTGACGACCGGAACGTCCTCGGACACCTCGGTTGTCATCACCGGACAGTTCGACCAGCTCTATATCGGGTTGCGCTCCGAGTTCACTCTTAAGGTGCTACCCGAGCGCTGGGCAGACACCGGGCAGATCGGTTTCCTCGCCAGCCAGCGTTGGGACGTCGCAGTAGCTCAGCCGCTCGCATTCCAGGTCGACACCGGACTCCGGGCGTAACAATGGATCTGGGCATGTTTCTTCGCCGCGACGAGTTCGACGTGCCCGACGTGAAGGTGACTCGGGAAGGGATCGACGTCAACCACTGGCGCACCCTTCCCGACTCACCGAGCGCCGATCCTGACGTTCTCGCCGGGAACTACGAACTGGTCAAGGTATTGCGTAACCCAGTGCCAGACGACGGTTCTCCGGCTCGACTGGTGTGGGAGCGACATTCCACGGTGAACCGGGTGCACATCGACTCAGCACGGGCGCTCGAAACGTTCGTGACCGCGCAAGGGACAACGATTCCGAGGGGCGCGATAGTCGAACGCACCAGCTCGATCTACTTGCAGAACGTCGAAAAATTCGACTGAGATTTACCCCGGATCACCTGCGGCACGTGGGTAGCGACATTTTGACCGAATGCCGTCCGTATGGCTCGCGATGTGGTCGCTGTGATCCGGGGTCTAGTATCCGAAACCGCCAGCCCGCGTTGGTAGGTCGGTAACACAGAACACGACACGTCCGAGTGGCGCAGCGATTTACACCTCTTTCACGCTGCTGGAAATCAAGCCACGCTCGCGAGAGCCGCCGTTGTGTTCGAGACCCCTGCACCGTGTTTCGGCTTTCGCGGGCCACTCTTGGCGCGGTGCAGGGTCTAGGCGCTCGACCACGGTACTTGCCTCCTTGTTCTGCCGTGACCGAGCACACCACCCCGGCCGTTCGGTTGCAGCCGTGCAGGATCGACCCACCTCACGATCCCGCACAGGCTCCCGAGCGGCCGAGGCCCACCACACCTACCCATCGACCGAGTTCGTTCGTCTCCGTCGATCTCAGGCCCGCAATGCCGCCGTCCGGTGCAGCGCCGAGGTCATGAGTTCGCCCGCGTACTTCTCGACGTCAGCCATAGCCGTAGGCCCGACGTTCATCTGTGCCCACTCTGGCATCCGTCGCGCTCTGCCCTTGCGATCCATCACTGCCTCAGTGCCTGACGACAGCATCGCCACGATGCCACACACCACCAGTGCAACTGCACCTGCTGCAGCCAGTGTTACTGCTGTCCAACCAACTGCACGCTTGACTGACTGTCGCACAACGATGTTCGCGTGTGAACGCTCAAAGATGTTGTGCTGTCTCAGTGCTGCAGTGTGTGCTGCCTCCACCTCCTGCTCCCACGTGCCCAGCGACCGCACGCCCTCGACCGTGAGCAGTGCTGCCTGTCGTCGTCGTGATCCGTTGCGTTGCAACCACAATGTCTTCTTCTCATTAAACTTTGTTCTCAAAGTTGTTGTCTGTTTGTGGTTCTCGCCAACGGTCATAACGTCGTCGGTGCGCAGTGGTGGTGTGAGTGTCGGTGCCGAGAGTGGCGCTGTTGCGTACATCGTGTGTCCTTCGCTGGTGCGTGAGGCAAGGGTTGGTAAGTCCCTGCAGTCGACCAGTGTGCACCTGGCTAGTACGCCGCGCAACCTATGTGTTCGATAGCTAGGTGGCCGAGTCCTGTTGGCGTGGTGGAGGACTGGAGAGGTGGCGAGAGGGTAGGGGGGGGCTTAAGTTAACCGGGATTCACACCCTTGGCTGACCCCGCGCTCAGCCGGATATCTCTCTCTGAACGAGAAATGCCCTGCAAAATGCCTGGTCAGGGGCTTGTGAGCGCCGAAAAACACTGTACGAAATGGAAATTTGAGATTTTTGTCAAAATCGGACCCAGTTTACCCCTGCTCGGTGAGCAGTACAAGCGTACTGTTTGGGTCAATTTCACCCCCGTAGCGGACGCCGCCGAGCACGCCTAGAATCGGTAGCGTTCCTCATGGTGCGAGTGAGCACAAGAAAGCCCCGACCGCTGGACTGGTAATCCGGCATTCATGGTCGGGGCTTTCGTCGTGCGCGGGGTCTCTACTCGACTTCGACAATCGGCTCAGGCCGCACGGGCGACTTTGTCCATGCTCCCAGCGGCTCGGGTTCGTCGGCACCAAAGCGCGTGAGCACGATAGACCCGCTGTCAGCAACGCTACGAACCACGGAATCGCCGTACACCGGGGTCGAGACGCCGTTCACCTCAACTAGGGTGCCGCCGTCTCGAGTGGCCACGTGCGCTTCTCTACGCAACTCCCAGGAT
The DNA here is from genome assembly GCF_002259345.1 of Rhodococcus sp. 06-156-4. NCBI lineage: Bacteria > Bacillati > Actinomycetota > Actinomycetes > Mycobacteriales > Nocardiaceae > Rhodococcus > Rhodococcus sp. 06-156-4. The sequence goes on along the minus strand of NZ_NPGB01000031.1, from coordinate 211,546 downwards.
TCGTGTTCTTCGAGCAGACGGATCTCGGTCTCGACCTTGTGTGCGTGAGGCGTGATTATGACGACGTGATGCCCGTCGATTGCCTGCAGGTGGTAGCGGCCGAGATGAGCGCCGCTCGGTTCTGTGAACGTGACCGTATAGCCGAGCGGCCGAGCGCGCTCATCCAAAGTAGTAGTCTCGGTTGTCAAAGGTGTGTGCCCTCCGGGGTGGTGATTCTTTCGTAACCGACCTGATGGTTCGGCCATAGCCCAGCCTATGCGGGACGGCCTACAAGACGACCGTCGTTGTTCGCCTACTCCTCCTCGCGTCTACGCAACCAGCGCGTGACGTAGTAGTCCCAGAACGGCGTGAGCGCCAGTAAAACGAGCGGATAGAGGACCGGCTCGGAGAGCTGCTCGGAGATCATGGCGGCAACGGTAGAAGAGATCCCGTGTTGGTCGGATACGCAGACATTTCGGATAGGCATTGGGTGGACTCCTGGCAAGCAGTGAAGCTCGGAAGCGACCCGGCCCGCAGCCAGCAGTCAGAACGCATCGACGTCGACCGAGGGTGAATCGCAAAGCGACCCGGCCCACGGCCAGCAGTCAATGACAGGATCGACGCTAGCAGGCCCGAGCCGCTCATCCTGCCACCGACACGCTCCTGATTCCTGCAGGTCAACCGGCTCAGGGCAGAGCGCGCACCTTGTTAGGTGTCAACCACTACCACCACCCGCAGGAATACCTCTACCCATCAGACGATCCCGACCCCGAGACCCGGACCGGATAGCCCCGGACCCCCGGCACCATCGAATCGAACACCCACCCGTGAGCAGCACAACCACCACCTGTGCCGCTCACACCCATGCCTGCAACAACCCGTGCCTGAGCGTCGAGAGCGCCGCGCCACGACCATCGGGCCCCCGGGCGAATCCCCCCGCAGACAGATGGGTGTCCCCAATACGACGATGCCGCGTTACCATTCCGGGGATGGGGGAGATCGAGGATCCGAGGCAGCGTTTGGCGCGTCTGGTGATCGAACGTGTCACGGTCGAGGGTGGAGCTGGGGCTCGGCTGGATTCGTCGGCGTTCGCGGTGAGGTACGACGAGTCGTCGGTCCTTCCGCTCGATCACCTGTTCCACGACACGGCGGGAGCGTCGGATCTGGCGCTGGAGTCGCATGTCGCGCATTTCGTATCGACGAAGATGTCGTCGAACTTCTGGCCCGGTGACTGGCACGAGGCGCTGCCGAGGCTGCGTCCGGTGTTGAAACCGTCGACGTACACGTTGGGCGCACCGTCGGGTTTGCTGTTGTCGCGGCGCGTGTTCCCGTTGGTCGACGAGCTCGTGGCGGTGGACATGCCCTTCCACAGCTCGATCGTGTCGTGGGAGTCGATCGAGACATGGGGTGTGGATCCGTCGACGGTGTTCGCCGCGGCCCGGTCGAATCTGGCCACCGTCACCCGGTATGCCGACCCCACGAAGGGCCGCGCCACTCAAAGGTTGGTCGACCGCGGCGGGCAGTACTACACGTCGTGGCTGTTGGATTCGGGGTGGCTCGAGTCGCACAGGTCGCGGTTCGGTTGTGCACCAGTGGCGTTCGTCCCCACGGTGGACACGCTCTACGTCGTGCCCAGCGACGACGATGACCTGCTGGCCAAGCATTTCCGTCTGGCCGAGGAGCAGTATCTGCACACGTCGCGGTTCCTGTCTCCGCAGGCGTACACCGTCGACGACTCGGGTGCTGTGGTGACGCTCGACGTCACGGCGCCGGACAATCCCGGCAGCGCACGGGCCCGTTGCGTGCACATCTCGAAAGAATATGCAGCACAGTCGGACTGGCTACAGCGTCAGTACGAGCTGGATCGTGTGCACTCCGAGATCGGCACGGTCACCGTCAAGTCGACTCCGTTCGGTCCCCGTACGGTCACCATCTGGGCCGACGAGGTGGACTGCACGTTGCCGGAGACCGACCTCGTGGCGTTCTGCCGCGAGGGCGTCGAGCCGTTCTTCGTCCAGTTCGCCGACGTGGCGTCCATCAGTGGTGTCCAACCGATGGCAGGCCTGGACCCGACTCGCTATCGCGTTCCCGCCTGGCCACCGCCGGACATCGTCGAACGGCTGCGCGCGCACAGCATCCTGGTGTGACCTACGAGGATCGGTCGAGCGTGTACTCGTTGATGACCACCCCGGATCGATACGGCGTGCTGGCGACGAGATTCAAGTCCGCAACCGAATAGTCGCGGTCGGCGAAGAGCCGCTTGCCCGATCCCAGCAGAATCGGGTTGATCTTGAGGATGATCCGGTCGATCTCGTCGACGAGTGCGGACGCGAAGACCCCTCCACCGGCCAACCAGATGTCCGATCCGCTCTGCTGCTTCAGCTCCCGCGCAAGGGCAACCGGATCCTCGTCCGTCACGGTCACCTCCGGCACCGCATCGTCGGCGGTGTGGTTGCGAGAGAACACGTACTGCTTCAGATGCTCGTACGGTCCGCCGCGCCGGTGTTCACCCTCGGCCGCATAGGTTCCCCATCCCATCATCACCGTGTCGAACCTCGTCAGAGGCGGCGTCAGTCCGGTGGCGCGAAGGCCGAGCGTCGGGATCGTGTCGGTGTACTCGCGCAGGATCATGTCGATGTGATCGCCCGTCTGGGGGAAAGCATCGAACGTGTCGTCCGGGGCGGCGATGAAGCCGTCGAGGCTGGCGGCTACGTAATAGACCAGTTCACGCATGAGAATCTCCAATCACGACGGATGTAGTGGTTCGAATCAGAGAGTACGACACCTGTCGTGGTTGCGCTAGTCTTTTTCCATGGCTCGCAATTCGCAACGCAGATCCGATCTCGCCGACGCCGGCATTTCGATCCTGGCCGCCGAAGGCGCACGCGGACTCACCCACCGTGCCATCGATGTGCAGGCAGGAGTACCGAAAGGCACCACGTCGAACTATTTCAAGACGCGCGAAGATGTCATCGCCGGATTGATCGAGCGCATCGGCGAACGGCTCGCCCCGGATCCCGACGTGCATGCCCCGCTCGCCGCCAAAGCTCCGAGCGCGGAACTGTTCGCTGAGTACACCCGCGACATCGTCGCGCGGCTCCTGACCAACCGAGAAGTGACGCTGGCGTTGTTCGAACTGCGACTCGAGGCGTCGAGACGGCCGGAGATCGGCGCCGTTCTCGGCACGTGGCAACGGTCGAACTTCCGCGGCGACGTCGAATTCAACCTTGCCGCGGGACTTCCCGGCGGCGCCAAGGAGATCGCGTTGTTCCACTACGCGATAGACGGTCTCCTGTTCGACCGACTGACCTACCCGATCGACCCGGAGACCTCGACCGACGACATCGTCGACGATTTGGTGAACGGCCTGCTCAGGTGAACTCGACTCCCTGCGCGAGAGGCAGCTCGTTGGAGTAGTTCACGGTGTTGGTTGCCCGTCGCATGTAGGACTTCCAGGCGTCCGAACCGGATTCGCGTCCGCCACCGGTTTCCTTCTCGCCGCCGAACGCGCCGCCGATCTCCGCTCCCGACGGTCCGATGTTGACGTTGGCGATGCCGCAGTCGGATCCGGCGGCGGACAGGAACCGCTCGGCCTCACGCAGATCCGTCGTGAAGATCGACGACGAAAGACCCTGTGGCACATCGTTGTGCAGCGCGATGGCCTCGTCGAGCGTCTCGTAGGTGAGAACGTACAGAATCGGCGCGAACGTCTCGTGACGCACGATATCCGTCTGCGCAGGCATCGTCACCACCGTCGGCTGGACGTAGTAGGCGTACTCGCCGAAGATGTCGACGCGCGAACCGCCTGCCTTCACGACACCACCAGCGCCGACGGCAGCGTCGAGCGCTTTCTGGAAGCCGGCGAAGGCCGGCGCGTCGATCAGCGGCCCGACGAGCGTGTCGGCGTCCAGGGGCGACCCGATGGCCAGCGATTCGTACGCCTTCGCGATCCGCCCGACCAACTCGTCGGCGATGGAGGAATGCACGATCAGTCGTCGCAGAGACGTACACCGTTGCCCTGCGGTACCCGCCGCGGAGAACACGATCCCGCGGGTCGTCAGGTCCAGATCGGCGGACGGGGTCACGATTGCGGCGTTGTTGCCACCGAGTTCGAGCAGTACGCGTCCGAACCTCTCCGCGACGCGGGGCGCCACGGCTCGGCCCATGCGCGTGGACCCGGTCGCGGACAGGAGAGCCACGCGGGAATCGTCGACGAGCGCCTCACCGGCCACTCGGTCGCCGATGACCAACTGCGCAACGAGGGGATCGACGTCCGCGTTGGCGGCGGCACGCTCGAACAGCGCTTGAACAGCGAGCGCGGTCAGGGGCGTCTTCTCCGACGGCTTCCACACGACGGTGTCGCCGGCGACCAAGGCGAGGACGGTGTTCCACGACCAGACTGCGACAGGAAAGTTGAAGGCAGTGACGACTCCGACGACGCCGAGCGGATGCCACTGCTCCATCATGCGATGGCCCGGGCGCTCGGTTGCGATGGTGTTGCCGTAGAGCTGACGGGACAGCCCGACGCCGAAGTCGCAGATGTCGATCATCTCCTGGACCTCGCCCAGGCCCTCGGACAGAATCTTGCCCGCTTCGATGGAGACCAACTCGCCCAGATCGGCCTTGTACTCACGCAGTAATTCGCCGAGTTCGCGGATCAGTCCACCTCGAACCGGAGCGGGAACGGCGGACCACTCGGCGAACGAAGATTTCGCCACGGTGACGACGGCGTCGACATCCGCAGCGGTGGCCGCGGCGAGGGACGCGAGATTGCCCCCGGTGATCGGTGAACGTGCGACGACCGGCAGTTCCGACCTGGGCACGTCGAGGTCGGCGGTCACCCCCAGGCGTCCCAGGATTGCGCGGGTACGGACGCTCAGCTCGTCGTGCTTGACCGGGGAAGTCATCGCGAAAATCACCTTTCGTCGCCGTGGCAGCAACATTCAATCTAGCCGACGGGTCACAACACCGTAAAATTTACGGTCGTGGCCGTTTCCTTACGGAATATTGTCGGGTACGTTGGCGATCATGACGCAGGTATTGCACACCCCACATGCCTCCGGTTCCTTCGACGCATCGGACGTTCACGACACGATCGGCCGCCACATGCTCGCCGACGGCTTCGCGATGGTGCTGGACCTGACGGCTTCCCGCGGATCCACCCTCGTCGACGCGCGGGACGGCACCGAGTACCTGGATCTGTTCACCTTCTTCGCATCCAATGCTCTCGGCATGAATCACGCCAGGCTGACAGGCGATGCGCAGTTCCGAGCCGATTTGCTCGAGGCCGCGATGAACAAGCCGAGCAACTCCGACATTTACTCGATCCCGATGGCTCGGTTCGTCGACACGTTCGCACGGGTGCTCGGCGATCCGCGGCTACCTCATCTGTTCTTCGTCGAAGGTGGTGCACTCGCCGTCGAGAACGCGCTGAAGATCGCGTTCGACTGGAAGAGCCGCTGGAACGAAGCGCACGGGTTGGACGCCGGCCTCAACCCCAACAGTCGCTCCGCAGGCTCCGCTCCCGCGCTGGGTACGCAGGTACTGCACCTCGAGCACGCATTCCACGGACGATCCGGCTACACGATGTCGCTGACGAACACCGACCCCAACAAGGTGTCCCGCTTCCCCAAGTTCGACTGGCCCCGCATCCCGTCGCCGTACATTCGGACCGGCGCGGACATGGACGCACTGGAGGACGACGCCCTGGCCGCGGCACGCCTCGCGTTCGAAGCCAACCCGCACGATATTGCCTGTGCCATCGTCGAACCCATTCAAGGCGAGGGCGGCGACAACCACTTCCGGCCACGGTTCCTGCAGAAGCTGCGGCAGCTGTGCCACGAACACGACGCGCTGTTCGTCGTCGACGAAGTGCAAACGGGCGCTGGAATGACGGGAACCGCCTGGGCTTTCCAGCAGCTCGACGTCGTACCCGACGTGGTGGCCTTCGGGAAGAAGGTCCAGGTGTGCGGAGTCATGGCAGGCGGCCGCGTCGACGACGTCCCGAACAACGTCTTCGAGGTCTCGTCGCGTATCAACTCCACGTGGGGTGGCAATCTCACCGACATGGTGCGGGCTCGTCGCATTCTCGAGGTGATCGAGTCCGAGAACCTGATCGAGCGCGCCGGCACGCTCGGTGACCGCGTGCTGGGACGGATGCGGGACATCGCGTCGCGGCATGCCGTGGTGACCGAGGTACGCGGCCGCGGTCTGATGTGCGCCTTCACCCTTCCCGACGCCACCACCCGGGATCGTCTGATCGACGACCTCCGCGAGACCGAGCACGTCCTTGCTCTCGGATGTGGCGGAAGCTCGGTTCGGTTCCGGCCGGCGCTGACGATCAGCGAAGCGGACCTGGACCGAGGACTCGACGCGGTGGAGCGGTGTGTGGCACGGCTTCAGGAACGCGGAAACTAGATGGGAGCGGTACTTTCAGCCGAGGTTCCGGTGGTCACGTAGCGGCCGACGGCCCAGGCTCGGTCGGCCGGGGGTACGACGGCGTCCACGATCCTGCCGTCCTGGTAGTAGCTCCGGTGGTCGATCAAGCCGGAGTCGACGGCATCCTGCCATGCAGCGGTCGGGCCTTCACCGAACCAGAGCCACGGGGTGATGTCGTCCATGACGACGACGGTGTCCGTGGTGCTGAACGCGCGCGCGTCCGCCAGGTCCGCACGCGCTCCGTCCAGCGAATGGTCACCGTCGACGAACACGACGTCGAAGCGCACGTCGGGATTCGTGCGGGCGTACTCGGTGACGGTGGAGTGCGAATCTCCCCGGATCAAGGTGTGTCGGCCCGGGAACAGTTCGTCGATGTGAGCTTTGGCGGCATCGCTGTACTCGTATTCGGCCAGATCGAACGACACGACCGTGACCGTCGGCGACGCGGACAGAAAGGCCCACGTCGAAAAGCCTGCGTTGAAGCCGATCTCGCAGATCAACTCCACGCCGTCGTCGGCCGCCAATGAACTCAGATAGGCAAGCTCCGCCTCATCGGCGCCGTACTCGAACGGCTGGCCTGCAGTGACGGTGCGTCTCACCATCGCCTCGAGCTCACTCAACCCCACGTGGACCTCCGTCTCGATTCGTTTCTCGCCACTTCACTACCCCCATCACCGCCAACCGAACCCCCGCTCCACTCCTGAACACCTGGGTCATTCCGCCGGCTCCACTCCTGACGTCAGGGTGATCGAAACCGTTCGCATTCATCGGATCTACCTCTAGTCTGACCGGGTGACCGATCGTGCGGTACCTGCAGGCAGCGCTGCTGCGGGTGTTGTTGCAGGGTACGGCGCAGGCAGTATCGGCACCGGTGGGTTCGCTGCTCTTCCGGGCCTCGTGTTGGCGTACTACCTGACGGACACCCTCGGCGTGGCTGCCGGGCTCGCGTCGCTCGTCATCCTGATTCCGAAGATCTGGGATGTGCTGCTCGGCCCGCTCGTCGGAGCGCTCAGCGATACACGCTCGGCGCGCACCGGATCTCGAACGCCGGAAATGGTTGTCGGCGCGCTGGCCATGCCCGTGCTGTTCGTGCTGACGTTCGCGCCTCCGATCGGCCCTGCTGCGCTGTGGGTGTTCGTGTTCTTCCTGCTCGCCGCAACGGCATACAGCTTCTTCCAAGTGCCGTACATTGCGCTGCCCACCGAGCTGTACACCGACGCGAAAGATCGGACCCGCCTCGTCACCGTGCGCATCGCGGTGCTCGCCGCCGCGATCCTTCTGGTCGGCGGAGGAGGACCCGCGGTTCGCGATGCTGCGGGCGGTGGCCCCACCGGATACCTCGTCATGGCGATCGCGGCGGCGACGGTCATGGGCGTCGGCATGCTGCTGACGGTGTGGGGCACGAGAGGGAAATCGGTGAGTCGGGCCGATCCGTCGGACGGGACGGTGTGGGCGCAGTACCGCGAAGGCCTCGGCGCAGTGCGTTCCACACGGTCGTTTCGGATCTTGCTGATCACCTTCGTCGTTCAGGCACTTGCGGTCGCAATCCTGCTCGCAGGTGTGCAGTATCTCGCCACCTACGTCCTGGGCGACGAAGCCGCGCTGACGCTGCTGTTCGCTGCCGTCGTCGGACCCGCTCTTCTGGTGATGCCGGTGTGGTATCGCTTCGGTTTGAAGTACAGCAGGACGGTCGGATTCGTTGCGGCGTCGATGGTCTTCGCGCTCGGCAGCGTGTCGTTCGTCATCGCGTTGTGGACGCCCGGCCCGTGGGTGTTCGCGTCGGCAGCCGCCTGCGGCATCGGATACGCAGGGATGCAGGCCTTTCCACTTTCCCTGCTGCCGGACACCATCGAGGACGACGCCGCCCGCTTCGGCCGATCACGAGCAGGCGCACTCAGCGGCGTGTGGACTGCCTGCGAGACAGGGGCGGGAGCCGTCGGTCCTGCGGTGTTCCTGCTGATCCTCGCCTCGGTCGGGTTCCGGTCCAGCACAACGGACGACGTCGTGTCCCAACCGGATTCGGTGGTTCCCGGCATCGTCGTGGGATGCTCGATGGTTCCTGCCACGTTGGTGATACTGAGTGTCTTTCTGCTGAAGCAGTTTCGAATATCCGAGCCGAGCCGGCGTCGTGGCGGAATCGACGAAAGGACCACATGAGAGCGTCGAACATGAAGGCCGTGCTGGCGCGCCTGCGGGAGCTGCGCACCGCCGACGCACCGACCCACGGCGGCCGTGTCCTGTCCTACGTCTACGACAGCGGTGTCGCCGAACTCGACGAGCTCGCCGCTGCGGCCATGCGTGAGGTCCAATCCGTCAACGGCCTCGATCCGACGGTGTTTCCCTCGGTTGCCACGATCGAGCGGGAACTCGTCGATTTCGGGCGTTCGATCTTCCACGGAGGCGAGGACGTCGTCGGCAACGTCACGACCGGCGGCACCGAAAGCTGCATCCTGGCGGTCCTCGGAGCACGTGATGCGGCAGGTAAGCACGGCGGCTCCATCGTCCACCCGACGACGGCACATGCCGCCTTCCGCAAGGCCGCGCACCTACTCGGTGTGGAATCCATTGTCGTACCGGTCGATCCGGTCTCGGGCGTGCCGGATCCAGGACGCATCGCCGACGCCATCCGCGACGACACGATTCTCGTCGTCGCATCGGCTCCCAGTTACCCGTTCGCGACGATGGACCCCGTCGCGGACATCGCTGCCGTCGCGGCAACGCGCGGGGTGGCCGTTCACGTCGACGCCTGTATCGGCGGTCTGGCACTGCCCTGGTGGGGCGACGTGCCTGCCTGGGACTTCGGAGTGCCCGGCGTCACGAGCATCTCGGCGGACCTGCACAAGTACGGCTACTCCCCCAAAGGCGCATCGCTGTTGCTGGTGCGCGGCCGAGATCGCCACCGCCACCAGTACTTCGGACTCACGGACTGGCCAGGATATCCCGTCGTCAACCCGACGTTGCTCGGTTCCAGATCGGTCGGGGCGATGACGGCGGCATGGGCGATAGTCACCGCACTCGGCGTCGACGGATTCGCCGACCTCACCGACCGAATGCACGATTCCACAACGGCACTCGTCGCCGCGATCCGCGCCATCGACGGCCTACGCGTCGTCGGCGACCCCGTCGGGCCGCTGTTCGCAGTGGCCAAGGATTCCGCAGACGGGCCGCAGGCTGCCGTCGATCCGCATGTGTGGCTCGGCGCCGTCGGCAAGCGTGGTTTCTCGCTGCAGGCACAGCCGTCGTTGACGCAATCCGACGGAACGGTGCTGCCGCGCACCACTCATCTGACCGTCACACCCGCGACAGTGTCCGTGCAGGGCGAGTTGGTCGCAGCTCTCGTAGGTGCCGCCGACGACGTGCGTGGACAGGCCGCAGCGGAGCCGCCGCCCGCACTGGCCGAGCTCGCCCGACTGTTCCGCGACGGCGTGCTCACCTCCGAACAGGCATCGGCACTGTCGTCCGACGAGGTGTACGGCGCACTCCAAGCGGCAGGCGTGACCGGGAGCGGGGACCTGGACATGGCGTCGGTACTTGCAGGCGTCGAACAGTTGCCCCGCGACGTGAGCGCCGCGATGCTGATCGAATTTCTGGCACGAGTGATCGAAAAGTAGGGGTGGACATGCGTATTCGGCTTGCACTGGCAGCGCGGTTGATAGTGGCAGCGGGACTTGTACTGGCAGCCGGTGCTGTACCGGCCCAGGCTGCACCGGACTTCTACGCCGAACCGGCGGAGATCCCCTCGGAACCGGGGACCGTTGTCGCTACCGAGCCGATCCCGTTCGTCGGGCAGACAGGTGCGCCCGCCCAGCGCGTGAAGTACACCTCCACCCTCGCCGACGGCACGCCCGTCGCGGTGACGGGCACGTACCTCGAACCGTCGGCCCCCTACCCGGCCGGCCCGACGCCGACCGTCGTCATCGGGCCGGGCACGCAGGGCCAAGGTGACCAGTGTGCGCCGTCGCGGCAGTTCCCGACCGGCGGCCAATACGACCCGAAGACCGGGAGCACCTCCATCAACTACGAAGGCGCCTTCGCCGTCGCATTCCTGACGCAGGGCATCCGCGTGTTCGTCACCGACTACATCGGCCTCGGCACACCGGGCATCCACACCTACGTCAACCGCGTCGAGCAAGGGCACGCCATGATCGACGCCGCCCGCGCCGCCACGACACTGGGCGACGATGACCATGCAGGACCGGTCGCATTCTGGGGGCACTCCCAGGGCGGCGGTGCCGCGGCATCGGCGGCCGAACTGGTAGGTGACTACGCGCCGGAACTGAACGTGGCCGGCACCTACGCGAGTGCGCCTCCCGCCGACCTCGACGCCGTACTGCGGCACATCGACGGGACGGGTCTGACTGCGGCAATCGGCTTTGCGATCAACGGTTTCGTCGCCCGCTATCCGGAACTGCAGTCCGTCGTCGACGAGGCGTCGAACGATTGAGGCAAGGAAGTACTGAGGCGCGTGTCGACGCAATGCCTCATCGAAGCTCGGCGCGAGTTCGGTGGCACCTCCACGGCGCAATGGACCAAGGACGGAAAGACACTGGCGGACTCGATCGGCGGCAACCCCGTCGTGCAGCGGGTCTTCGACGACCAGCGCATCGGAAACGGAACCCCGAGCGCTCCGGTTCTGGTCAACACCGCGCAGGCCGACGACTTCATCCCGACGGACCAAGCACGCCGACTCGTCGCCGAATGGTGCTCTCGCGGCGCCGACGCATCGCTGTACGTCAACGAGCTCCCGCCCGTCCCAGGAGGCCTCGGGGTCAACCACCTCGCACCCGCGGCGACGGACTTCGGCGTCGGGCTCGGCTGGATCAAGGATCGGTTCGCAGGAGTACCGACCACTTCCCGCTGTGCAGAAATCTGAGCCGATAGTAAAGTTCCCTTCGCGAAAGACCGACCGGTCTCTACTTGGAGGGAAGTTCGATGCCGTACCTCGGCCTGATCATCATGATCCTGTGGGTGTTCTGCCTGATCGACGTCATCACCGCCGACGAAGGCGGTGTACGGCACCTTCCCAAGATGATGTGGCTGCTGTTGGTCATCTTCATCCCGCTCGCCGGATCGATCGTGTGGCTCCTCGTGGGACGGCCCGTCGACGGCGGAATCTGGGGCGGAGCGGGCGGCGGAAGTTCAGCCCGCCGCAGCAACTCGGCGTATCCGGAATACGACACGCGGCCCGGCCGGGCAACCGGAACCACGGCCGAGGCCGACGAGGAATTTCTGCGTCAGTGCCGTGCCCGCGCCGAGGAACAGCGTCGTAAAGCTCGCGGCGACGGCGCCTGACGGCGGGGATCAGCGAACAGCTCTCGAGACCAACGGTTTGTAGGTGACCTGCGGATACGTGCCCGTCTCGTCCAATTCCACCGACGCTCGCACGTGGTAGACCTCCTGCACCAAATCCTGGGTGATGACGTCCGACGGCCTGCCCACGGCCACGACTTTTCCCGCTTGCAACACCACGATGCGATCGCAGAACATCGACGCCAGATTCAAATCGTGCAATGCGATGAAACTGGTCAACGGCAGGCCCGAAATCAACGCCAGAATGTCGAGTTGGTGCTGGATGTCGAGGTGGTTGGTGGGCTCGTCGAGGAGCAATTCCGTCGGTTCCTGCGCCAACGCACGGGCGATCTGCGTGCGCTGACGCTCACCGCCGGACAGGGTGTGCCACAGCCGATTCGCCTTCGACGTCATTCCCGTGTCCGTCAGGGCCTTGTCCACGGCGACGTCGTCGGCCGCCGAATCTCCGCCCAGCAAACCGTGGTGCGGGATCCGACCGAGTCGAACCACGTCGCGCACCGCGATGTCCACCTCGGTGTCCGAATGCTGATCCACCATCGCCACGCGTCGAGCGATCTGCTTGCGCCGCATCGACGCCATCGGCGCGCCGTCGAGCGTGACGTCACCGGAATCGGGTGAGACGATTCCCGCCAGAATCCGCAGCAGCGACGACTTACCGGACCCATTCGGTCCGATCAGCCCGACGGTCTCCCCCGGATGCGGATCGAAATCCACTCCGTCGAGGATCTGGTTGTGGCCGCGAGACCACCGCACGGATGCGGCCTCGATAGTCATCTCGTCCTCCGCATTCTGAAGAGAATCACCGCGAACGCAGGCACGCCGATCAGCGCGGTCACCACGCCCACCGGAATTTCCTGTGGCTGGAACACCGTGCGGGCGATCGCGTCGACCCACACCATGAAGATCGCGCCGACGAGCACCGTCGTCGGCAACAGGCGACGATGCCGGGCGCCGACCAGGAACCGCGCCGCGTGCGGCAGAACCAACCCTACGAATCCGATCGCTCCGGCAGCACTGACCAACGTCGCGGTGATCAACGCGGTGATGACCAACAGCACGATCCGAATCCACTTGACGGACACTCCCAGCGATGCCGCGGCGTCGTTACCGAAGGTGAACGCGTCGAGCGCCGACGAATACAGCAGACACACGACGATGCCGACGGCACAGACGATTCCGCACATCATCACATCGCCCCAGTCGGCGCCACCGAGAGATCCGAGCAGCCAGAACAGAACCCCTCGTGTCTGTTCTGCGTCGGCCGACGAGATGACGATGAACGACGTCAACGCCGAGAACAACTGCGTCCCAGCCACTCCGGCGAGCACTACCCGATCGGTGCCTCCCCCGGCACCGGCGGCGAGCAACATCACCAGCAGAAACGAGAACACCGCTCCGACGAACGCGCCCGTCGACAGCGAATACATACCGCTGCCGATCCCGAGGACCGCGACCAGCACCGCGCCCGTCGACGCACCGGACGAGATGCCGAGCACGAACGGATCGGCCAACGGGTTACGCAGCAGGGACTGCATGATCGCGCCGCACAGAGCCAGACCGGCGCCGCACACCGCTGCCAGCAGCGTTCGCGGAAGCCGAAGCTCCCACACGATCCCATCCTTGATCCGGCTCACGCCGGAGCTTCCGAACCCCATGTGCTCGAACGTGATTCGGTAGACATCGGCCACCGACAGATCCGCCGGCCCGATCGTGATCGCCACTGCGATCGACAGCACCAGGACGACGGAGCCGATCAGCAGCAGCGGAAGCAGAACACTCCGCCGCACCGACGGCTCCGCCTTCCGCACCGATGGCTCCGCCTGGGGCACGGTCAATTCGCCAGGCCCCAGCCCTGCAGTGCAGCAGCGACCTTCTCGACGCCGTCGACGGTCCGGATCGACGGATTCAGATCCGCCCCGTTCACGACGATGTAGCGCTTGTCGGTCACCGCAGGAAGGCGCTGGGTCACCGGATTGGTCTCCAGGAACTCGATCTTGGAATCCAACGCGTCACCGGCCAGCGACCGGCGGCTCAGATCGGCCAGCACGAACGCCGTCGGGTTGCGGTCCGCTACCGACTCCCAGCTGACCTGCGGCCATTCGTCGGTGGTGTCCGAGTAGATGTTCTCCGCGCCCACCGAATTGGTGATGATGCCCGACGACCCGCAGCACCCCGCCATGTACGGCGTCGCAGTATCGGCGAACCAGTAGACCAACGAGGTGCCCGACGCATTCACCGTGCCCGACGCCTTCTCGAACCGCTCCTGCAGTTCGGCGACGAACTCCTCACCGCGCTCGGACACGTCGAAGATGGCCGCGAGATCACGAACCTCCTGGTAGACGGACTCGATCTCCAACGGCTGAGTACGAGCACCATCCGAATTGACGCTCTCGTCGGTCTTGCCGTTGCAGTCAGTCGGCGACAGGTAATTGGGCACACCGAGCTGCTCGAGCTGACCACGCTCCGCCACCCCGCCAGGCCCGAGCGTCCCGCCGAACGACGCCGACACGAAATCCGGCTCGGCGTCGAGCACCACCTCCAACGACGGCTTGTTGTCCGCCAAACGCGGAACACGCTCGTTGTCCGCCGCCAAGTTCTCCCGCACCGGATCCGTCCACGTCGCCGACCCGACCATCCGATCCGCCAAACCGAGACTCAACAGAATCTCCGTCGACCCCTGATTCAGCGACACCGCTCGCTGCGGAGGCGCATCGATCACCACCTCCTGACCACAGTTGAAGATAGTCAACGGAAAATTGCCGGACGATTCCTGCACCGCCTCCGACTCGGAACCGGAAGAACAAGCAGACAGAACAAGAGCTGCTGACAGCACAGCAACACCAAAGGGGACACGAATAGCCATGAGGTGGCGCAAACTTCCTACTAGGGGCCCTGTTCGCGGAGCCGCGGGACATACGCTGCAACAGGCAAGCGATCGGACTCCCACACTCGTGGTCACCGTTGCGCGTCAGTCCCGGATTCACACCGGATTCCCTCGCCCATCACACAGACCACCACACCGGTAATCCTGGGCTTACTTTAACCCCTCTTGACGCTTCCCCTCGACCCGGTCGTTCAGCTCTCGCCCCTGTTCACGGACCGAACGTGGCCCCTGTTCGTGGACCGAACGTGGCGTTCGGTCACTTGGAGTGACTGAACGTCACGTTCGGTTCGGTGGGACGCGCGCCCGGGAAGGTGTTGCGCCCGGCGGTGACGGTGACGAGGGCTCCAATGACGAGTAGGCCGGCGAGGGCGATGACGTCGGCGATGGATGCCCTGTCGACGACGATTCCGCCCACGAGGGCGCCCGAGGCGATGGCGAGCTGGAATGCGACGACGTAGACGGCCGAGGCGCGGTCGGGGTCGGCGCGCGCGGTGTTCAGGACGGTCGACTGCAGGCATACCGGGACGGTGGTGAAGGCCAGACCCCACAGTCCGATGCCCAGGACGCTCAGTGCTGCAAGGGAACCCGGGGCGGAGAGCATGGTCGTCCACAGCAGGGTGAGTGCGGCGACAACGACGGACAGTGCACCGATGGTGGATCGCCTCGGCCAGCGATCGAAGGTCCTGCCGACGATCCAGATACCGACGACTCCGCACAGCCCGTACAGCAGCAGCATCGCGGTCAGGGTCGTTCCGACGGACCCGAGGCCGCGGTCCACGATCAACGAGAAGTACGTGTACGCGACGAAGTGGCCGAGCACTGCGAGAAACGTTGCAACACAGATCATCACCAGCGATCGGTCGAGGACGCGTGCCCGTGATCCGGGGCCCGGGCCGGCGTCGGCGACCTTCATCGTCGGCAGCACCGCGAACAGCGTCACCGCGATGATCCCCGCGACGGCACCGATGCACACGGCCGCTGTGCGCCAGCCGAGCCACTGGCCGAGGGCAGCGGTCACCGGATTGCCTGCCACCAGCGCCAACGACGTTCCGGCGTAGACCGTCGCGATGGCCTTGCCTTTGCGTTCCGGGGCGACGAGCGATGCTGCGACCGGTGCGACCACTGCCCAGAACACGCCGTGCGTTGCAGCACAGATCATTCGAGCGACGACCAGCATCGGATATCCGATGGCTACCGCGGACAGCAATTGCGACACCGCGAGTGCGCCCACGGTCACCACGACCACTGTTCGACGCGGCCACCTGCGCACGAACGTCATGAGCGGCATCGTCATCACCGCGACTCCGTAGGCATAGAACGTCAACAGCAGGCCGACGCTCGATTCACTGACCCCCATGTCCGACGAGATCTCCGGCAGCAGCCCGACGGGCAGCGTCTCGGCGGTCACGTAGACGAAGGCCGCGGCCGCAAGAACGAGAAGCTTGGCGAGAGATCTACCGTCACCCATGTTGTGTATCGTTACACATGTCGACGAGGAACGCTAGTGTGAACGCATGCACCCCCGCCCGACCATGGCCGACGTCGCCGCCGCCGCGGGCGTGTCCACGATGAGCGTCTCCTACACCTACAACCAACCGACACGCGTCTCCGACGCCACCAGGACGCGAGTCCTCGCTGCAGCGGAGCGCCTCGGATACACCGGCCCGCACACGGGCGCACGATCGCTGCGCAGCGGCAAGACCAACAACGTGGGCGTCGTCCTCAGCGAGAAACTGACGTATTCGTTCGAGAACCCCCAGGCCCGCGCGTTCCTGACCGGAATCGCCGAGGCCTGCCTCGACACCGACTCCGGACTCGTCCTGCTGCCCAATGGAGGCCGGTCTCAGCCGAATTCGCCGGCGAAGGCCGATCTGGAGCGCATACGCGGCGCTCAGGTCGACGGGTACGTGTTGTGGACCACGGTGTCCGACGACCCGATGCTGGACGTCGTGATCGGCACCGGCAAGCCGGTCTGCATCCAGGGCGGACCCGTCGTCCCGGGCGCAGCAATGATCGGGATCGACGATTCGGCAGCAGCACTCGCAGTCGGGCAAGTAGGACTGCGACAGTCGACAAAGCCTGCAGTGATCAGCTTTCCGCGCAATCGCGACCGCGTCGTCGAAATCGTGCACGGCCCCGACCCGGCCGACGCCACCTTCCCGGTCACCGCCGCACGCCTCGCCGGCTTCCGCCGAGCCGTCGTCGACGCGGGTTTCAAGTGGGAGTCCACTCCCGTCGCCTTCGCCGGATCGAACGCGTCCCCCGAAGGCGCCGACGCGGCACGGCGACTAGTCGGCGCCGACGCACTTCTGTGTTGCAGTGACGACCTCGCGCTCGGGGCACTCGATGTCGTCGGCCCGCTCGACGGCTGCGACGGCGTTGCGATCACCGGCTGGGACGATTCCGATGCGGCCCGAGCCGCCGGTCTGACCACCGTCGCGCAATCACTGTTCGATCAGGGCTGCGACGCAGCGCGCTGGGTGCTCGGCTCCCTCGACCGCATCCCCGAGAGCCCATGGTCGGTGCAGGTCCGGAATTCGACGAGACCCGCGCGCCCCCACTAACCGGGTAATTCACACTCGTAGTCGCCTCAAAACGGGGAATACGACCTGTTTGTAGCGCATAAGCAAACTTCGGGTTATGGTGAACGCGGCCGACCGGCCACGGGGGGGAAGTATGAACCGAGAGACACCCATGCCCCGCCCTGCCGTCGAGAATCCATTTGCCGTTCCTCAGGCCGAGCTGGACCTGCTGTCCGACCCCCTCGTGCTGGTCGATCGAGATTTCGTCGTCACCTACGCAAATCCCGCTGCCGCGGCGCTGCTCACGGCGCCGATCGACACCCTTGTCGGACGATGCATCGACGCCTGGTTCACCGATCCCGCCTGGACCGCGTTCGTCTCCTCCTGCAACGGCCCAGGAGTGTACGAAGACTTCTCGTACACCCTGCAGAAATGGCTGTCCTACCGCACCGTCAAGGGCAGTTCCGGGCACGCGATCTGGGCAACGGACATCACCAGCGAGCGGCTCGGAGACACCCGCGTCGAATGGACCGACGACCTCGCGCGCACCATGCTCGACGCCGTTCCGTCCGGCGTCGTCGTCCTGGACGTCGACGGGGTGGTCGTCCTGGTCAACAGCGTGTGGTCCACGTTCTGGGCGGATCGACCACAGACCGACGGGTGCCTCCCCGGAACCAATTACTTCGACCTGTGGGCACCGGCGATCGCCCGAGGGAACGACACCGCAATCTCACTGGTCGACGGCCTGCGCGCCCTGATCTCCGGATCCGGGCAGGTCTTCTCCTCCAACCACAGATTCGGGTCCGTGGTCTACCGAATCCGAGCCACCCGCCTCGCCGACGGCGGCATCTACCTCACCCACACCGACATCACCGCGCAGGCCGCGGAGGCGCCCGTCCGCCAGGATCCCCTGACCGGTCTGCCGAACCGCGACGAGATCGAAGCGCTCCTCGCCACCGAACTCGCGGTGCGCACCGACGAGAACGAAGTGAGCATCCTGCTCGTCGACATCGACGGCTTCCGTGAATTCAACGACGCACTCGGCCCCGTACACGGCGACGAACTTCTCCAGCAGGTCGCGGAAAGGATCGCCGCCTCCACCCGGCCCAACGACACCCTCGGCAGGCTCACCGGCGACGAGTTCGTCGTCATCGCCCGAGGCTGCCAGTCGATCGCTGCTCGAGCCCTCGCCGCCGGCTTCTCCAGTGTCCTCGAACCGTCCTTCACCGTCGACGACCGTCAGCTGACGGTGACCGCGAGCGTCGGCGTCGCCACCTCGGGACCGGAGTCCGACGACCCGGTCCAGCTCATCCACGACGCCACCACCGCCATGCACGCAGCCAAGAACCTCGGCCGCAGCAGCCACCAGGTGTTCTCGGCGGATCTGCGCGACAGCAACCGCACACGCCTCGAACTCGTCGAACGCCTCCGCGGAGTCGCGATGGCCGAACACGAGCTGCAGATGGTCTACCAACCCATCGTCGAACTCGCGTCCGGCGCAGTCATCGGCGCCGAAGCACTGATCCGGTGGAACCATCCGGAACTGGGCCTGCTGATGCCGGACAGCTTCATCGGTCTCGCCGAAGACGCAGACCTGATCATTCCGCTCAGCAACTGGATCCTCTCGCAGGTCTGCCGCACCCTCGCCGCCTGGCAGTGCAAAGACCTGAACATTCAGGTCGGCGTCAACGTCAGCCCACTCCACTTCGCCGCAGGCACACTCGCCACCGACGTCAACAGCATCATCGACTCCCTCGGAATCGAACCGGGCCGGCTGGTCCTCGAACTCGCCGAGTCGAAATCGCTGCACGACATCGACGCAGTGCACTACCAACTCATGGATGTCCGACGCCACGGATCCCTCATCGCCATCGACGATTTCGGCTCCGGCTTCTCCTCCCTCGAACGCCTCGCCACCCTGCCCGTCGACATCCTCAAAATCGACAAATCACTCACCCAGCACCTCGACAGTCGCGACCTACAGCGCAGACGAGCCATGACCTCGCTCTGCAAAGCCGTCGTCGACGTCACACACGATCTCGGACGCGACACCGTCGTCGAAGGCATCGAAACCAAAGACCAACTCGCCAGCTGCGTCGACATGGGCGTCACATTCGGGCAAGGTCATCTACTGGGCAAGCCCATGACCGCACCACAGCTCGAAACGATCCTGCTGCCGAACGACGCACACAGCGCGTCGGCCTGACACGAGGACACGACGCACCGTGAAGATCGACGACGAAATAGGACGCTTCAGCGAAGCCCGACGCGCCATCCTCTCCAGCGTCAACGCCGACGGCACCCCGCACCTCGTGCCGATCGTCTTCGCCCGCGTGGACGACACCCTCGTCACCGCCATCGACTGGAAACCCAAAAGCACCCAGAAACTCAAGCGACTCGAGAACATCCGCGCCGACCCGGCCGTCAGCCTCATCGTCGACAACTACTCCGAGAACTGGAAAGACCTCTGGTGGATCCGCGCCGGCGGCGCGGCCGAAGTCATCGACGCCGACACCGACCGCGGCCGCACCGCCATCGCCGCGCTGGTGAAGAAATACGAGCACTACACCCCCACACCCCCCGACGGCCCCGTGATCGTCATCAGCAAGCTCACCTGGCGATCCTGGCAAGCGTCCTAGAATTCAGCGGCTCGTTTCTCGCTACTCCACCGTCAGCCCCCGCTTCAGTTCCCCACTTTCAGTTCCCCACTTCGGGACCGAACGTGACGTTCGGTCACTCCAAGTGACTGAACGCCACGTTCGCTCCACGTGGGTGCGACGAAAATCGCTCGCATTGCGAACCATGATCGATGCACACTGCACTGCATGCCCCCACTTCGGATCGACCTGGACGAAATTGTTCTTCGCCGGGAGAACTTGGCCGATGCACCCGTCGTCGCCGACGCGATAGCGTCGAACATCCCGCGGCTTGCGCCGTGGATGGAGTGGGCCGTCGAGGACGCCACACCCGTCGCAACCCAGGAAGGTCGAATTGCCGACTCTCTTGCACAATGGGATTCGGGTTCGATGTTCGACTACATGATCGCCGACGGTTCGGGCGATGAATTCCTCGGCAAAGCGGGGATTCGATTAGCGGGACCGGATCACGCGACGATCGGTTATTGGGTCACCGAAGATGCGGAGGGACGAGGAATCGTCACTCGTGTCGCGCGAGCTCTGACGGCCCTCGCCGCGGAGCTCGACGGCATCGTGCGCGTCGAAATCCATTGCGATGCCGCGAACGACCGCAGTCGGGCGGTACCGGAACGCCTCGGATACCGCCTCGACCGCGTGATCGATCACCCGATCACGACGTCGCATCAGACCGGCCGCCAGATGATCTGGGTCTACGACGCAGCCTGACGCCACTCCGACACCGGTATCGCCCGTACGTTCGGTCGCGGGCGGGCACTTGCTTCATCGTAGGCACGACGTAGATCCGCGATGACCGAATTCGGTTGCGTTCTGATGGCTTTCGGAGTGTGCGCGGTCAGGACGATGCCGTGACTCTGAATACCCGTGCGTCGTTCGTACGTCTTCTCGAACGCTGCAGGCGACGCATGGTGCTGGAAGGATTCGATTTCTTCGCCCATGGCGACGTCGTCCCACCAGTTGTCCATGATCGCGATCAACTCACCGGCTTCACTCAGAATGACGCAGTTGGCCATCGATGGGGGCAGGCCGCTCCTTGCGCACAACGCCCGCGCATCCGCCTCGGCGACCGAGTGGGCGCCGTCGCCGAGGTCGTGCAGCGCACGCCGCGGTACCGCACTTCCGCGCGAGGAACCCTCGTCGAGTTCCCTCATCAATGCCCTGATCTCGGCGCCGCCTCGCTGCACCACTTCGGCAATCAACGCCGTGCACTGTCGCAGATCGGATATCCGACGGGACGCGTCGAGCAGGCATCGATCGATTGGCGCGACAGGCAACCCCCGCTTCGTCGTCGCCTCCGGCAACCTTGTCGTACGCTCGACCACCACGAATTTCGAATCCTTCCGATTTCGTTCGTCCGGAATCAGAAGCAACGTGTCCGTTGTCTGCGTCGACGCTCCGAAGCCGTGCAGTGCCAGGCCCGCGCGACCCGACAACATCACATCGGTTCCGCCGTACATCACCGCCGCGGTGTTGCGTTCGTGCCTGGTCGGCTGGCCATTGTGCAGCAGAACCAGCCCAGGCAGGATTCGCTGCCACGGTCCACCGGCAGTTCTGTCGACGATCGTCTTGGCCCCCACCCCCAACCTGCGCAGCTTCGCGGATCCGATCACACCGTTTCTCGCATGCCTCATCAGCAGTTCTCGGTCTTGTGCCCAGTCGCCCCGTTTCATGCTGCGCATCGAATACCACCGGACCGACAATTTCGGCCCTCGGCTCGACCCGCCTGTGGATAACTTTCACCCTGTGGACAACGTCCGTTTCGGTCGAGACCGAACGGCACATCGGCTTCCGGACCCCATTCCGTCGGACCGAACGTGGCGTTCGGTCACTTGAAGTGACCGAACGTCACGTTCGGTCCGGAAAAAGGGGGCAGACGACCGCTCAGACTTCGATGGGCGGGTACAGGCGTTGCATGGTGTATTGCCGGTTTCGTCGTGCTGCCAGGGAGCTTGCGGCCAGGGAGGCGACGAGTACGCCGGAGAGCACGGCGATGGCGGTCCACAATCGTGAGTCGATGCCGCCGACGGTCAGCTGTCTCAGTCCGTTGACGGCGTAGGTCATCGGGTCGAAGGGATGCAGGATCTGGAACGGCTTGGCGGTGGTCTCGACGGGGTAGATGCCACCGGCCGAGACCAGTTGCAACATCAGGAATGCCAAGGTCACAACGCGGCCGACGGCCACGCCGAACACCGAGTTGAATGCTTGGATCAGTGCGAGGAACGCCGCGGACGCAAGCACGAGGAACGCGATCGTTCCTGCAACGTACCGCGCGTGCAGCCCGACCCCGAAGTGAACCACCGTGTACATCACCAGGACCTGGCACACTGCGACCACCAAGGCGGGCCAGTACGATGCGAGAACTACTCGGATCGAACCGAGACCGGCTGCGACGGCGCGGGACTGCAACGGCGTCAACAACATCCAGATGATGAGAGCACCGATGAACAGCGCGAGCGGGAGGAAGAACGGTGCGAATCCGGTGCCGAATGTCGCCGCACGATTCTCGTACTCGAGGGACAACGCAACCGGCGCCGACAATGTCTGTGCCACCGACGTTCTCTGGTTCTCGGTCCAACTCGGCACCTGGGACACGCCATCGCGCAGGGCTGTGGACAGTTCCTTCGCGCCTGCGTCGAGCCTCGTGGTCCCGTCGGCCAGCTCACCTGCGCCCGAGGCGAGTTGGTTGCTTCCGTCGGTCAGCTGCACCAGCCCGTCGGCGAGGGTTGCCGATCCCGTCGCGAGCTGCTGGGCACCGTCTCGAAGCCGCAGGACGTCGGATTGCAGCCCACCGTCCTGGAGCAGTGTGAAACCGGTGCGCAGCGGACTGCTCGGGTCGTCGAGTTGGTAGGACAGTTGCTGCGCGTCGGAGGACAACCTGTTCAATTCCGCGGTGGTACCGGGGTCGATCCCCTGCGTGCGCAGTGTGTCCAGCACTGGTGTCAACGCCGACGCGACCTGCCCGGACAACGGATCCGGATTCGCCCGCAACATCGTCACCGCCTGCTCGACGGCCACCGCCGCCCGGGACTGCACTGCACCGACCTCGCCCAGCCGGGACACGACGGCGTCGATTCCGGTGCTCAGTTGTGTGGCGCCCGCTCCGAGCTGGGCGGGGTCGACGCCGATCCGACCGACGTCACCGATGATCGCGAGCAACGGATCGGTGGCCGTGGTGATGCCCGTCGACAGCTCGCTTGCTCCTGCCGCCAGCTGCGCCGAGCCGTCCTGCGCGGTGACCATGTTGTCCGCCAGAGTCTTCGACCCTTCTGCCAGACGCGCAGCCCCCGCGTCGGCGGTCACGAGGCCGTCGGACAGCTGTTCGGCGCCGTCGGCGGCCTTCGACAGTCCGGCTCCTGCATCGGTGAGACCGACGAGAACCTTGTCGACCGCCTGCTCGCCGATGGTCGAGCCGACCTGATTCAGTACCTGCTGCGCAGCGTTCTGGCCGATGACCGTCGCGAGATAGTTGTTCGCGTCGTTGAACGCGAAGGCCAGCTCGGCCTTCTGCGGGTCCGAACCCGTCGGGGATCCGACTGCGGCACTGAAGTTCTCGGGAAGCGTGATCGAGAAGTAGTAGTCTCCGTCCGAGACACCCTGCGCGGCTTCTTCTTCCGATACCAGGGTCAGGTCCAGTTCACCCGAGTCCATCAGGGCCGACGCCACCTGCTGGCCTGCATCGAGCTCCTCGCCGGAGACAACAGCCCCTCGATCGGAGTTGACGAGCGCAGCAGGCACCTTGTCGACAGCGGCGAACGGATTCCAGAACGCCCACAGATACATCGCTCCGTACAACAGGGGAAGGACGACGATGGTCAGGAGCGCCACCCGTGGGAGGGTTCCGCGTCCGTAACGCTTGATATCGGTCCCGAAGGACAGTCCAGCGAGCATCGTCTCACCCCACGTCTTTCTGCTCGTGACGGCCTGATGGCACTACGGAGATCTGCGCGACGATGCCCGACGACGGGTCGACGGCGTCCGAACTGGCCGTGATCACCGTGCGTTGCTCGCCGAGCGCGACGAGTCTGTCGAGGAGCACGTCCCGGTCGTAGGCGCTCCCCAATCGATCGAGATCGCCCACGACGAGCACACGCGGCGCCGAGGAATCAGCCAGCGCGATGCGAAGCAGCAATCCGTCGAGTTCACCGAGTTCGCCGACGACATCCGTCGCCGACGGCGGGGTGCGCGGCCCGAACACCGGCGCACACACTCGATCCAACTCCGACGACCCGGCCTTGCGGACGAGTCGATACCAGGGCGCATCCCAGCGAATCCGTTCGGTGACCAGATCGCCCACCGTCACCCCGTCCGGCGGGGAATCGAGCTCGTCGATGCCGGCGACGGCCGCGTCGGCGAAGATGTCACGGGTGCGTCCTCGACCGAACACCGTCAGGGTTCCCTCCGACGGTGACATCCGTCCCGCCAGCGTCAGCAGCAACGCGGTACGGCCCTCCCCCGCAGGCCCGACGAGCACCGTCACCCCGCCGGCCTCCACCTCCAGGTCGAGTGGGCCGTAGGCCATCCCCGGCGAGCGCCGGACGGCGATACCTCGTGCACTGACCGCTACCGATTGCTCCGTCACCGGCACTCTCCATCGGACGAGCCGGCCTCACAGGTCGGCTGGCTGGTTCTTGCGGCCAGCTAACCATGTGAACCGTCGACCGGTCTTGGGTTCCGACGTGCCGTTGCACCCCCGATGTCGCCCGTTCCGCGCACGTCTATCGCCCCTACCTCGGACCGAACGTGGCGTTCGGTCACTTGGAGTGACCGAACGTCACGTTCGGTCCGCAAAAACTGGGGGGTAGCGGACACCGGTCGACGGCGGGGCCGGGGGTACGTAGGGTCGAGGTGGTGACCGGGGACACTCGGGTTCGCATGTGGAGGGGAATCATGGCGATATCGGATATTCAGGAATATGCCCATTTGACCGAGGCGGATATCGAGGCGCTCGGTGCGGAGTTGGATGCGATCCGGCGTGATGTCGAGGATTCTCGTGGTGAGCGGGATGCCAGGTATGTCCAGCGAACCATCACGTTTCAGCGGTCGTTGATGGTTGCGGGCCGGGCGGTGTTGTTCGCGAGCAAGAAGAGGCCTGCGTGGTTGCTCGGCACTGCGTTGCTCGGTGCGGGGAAGATCATCGAGAACATGGAGTTGGGGCACAACGTCATTCACGGTCAGTGGGATTGGATGAACGATCCCGAGATCCATTCCAGTAACTGGGAGTGGGACAACACGTGCCCGTCGTCGGGGTGGAAGCATTCGCACAACTTCACGCATCACAAGTACACCAACATCGTCGGTTTGGACAACGATGTCGGTTACGGCATTCTGCGCATCACGCG
The DNA here is from genome assembly GCF_002259345.1 of Rhodococcus sp. 06-156-4. Lineage (NCBI taxonomy): Bacteria > Bacillati > Actinomycetota > Actinomycetes > Mycobacteriales > Nocardiaceae > Rhodococcus > Rhodococcus sp. 06-156-4. The sequence goes on along the minus strand of NZ_NPGB01000031.1, from coordinate 186,420 downwards.
CGATCAGGAGTGGCATCCGAAGTATGTCGCGCAGCCGCTGGTGAACGCGTTGCTGGCGACGTTCTTCGAGTGGGGCGTGGCGCTGCATCACCTGGAGACCGACAAGCTTAGGACCGGCGAGGTGAAGTGGGAGGACAAGAAGGAGATGGCGGTCGACGTCGTCCGCAAGATCGGAAAGCAGGTGGGCAAGGATTACGTTCTTTTCCCGTTGCTGACCGGCCCTGCGTGGAAGTCGACGCTCACGGCGAATGTCGTCGCCAATCTCATTCGGAATTACTGGTCGTACGCGGTCATTTTCTGCGGTCACTTTCCCGATGGCGCGGAGAAGTTCACGCTGGAGGAATACGAGACCGAGACGCAGCCGGAATGGTATCTGCGACAGATGCTGGGTAGCGCCAATTTCGAGGCAGGCAACACGTTGGCGTTCATGAGCGGCAACCTCTGCTACCAGATCGAGCATCACCTCTTTCCGGATCTACCGAGCAATCGCTATGCGGAGATCGCTCCGAGAATTCGGCAGTTGTGCGACAAGTACGACCTTCCGTACACGACGGGTTCGCTTGCTCACCAGTACGGGCAGACGCTGCGCACCATTCTGAAACTGTCCTTGCCGAATCGACTGCTCTCCGCGACATCGGACAATGCGCCGGAAACGTCGTCCGAGCTGAAGTTCCGCATTCGCGGTGGAATCAAGGAAGTGTTCGGTGTGGATCCGGCGACGGGCCGGCGCCGCGGCCTGAAAACTGCATTGGGAATGCTGAAGCAGCACACACCGGTCCATCCCGCCTGATCCGCGGCGGGTGATTACCGCGCCGCGAGGCGCCGAATGATCACTCGAAGTCGGTCCTCGGCGCTACCGTTACCTCGGCTGTTTTCGAAGCAGCCGACGAAGGGAACGGCAAGCGCCGAGGGCAGGAGCGGATCGTGACGAGCACACCGGTGACATCGGAGTCGACGAAGAATCCAGAACACCGCACTCCGCGGGCATTCACGCCGCCGGAGCACGGGCGTCTGCGCGAGGTGCCGCACATCTCCGGGCTCGTCCTCGGGGTGTTCGCGGTACTGGTGTTTCTCTGGAGCCTGTCTCCGGCGCTGCGCGCCGTCATCCGTGTGCCACGCGAGTACATCGACAACTACTACATCGACGCACCGGACACTTCGCTCGCGTGGGCTCTGGTGCTCGGGCTCACCGCAGCCGCCCTCGCGAGCCGCAAACGCATCGCCTGGTGGTTTCTGACGCTGTATCTCGTGCTCGTCGCGGTCAGCAACCTGGCGGATGTGATCGACGGCAACAACATCAGTGCGTGGATCGCGCTGGGCGTGCACATCGTGATCGTCGGTGTGCTCATCGCCGCTCGCAAGGAGTTCTACACCCGTGTTCGACGCGGTGCGGCGTGGAAGGCTCTGGGTGTACTGATCCTCGGCGCGGTCGTCGGAACGCTGGTCGGCTGGGCGCTGGTCGCTCTGTTCCCCGGCACACTCCCGGAGAACCAGACGTTCCTGTGGGCATTCAACCGAGTCACCGCCCTCGCAACCGTCGACAACGAGCAGTTCGACGGCCGCACACACGTTTTCGTCAACACGCTCCTCGGCTTGTTCGGGGCGCTCGCACTGTTGGCGGCCGTCGTCACGTTGTTCCGGTCGCAGCGCTCGTCCAACGCACTGACCGGTAGCGACGAGTCCGCGCTTCGCGGCCTGCTGGACAAGTGGGGCGCCGACGACTCGCTCGGATACTTCGCGACCCGCCGCGACAAGGCCGTCGTGTTCGCACCGAGTGGCAAAGCCGCCGTCACCTACCGTGTCGAAATCGGGGTGTGTCTCGCCAGCGGCGATCCCATCGGCAATCCGGAGGCATGGCCGCACGCAATCGATGCCTGGCTGGACCTGGCGGAGAAGTACGGGTGGACGCCCGCGGTCATGGGCGCGAGCGAGACGGGCGCCACGGCGTTCAAGCGGGCGGGGTTGAACGTTCTCGAACTCGGCGACGAGGCCATCCTCGACACCAAGAAGTTCAACCTCGCCGGCCGGGAGATGAGGCCGGTCAGGCAGGCGGTCAACCGCGCCCGCAAGGCAGGCGTCACAGTGCAGATACGACGCCACCGCGACATTCCGGCTCAGGAGATGGCCGACATCATCCGGTGCGCCGACGAGTGGCGTGACACCGAGACCGAGCGTGGGTTCTCGATGGCGTTGGGCCGCCTCGGCGATCCTCTCGACGGTGACTGCCTACTGGTTCAGGCCCGCGAGGGCGAGAAGACCGTCGCGGTGCTCTCGCTCGCTCCGTGGGGCCGCACCGGAGTGTCGCTCGATCTGATGCGCCGCGACCCGCAGGCACCGAACGGTGTGATCGAGCTTCTGGTCACCGAATTGGCAACCGGCGGAGATCAATTCGGAATCAGTAGGATCTCGTTGAACTTCGCGGTGTTCCGTGCGGTCTTCGAGGAGGGCAGCCGCATCGGCGCAGGCCCTGTCCTGCGGATCTGGCGGTCGGTGCTGGTGTTCTTCTCCCGGTGGTGGCAGCTGGAGGCTCTGTATCGCTCCAACCTGAAGTACCTGCCGGACTGGGAGCCCCGGTACCTGTGCTTCGCGGACAACCGTGAGCTTCCCAAGGTCGGCATCGCGTCGGCCATCGCCGAAGGGTTCCTGACGCTTCCGAGCTTCCGGCGCGCCCACAAGCACACCGGTTCTCACACGGCGGTCCCGGCGGCCCTGGCGGACACCGCCGATATCCACGCCGACGGCAGCGGCCCCGATCAGATCGACGAGGACGACGAGCCCCAGCGGGGCCCCAAGCGTCCCGACCAGGTGCGGGTGCGGCTCGCGAAGCTCCAGCGGTTGAACGACGAGGGCACCGAGGGTTATCCCGTCGCCTATCCCCCGACGCATTCCGTCGCCGAAGCACTGGCCGCCCCGCAGGGAACGACGGTCCGCATCGCCGGCCGTATCCTGCGCAACCGCGATTACGGCGGCGTCGCGTTCGCGGTCGTGCGGGACTGGACGGACGACATCCAGGTGCTGTTCGACCGGGAACGCGTCGGCGACAGGTTGGACAGTTTCGACTCCGACTTCGACCTCGGCGACCTCATCGAGGTCAGTGGCACCATCGGACGCAGCAAGAAGGGTGAGCTCTCGCTGCTGGCCGCGGAGTGGCGGATGAACGCCAAGTGCCTGCACCCGCTGCCGGACAAGTGGAAAGGACTGCAGGACCCGGAGTCCCGCGTGCGTCAGCGCTACGTCGACCTCGCGATCAACCGCAGTGCCCGTGACCTGATGATCGCGCGCAGCAACGTCGTGAAGTCTCTGCGGGATTCACTGTCCGACCGCGGCTACATGGAAGTCGAGACGCCGATCCTGCAGCAGGTGCACGGAGGTGCCAACGCAGCGCCGTTCATCACTCACATCAACGCGTACAACCTCGACCTCTATCTCCGTATCGCTCCGGAGCTGTACCTGAAGCGTCTGTGCGTCGGCGGCATGGACAAGGTGTTCGAAATCGGTCGGGTCTTCCGCAACGAAGGCGCGGACTTCAAGCACAATCCGGAGTTCACGATCCTCGAGGCGTACGAGGCACACAGCGACTACGAGCGCGCAATGGTGCTGTGCCGCGAGCTGATTCAGAAAGCAGCCGTCGCGGCACACGGGCGCGAGATCATCCTGCGTCCCGACGGACCGAACGGCGAGATGATCGAGATCGACATCTCCGGGGAGTGGCCCGTCAAGACACTGCACGGAGCCGTCGCGGAGAAACTCGGCGTCGACGTCGCGCCCAGTACACCGCTCGCGGAATTGCAGCGACTCTGCGACGAGAACGACATTCCCTACGAGAAGGAATGGGACGCAGGGGCCGTCGCGCAGGGAATGTACGAGCACCTGGTCGAGGACTACACCGAGTTCCCGACGTTCTACAAGGACTTCCCGACGTCGATGTCGCCGCTGACTCGGCCGCACCGGTCCATACCGGGCGTCGCGGAGAAGTGGGACCTCGTCGCCTGGGGCGTGGAGTTGGGTACGGCGTACAGCGAACTGACCGACCCGGTCGATCAACGTCAGCGTCTGACCGAGCAGTCGTTGCTTGCAGCAGGCGGCGACGAGGAGGCGATGAGTCTCGACGAGGACTTCCTGCAGGCCCTCGAGTACGGCATGCCGCCCACCGGTGGACTCGGCATGGGCGTCGACCGTGTCGTCATGCTCATCACCGGTGGCTCCATCCGCGAGACCCTCGCGTTCCCGCTCGCCAAACCCCGGCAGTAATTGTTCAACGTGAAACAATTTGCGCCCGGGCAGTTCGTGACCGTCGACGACCTGACAACTCACGTCGTCCTGTCTCATGCGCAGGGTGAGGACGGATTCGGTGCCGCGCCGACGGTGGTGCTGTGCGGCGGCCTCGCGAGCAATTGGTTCGACTGGGACGACTGCGTCCGAATTCTGTCCCCGTTCCACACCGTCGTGGTGTTCGATCGGCCGGGCTTCGGGCTGAGCGAACCGCTTCCCGACGACCGGGTCCCGACGGTTGCCGACGAGGCCGCCCGCATTCTCGCCGTCCTCGACTCCTTGGAGCTGACGAGCCCGGCGGTGATCGTCGGGCACTCGATCGCCGGTTTCTACGCCGAGGCCTTCGCGAGGCTGTATCCGCAGCGGACCGCCGGTGTGCTGCTGCTCGACTCCAGTGCCGAACGCGACCCGTGGGTCGTCCTTCCGAAACCGTGGCGAGTTGCCGGGGCCCACCTGCTCGCGGCGGTGGCGTCGAGCAGCGGTCTTCAGTTCGTTCTGGGACCGACGGTCCGCAGAATTCTGAACCACTCCATCCCACCCGACGGCATTCCGCTCGAGACGCTGGACTGGACCCGGCGGATCTACCGGAGACGGTCGTATCTGAAAGCCGCCCTGATCGAGGACTTCGTCTACCCGGACATGGCCGCGGAGTTGAACGAGATCCGGCGGCGAACACGTTTCGATACCGCGGCGATCGTCGCGGCCGCGCACACCGGCAGGCAAACGCCGTGGGGTCGCTGGTGGCTGCGCAAGCAGGCGCGGCTCGCCGGATACCTGGGAGCCGAGTTCGCCGTGGTGGACCACGCACATCATCACGCGATGATCGATCAACCCGCGGACGTCTCCGCTCTCATCGTGAGGTTGGTGTCACATCACAGGAGCATCGACACGTAACGTGTTCTGTCGAGCCCGTTGCCCAAGACCCGAGCCGAAGCCCGGCGATGGCACGGTAGCCACCGAGAGGAACTGAAGATGGGTGCGATCAGCACAACGCAAGGCCGGCAGACCAAGCTCCTCGGCTTGGGAGTCCACCGACCCGAGCGGGTGGTGACCAACGACGAGATCTGCGAGTTCATCGACTCGAGCGACGAGTGGATCCAGACTCGATCGGGCATCAAGAACCGCCGGTTCGCAGAACCCGAAGAGAACGTCGTCCAGATGTCGATCTCCGCAGGCAAGAAGGCGCTCGAAGCCAGCGGCATCGCCGCCGAGCAGATCGACACCGTCATCGTCGCGACGTCGACGCACCTCGAGTTGACGCCCCAGGCTGCCGCGAAGGTCGCACACGGCCTCGGCACCAAGGGCCCCGCCGCGTTCGACATCTGCGCCGGCTGCGCCGGCTTCTGCTACGCGCTCGCTGTCGCATCGGACCTGGTGAAGGCCGGAACGGCACAGTACGTCCTCGTCATCGGTGCCGAGCAGCTCAGCCTGACCACCGACCCGTACGACCGCACCACTCGCTTCATCTTCGCCGACGGCGCAGGCGCAGTAGTCGTCGGACAGAGCGACGAGACCGAGATCGGCCCCGTCGTCTGGGGATCGGACGGATCGCAGTCCGACGCCATCGTCCAGACCATTGACTGGTACGACTACATCACCGGCGAGGACGCCGAACGTCCGTGGATCAAGATGAACGGCATCTCCGTGTTCCGTTGGGCCGCGTTCGAGATGGGCAAAGCAGCACAGAAGGTCCTCGACGTCGCCGGCATCAAAGCCGACGAACTGCATGCCTTCGTCCCGCACCAGGCCAACAGCCGCATCACCGAACTCCTCGCCAAGAGCCTGAACCTGAACGAGGAGACCCCGGTCGCCAACGACATCGCCGAGACCGGCAACACGTCGGCCGCGTCGATCCCACTGGCCATGGAGGAACTACTCCGCACCGGCAAGGCCAAGGAAGGCGACACCGCGCTGCTGCTCGCATTCGGTGCAGGCCTCTCCTACGCCGGGCAGGTCGTCAAACTCCCCAAGCTGTAACCGGCTCCACTCCCGCCCAACTGGGTCATACCGCAGGCTCAACTCCCGCCCGAGGTTGTGGACGACAATCCGATGATTTTCGTCCACAACCTCGGACTCGTCGGCGGTTAGGCTGGGCGTCATGCCGAAGCCACCGTTGCCTGCAGATGCCATCGAACTTCTGAAGAAGCCCAATCCCGCTGTCATGGCGGTTGTTCGTGCCGACGGAACGCCCATCACGGCGCCGACGTGGTACCTCTGGGAGGACGACAAGATCGTTCTGAACTTCCAGGCCGATCGCAAGCGTCTCGAGCACATTCGGGCGAACCCGAAGGTGTCGATCTCGGTGCTCGACGAGGCGAGTTGGTACACCCACGTCACCATTCACGGCACCATCACGCTGCAGGACGATCCGGGTCAGGTCGACATCGACCGGATCTCCACGCATTACACCGGTGAGCCGTACCCCGTGCGGGACAAGGAGCGCGTCACCGGGCTGCTCGAGGTCGACGCCTACGTCGGCTGGGGCAAGATCGGTTCCTAGCTTCCGGTGCCGATTGCCCGATTTGTCCGAGAGTGCAACACTCGGGCATGACCTATCCGCAGGGCACCCCGTACGGGCACTACGCAGGGCCTGTCCCCGGCCCGCCCCGGACCAACTCCACCGCTGTCGCGGCACTGATCTGCGGGGTGGTGGGGTTGTTCACCGGGCTCGTCGGCTTCGTCGCCATCGTTCTCGGCCACATCGCTCGGAGTCAGATCAAGCGGACGGGCGAGGACGGCGCCGGAATCGCGCTCACCGGGCTGATCCTCGGTTACGTCAGCGTGGTGCTTCTGTTCGTCGTGATCGCCGTCTTCTTCTGGATCGCGGTCCTGTTCGTCAACGCATGATGCGAGGCTGCCGCGATCAGGGCCAGTACCGCGAGGCCCATGACGAACAGTGCCATCGCGGTCCACCCGAACTGCTGGTACACCACGCCGCCGAGCCAACCGACGACGGACGAGCCGCCGTAGTAGAAGAGGTTGTACAACGACGTCGCCTGCGCACGCCCGACGGTCGCGCGTTGACCGGTCCAGCCCGACGCGATGGCGTGGGCCGCGAAGAACCCGACGGTCAGGATCACCAGGCCGACGAGGATGACGATCAGGTTGCTGCTGATCGTCAGGCCGACGCCCGCGATCATCAGCAGCGTGGACCCGGCCAGAACCCCGGCTCGACCGTGGCGAACGGCAAGCTGACCGGCGACACGTGAGGACACCGTGCCGCTGAGGTAGGCGAGAAAGATCAGGCTGATCAGCGACTGCGGCAGACCGAAACCGGATCCTTCCAGGCGGAATCCGAGGAAGTTGTAGATCGCGACGAATCCGCCCATCAACAGAAACGCCTGCGCGTACAGCACGAGCATTCCCGGTTCTTTCAGGTTGGCCCACAGGCGGGTGCCGAGCGACGGACCGGCCGAGTCACCGGCTCGAAAGCGTCGGGGCGCCGGTGCGAGGATCAGGAACAACGTCGCGGCGACGGCGGCGAGGATCGACACCGTGAGGGTGCCGATGCGCCAGTTGGTCACCTCCGCGACCGGTCCGGCGACGATGCGGCCGAGCAGACCCCCGAGTGTCGTGCCCGAGACGTAGGTGGCGGCGGCGAGTGCCGTGTGGTTGCGATGGACTTCCTCGCTCAAGTAGGCGATCGCGATGGCCGGGAGTCCACCGAGCGCTGCACCTTCGAAGAATCGTATGGACAGCAGCACCGGCAGCGACGACGACAACGGCACCACCAGGCCGAGGATCGTGGCGACGACGATCGAGATGCTCATGGCCTTGACGCGACCGATGCGGTCGGCCACGACGGACCACGGCAGCACCGACACCGCGACACCGACGGTGGCCAATCCCACAGCCAGGGAGGACTGGGACGGTGTGATCTCGAGGCCGGATGCGATCAGAGGCAGGATCCCCTGGACCGAGTAGAGCTGAGCGAACGTGGCGATACCCGCGAACAACAGGGCCGCCACCAGGCGCTTGTACTCGCGCGATCCACGAGGGTGGCCTTCCCACTCCAGTGTCACGTCGGTCGTCGCAGTCATGACGACAACGTTAGGCCGGGAAACTATCACGGTCCAATGCATGATCGGGTTCGAATTCATGCATCAGCGTTATGATTTGCTCATGCGCGACGAGGCCCGTCACCTACTTCCTCTGATACCGGCGATCCTCGCGGTCGCGGAGACCGAGCACATGACCGAAGCATCCGAGCTTCTCGGCGTCCCCCAACCGACTGTCAGCCGGCAGATCGCCCGGGCGTCGAGCATCCTCGGGGTACAGCTCGTCGAACGGAGCGGACGCGGTATCGCGCTCACCACCGCGGGCCGAATACTCGTCCCGTACCTGCAACGCGTCGCCGTCGACCTCGAAGCCGGCCTCGACGCCGCGGGGGAACACGATGCGAACGCTCGGGGCCGCATCGCCATCAGCTTCCAGAACACCCTCGGTGAGGACATCGTTCCGGCGTTGATCCGGCAATTTCGCGGGGACCACCCGGCGGTGACGTTCGACCTGGATCAAGGCGCGCGGGCACGGTGCCTGGACCGTCTCGACGACGGGCTGGCCGATCTCGCCTTCGTCTCGCTCAGCGCCGAACACACCGAGGCCAACTCGTTCCAGCTCTACGACGAGCGGCTCGTCCTCGTCGTACCCGCCGACCACCGTCTGGCGCGTGCGCGTTCGGTCCACGTCCGGGACACCGCAGGCGACAGCTACATCGCGATGGGTCACGGTTACGGGATGCGGTCGATCTGCGAAGACCTGTGGGCCGACGCCGGGATAGCACCGGACATCGAATTCGAAGGCCGAGACATTCACACCGTGCGGGGCCTGGTCGGCGCGGGCCTGGGCATCTCGATCCTGCCTCGATCCCGTGGCCTGGGTCCCGAGGTCGTCGAGGTGAAGATCTCCGATCCCGCGGCTCGACGAAGAATCGGCATGGTGTGGTCCGGCAGGACGGCAGCCGGGCAGGTGCACGCTTTCCGGACGATGGTGATCCGCAGCGGCAGATCGCTCGTGGTTAGGTGATCGTGTGCAGCTGATCCTGATTCGACATGCGCTCCCCCTGCGATCCGACGAATCCGCCGATCCGCCCCTCGCCGAACTCGGACACGAGCAGGCCGGTCGCCTCCCCGACGCACTGTCCCGCTTCCCCATCACCCGGACGATCGCGAGCACTCAGCTCCGGGCAGTGCAGACCGGCACCCCGGTGGCGGCCCAACTGAGACTCGACCTGGGCACCGACGACAGAATCACCGAATACGACCGCGACTTCGGCGGCTACATCCCCATCGAAGATGCACGCACCGAACTCCGCGACGCGTTCGACCGCATCAAGGCTGGCCATCTGCCCGAGCAGGTCGACGAGGCCGCCTTCCGCGCCCGAGTCCTCGGCGGTATCGCGGCCGCGGTCGACGGAATCGAACACACCGACACCGTCGCCCTGTTCGCGCACGGCGGGGTCATCAACATCTTCCTCCAGGACATCCTCGGCACTCCGAAAGCTCTCGGTTTCCCCATCGACTACTGCTCCATCACCCGAGTGCTGTTCTCGCGCAACGGCACCAGGTCCGTGTCGTCGGTCAACGAAACCCATCACGTCTGGGACCTGCTTCCACGCAACCGGTAGCGAGCTGGAATCCTCATAGACCTCTTAAACAGGCAGTTCAGAGACGGTTTCGACGCCGTTTCCGCTCGTCGGCTGGTCAACCGGCTCGCGAGAGGCAGTTAGCCTCAGGATCACTATGGGTAAATTCAGTCTCACTCGTCGGCCGTCCTTCGCACTTCTCGCCATCGCTTTTCCGCTGGTGGCTGCTGGTTCGTTCGCGCTCGGCGCCGGCGTCGACCTGACTGCGGACACCCAGCCGACCACGGTCGCGTCCACGGCCGAGGCTCCGACCGAAACCCCCACCGGTGATCCGCTGGCCACCTCGCGGAAGAACCTGCAGGAAGCCGGACTGCCCGTGAGCTTCCTGTCTGCAGGCGTCAGCCAACTCACCGACGGCGGCAACCAGCTCAACGACGGAGTCGTGCAGCTCACCGACGGCATCACCCAGGCACACGACGGCACCGTCCAACTCGCCGACGGGTTCGTGGAGTACCGCGCAGGCATCGGCCAACTCGGTGACGGCGCGTCGCAGATCAGCGGAGGCGTCGACGAGGTCGTGGACACCCTCGCCGGATTCGGTGCCCAGCAGGCTCAGTTCACCGCGTCGCTCGAAGCCGCGGCGCAGCAGGTCGACGCGTTCCCCCACCCCGGATCCGACGGTATCTCCGGCCAGATTCGCGGGGTCATCGACACTCTGAACACCCAGGGCTTCGGCCCCGACACTCTGGATCAGTTGCAGACACTCAAGGCGGGAGCCCGCCAGCTCTCCGGGGAACTCAACGACCCGTCGAGCCAATTCCTCTCGGCCACAAGCCAAATCGGCGACGCCACCGTTCAGCTCCGGGACGGGCTGGGACAGCTCGACGACGGCGGTGGCCAGCTGCGTGCCGGCACCGACCAACTCGTGACCGCGGTGGAACCGGTCTCCGGCATCGTCAGCGGCATCCAGACCAACGTCCAGGAAGCAACAGCCGGCCTCCCAACGGCCAAGGAACTGAACAGCGGGCAACTGAACAGCGGGGAACTGAACAGCGGGAACGCTGCCGCCTCCGACGATTCGACCGACGTGGCAGCAGCCTCCGGCACATCCGGTTCCACGACCTCGGTCGCCCCGTACCTCATCGCAGCACTCGTCGCCGTCGGCGCGGTCGGCGCCGTCAGCCTCGTACGAGTCCTGAGCCGCGACTCCCGTCTGCGGTGGGTTGCCGCCGCCGTCGCAGTGGCAGCCGTCGGAGCGTGCGCAGCTCTCGCGTTCGCCTTCACCGCACCCGACGCCTCGATCGGTGCCCTGATCGGAGCAGGAGCGTTCCTCGTCGTCTCGGCAGGCGCCTACCTCGCGGCCGCGGGTGCCATCCAACGGGTACTGGGATCGACCGTCGGACAGGCGGTGAACGTGGTGCTTCTCGTGGTCCAGGTCGTCGTCTGCGGCGCTGCCTCGGCCAGTAGCGCGGCGATCTGGGGACACCTGTCGGCCTTCATGCCGATGGCGTACACCGCGGCGGGTGCTCGCGAGATCGGTTACTCGTCGATGACGTCGACCGGTTGGCTGGCGTTGGTGCTGACCGCCGCGCTGCTCGTCGTCTCCGGAGTCGTGTACCGGACGTCCTCGCGAACCGAGGAAAGAGCCGCGGAGCTACCGAACCACGCGTAGCGGGTGAATGGCAGGCGGGGCTGCCAAGTGCTCGCCGAATTCGCTCAGCGCCTTCTGTAGGTGCGGGGTCTTCATGTGCGCATCCAGATCGTCCTCGGACCGCCACACCTCGATGGTCACGAACGTTCCCCGTTCGGCGGCGGATTCGAACAGTTCGTAGGACACGTTGCCGTCCTCGTGCAGTGACTCCGCCGCGAGTTCGGCCAAGCCTGCGCGAACGACGTCCACCGATTCGGGTTTCGCGGTGATCGTTGCGACGACCTTCAGATCACTGAGCACAATTCTCCCTTTCGCCAGTGGTGGGGTGTACGGCAACCACCGAGTCCGACGGTACCGTCATGAGCGCATCCGCATCGGCTGAAACAGATCAAAGGGGAATCGTGAGCGACGTGCACGAGAAGGCGACGCGGAAGGACTGGCTGGGTCTCGCTGTCCTCGTCGTACCCATTCTGCTCGTCTCGATGGACATCTCGGTGCTCTACCTCGCGTTGCCCGCGGTGACCGCCGACCTCGAGCCGAGCAGCAACCAGACCCTCTGGATTCTGGACCTCTACGGGTTCTTCCTCGCCGGACTTCTGATCACGATGGGGTCGGTAGGTGACCGGATCGGCCGACGGCGACTGCTGATGGTCGGCGCCCTCGTGTTCGGTGCCGCCTCGGTACTGGCCGCGTTCTCCACCTCGCCGGAGATGCTCCTGATCGCCCGCGCTCTTCTCGGTGTCGGCGGTGCCACCATCGCGCCGAGCACACTGTCCCTGATTCGCAACATGTTTCGCGACCCCGCGCAACGCAAGGAAGCAATCGGGTTGTGGACGGCAGGTTTCGCCGGCGGCGGGGCGATCGGACCCGTCATCGGCGGTTTCCTGCTGGAGCATTTCTGGTGGGGATCGGTCTTCCTCGTCAACATTCCGGTGATGATCGTGATCCTGGTCGCGGCGCCCCTTCTGGTTCCCGAGTTCAAGGACCCCGAGCCCGGCAAGTTCGACCCCATCAGCGTCGCCCTGTCCATCGTCGCGATGCTCGGCATCGTCTACGCGATCAAACACGGTGCACAGGAAGGTTTCGACGTCGCCACCGTCTCCACCGCGGCAGGCGGGCTGGTACTCGGATTCCTGTTCGTCCTCCGGCAACGCAAGGCCAAGGACCCGCTGATCGACGTGACACTCTTCGGCGAACGCGCATTCAGCGCAGCCGTCCTGGTCCAGTTCCTGGTGATCTTCGCACTGACCGGCTTCAGCCTGTTCGCCTCGCAGTACCTCCAACTCCTCGTCGGCCTCGGCCCGTTGGCTGCCGGACTGTGGTTGCTGATCCCCGCTGCGGCAGCGGCAGTCGGTGCCGTCTTCTCCCCGACGCTGAGCAAGATCATCCCGACGGGCACCATCATCGCCGGCGGACTGGTGCTCATCGCCGTGGGTTCGCTGGCGCTGCACTTCGTCGGCTCGAACTCCGGCATCCCGCTTCTGATCACCGGAATGTCCCTGATCACCCTAGGCGTCGGTGCCGCGTCCACCCTCAACTCCGACATCGTCCTGACCGCCGCCGCACCCGAAAAGGCCGGTGCCGCGTCGGCACTCTCCGAGACCGGCGCCGAGCTCGGCGGTGCCGTCGGCATCGCCATCCTCGGCACCATCGGATCCACCGTCTACCGCAACGGCGTCTCCGCCCAGGTACCGCCGAACACCCCCGCGGACATCGCCGGACCCGCCACCGAAACCGTCGGCGGCGGAATGGCAGTGGCCGAGCTACTGCCACCCCCACTGAACGACATGCTGCGCGAACTCGCCGCACAGAGCTTCGTCGACGGCTTGAACCTGGCTGCCGTGTGGAGCGCAGGGCTCATGGCCGTCTCCGCCGTCGTGGTCTACGGCCTCCTGCGTCGTACCTGATTCATACCGGTGCGGGGGTGCGCTCGCGGTACGCGCGCCAGCCACCGAACTTCGTGATGTCCACAGCCGCGTCGGCCGCCTCGTACGAGCAGCAGAAACCCGTGACCCACCGGCCGTCGGACAGTTCCACCGACGTCAGACCCATCGGCACCGGAAGACCGGCCAGGAACGTGCCCAGACCCGCCGCGGACATCCGATACAGCTCCCCGGCAATCGCAGCCCCGGTGCCGGACGCGTGCCGCACCAGTCCGGGTTTCGGCGGCGTCGTCCCCAGATCGACCAGGCGATACGCGTCGGACGTCAGCACGTCGCCGAGGAAACGTGCACCTCGATCGGTCAGCTGGTGGTGCACCGGAAAGCCCTTCAGATGCGCTCCCACGACGAGAACATCGATGCCCTCGGCGACGAGAACAGGTGCCGGGGCCGAGGTGAGCGCAGCCGCGATGTCCACGGCGACCTGATCGTGGAAGCCCGGTACGACGACCATGACCCCGAACGGGTCACCGGCACCGGTCGGCTCTCCGGGAACCGCGACGGCCGCCATGTCCAGTAGGTTGCAGAAGTTGGTGAACGTCCCCATTCGCCGATTGACGGCAAGCGGATCCGCCTGTACCGCAGCGATCGTCGGGTGCTCGGTCGTCGTCGGAAGCACTAGCCCGTCGTAGCCGTCCAGCAGGGCCACGGCAATGCGCTTGCCTGCGGCAATCGTCGACAGATCGTCGACGTACCGGTGCGCCGACGGCTCGGCGGCCCCGGAGACGATGCGCGCCACCGTAGGGTCCGCTGACGCAGGACTCGAGGCCAGGAACTCTCCCACCGCCGAATACCTCTGCGCGACAATCGCTCCGTCGTACAGCAACGTCGCGATGTCCAGAAGCGGCGAGATGTCCACCGTGTCGTACTCGATCCCCCGTACCCGCAGGCCGGCCACCGTTCTGTCGAACGCATCGCGGTACTCGGGACTCAGTGCGGCGAGGTCCTCGGCTCGGGGCACCGCCACCCTCGGCGTCGGCGACGCAGCGAGCCTCACGTCCACCGGCCACGACCGGCTGCGTGGATCGGCCTCGTCGAACCCGGCCATGACGCGGGTGGCGAGGGTCGCCGTGTCGAGGTCGGCGGCCATCACCGTCACGCAGTCGTAGTCGACGCACGCCGGGACCACACCGGTCGTCGGAACGACCCCGAGAGTCGTCTTGATCCCGACGAGACCGTGGAACGACGCCGGCACGCGTCCCGAACCTGCAGTGTCCGTGCCGATTCCGATATCCGCGATTCCCAGCGCGACCGCCACGGCCGATCCGGAACTGGAACCGCCCGACACTCGCTCGGGATCCCACGCACATCGCACTGCCCCGTACGGGCTTCTCGTCCCGACGAGACCGGTGGCGAACTGGTCGAGGTTGGTCTTGCCGAGAATCAGTGCACCCTGCTCGACGAGCCGGGCCACCGCCGTCGCGGACACCTCGGGCACGTACGAGAACTCGGGGCACGCAGCCGTCGTCGGCAGCCCGGCTACGTCGACGTTGTCCTTCACCGCGACGAGCATCCCCGCGAGGGGCAACGACGCGTCGACGAGGTCCGCATCGGCAAGCACGTCGGCCTCACTGCGCAGCGTGATCCACACCTCGGGACGATCGACCTCGGCAATTCGCGCGTACGCCTGCCGAATCCTGTCATGCAGCTGCATCGGACCCCTCCTTCTTGCTGAACTCGCCCGCTGCCGACCATGCAGCACGCTCGGCATCGAACGCTGCCGCCTGAATCGTGCGGAACTGCTCGATCGACTCGTGTTCGGCGGCGAGGAACTCGTCGTGCTCCGCCAGCGAGAATTCACCGTCGGTGATCTCCACTCCGCCGTTGCCCCTCCCGGCCGCCGTGTCCGCGCGCAGATCCATCAGTTCCTCGGGCTCGACCGGATACCACGAAATCCGGTCGAAAAACCTGAGAAGCCAGGGGCTTTCGGGTTGGAACTGGCTCGAGGAGGCAGGAGCGGAGCCTGCGGAGTGACCCGGTTGGGCAGGAGCGGAGCCTGCGGAGTGACCCGGTTGGGCAGGAGCGGAGCCTGCGGACTTTGTTTCGGCAGAATAGCGGTGGTTCCAGACCTGAGTTGTGCGGCCGACGAACTGGTAACCACCGGGGCCTTCCATTCCGTAGATGCAGAGGTATGCCCCGCCGATTCCGACAGCGTTCTCCGGGGTCCAGGTACGTGCGGGATTGTATTTGGTGGTGACCAGCCTGTGCCGCGGGTCGAGTGGGGTGGCGACGGGTGCGCCGAGGTAGACGTCACCGAGGCCGAGGACCATGTAGTCGGCTGCGAAGACGGTGTCGAACACGTCTGCGACGGAATCCAATCCGTTCATGCGCCGGATGAATTCGATGTTCCACGGGCACCACGGTGCATCGGACCGGACGCCGTGCATGTAGCGGGCGATGGCTTCGCGGGTCGACGGGTCGTCCCAGGACAAGGGCATGCGGACCGTCCGGGACGGAACGACGAGCTCCGATGCGGCGGGGAGGTCGGATTCGACCTCGTCGAGCAACCCCATCAGCGTCGTGATCGGCAGTACGTCCGGGTCGACCTTGACCTGCAGCGACCGGATTCCGGGTGTCAGGTCCAGCAGTCCCTTCGGGGCGATCGCCTCGATGCGCTGGTGCAGCGCATGTGCCCGTGCGCGCAGTGCCAGGTCCAGCTTCATGTCGCCGTACTCGACGAGCACGTTGTCGTCGCCGGAGCGCCGATACGTCACCGCGGTCTCACCGTCGCGGCGCGCGATGACGCCGTCGTCCCCGTCTCCGCCGGCGGAGAAGACAACCGGAAGCGATGCCCTGCGTTCGAGTCCCAGTGCGCCGAGCGCGGCGGCATGCGCTGCCTTCACCGGTACGAACCTGATGGTGTCCCCCGGCTTCAACTGCCCGAGCTTCCAGCGCTCGGCAGCCACCACGGTGACCGGGCAGACGAAGCCGCCGAGGCTCGGGCCGTCGGGCCCCAGGAGGATCGGGGTGTCACCGGTGAAATCGAGCGCGCCTACCGAGTACGCGTTGTCATGGATGTTCGACGGGTGAAGCCCGGCCTCACCGCCGTCCTCGCGCGCCCATTCCGGTTTGGGACCGATGAGGCGCACACCGGTGCGGTCGGAGTTGAAGTGGACTTCGTACCGCGTCGCGTACAGCGTGTCCATGTCCGCGCGGGTGAAGAACTCGGGCGCGCCGTGCGGCCCCTCGGTCACCGCGATGTCCCACGTCGTCGTCAGGACGGGACGATGTTCCATCGGAATGGATCGAATGCCGTCTCGACCGGCGCCCCCGGCGACCTCGAGGACGTCTCCTTCGGCAAGGGTGCCGCCGCGGTGGCCCCCGAATTTGCCGAGCGTGAATGTGGCTGCGCTGCCGAGGTAGTCGTCCACCTCGATCCTTCCCTGCACCGTCACGTACACACGCAGGCCTGCGCCGGTGGTGGGTCCGACGTCCAGCACCGCACCGGCCGAGACCAGGACGGGCCGCCACTGAGGCACGTCGGTCCCGTCGATCCGCACACGAGCGTCCGCGCCGGTGACGCACACGTAGGTATCGGCGTCGAACGTCAGCGCCGGGCCGGCCATCGCGGACTCGAGACCCGGGGCGCCCTCGGGATTGCCCAGGGCCACATTGCCCAGTCGGAACGACAGATCGTCCATCGGTCCGGACGGAGGAACCCCCACCTTCCAGTAGCCGACGCGTCCCGGCCAGTCCTGCACCGTCGTCAGCATGCCCGGCCGCACGACGGTCATCTTGGTGGTGCTCATGGCCTGGTCACCACCAGACGAACCGACGTCGGGTCGAACCCGTTGCACGGGTTGTTGATCTGCGGGCAGTTCGAGACCAGAACCAGGGTGTCCACCTCGGCTCGCAAGGACAGTGACTTCCCGGGTGCAGACAAACCGTCGACGATGCCGAGCGTGCCGTCCGCGTCGACGGGAACGTTCATGAAGAAGTTGATGTTGGACACCATGTCTCGCTTGCCGAGTCCCCACTTGGCGCCCTCGATCAGGAAATTCTCCACGCACGCGTGCTGGTGCCGAGTGTGGTGGCCGTACCGCAGGGTGTTCGACTCCTGCGAGCAGGCGCCGCCGACGGTGTCGTGGTTACCGACCTCGTCGGCGACGATCGTCATCAGCGGTGTCGAATCATCGCTGCGCAGCACGGTTCCGGTGGTGAGGAACAGGTTGCGCTGGGCGGTGACCGTCGCCGCGGCGGAGTACCGGAGGGCGTGATCGTCGGCGGCATAGAGCAACGTGTCCACGGCCTGGTTGCCGTGCAGGTCGATCATCGTCAGGACATCGCCTGCCTTCACGACGGCCGACCAGGGGCCCCGGGCGTCGGCGACCTGGTCCAGTACCACTGATCCGAGTGTCGTTGTCATCATGCACCTTTCGGGTTCAGCGCGTTCCAGGCGCTGTCGGTGTTCCATACCGCGCGTTCGTACTCCGGTTCGGTGTTCGCCAGTGCGAGCAACTCCTCCGACGCATCCCAGGCGGTGACGTCGAGCGCCGTCGTACCGAACGTGTCCGCGGGGTCGAGTGGGTGCGCGGTGTTCGCGAGCAGCACGACGACCGGCAGGTGCATCAGTAGATCGACTTCGGTGCCGGGGCCGGCCGAGCCGGTGCTGGTGAGTGCGCCGTCGGCCTCGACGCGTACCCCGTGGAAGAACGAGATCGACGGGGGCAGATCGCGCGGCTCCAGACCGTTCTTGGCAGCGCCGACGGTGAACATCTCGCGGCCCGCCGGCGACGAGGAATGCAGCGCCCCGGTCCCGTACTTCGCCGCATTCGTTGCTGCCGAGGTGGTTCCGCACAGCGCGTCGTGACGACCCGAACTGTCCGCGACGACGGTGGCGAGGACTCTGCCCTGGTCCGACAGCAGCGGATGTCCCGTCGTGACGTACGCCTGCCACGGGACCTTCACCGTGTCGGCCGCATTGAGTCTTTCCCACGGGGCATCGGCGCGGTAGAGCAGCAGGTGGGCGCAGGCGGCGCCGTCGACGTCGCGCAAACGCAGCCGTGTACCGCGGGCCAGGACCTTGGTGGAATACCGGCCGCCGGGAATCGTCTCGGCCCAGGTGAGCGTCACACCGTCGGGGCCGGTGGGGGCGTCGACCTCAGCGGCCTGCGAGCGAGCATGTTCCTTGGCGGCGTGGGTGGTTGCTGTGCTCATGTGTTCTACGCTCCGATCGTGACGGGTCGTGGGTGTGCTTTGGCGCGGGGGAAGCAGGCGATGCCCACCACCACGACGGCCAGGACGGTCAGCGGGGCGGCCCACTGCAGAATCGGGTATTCCCCGGTGGGATTGAAGATTTCGGCACGCGGCCAGGACAGATTGACCACCATCAGCCCGCCGTACAGAACTGCTGCGATGTTCACAGGGATACCGAGCCAGCCGAGGGTGAAGAGTTTCTTTCCTTCGGCATCCACCTGCACTCCGCCGCGGGGCCAGCCTTTCAGTCGCTGGACCAGCAGTGGGACGGTGACCATCATGTAGGCGAGGTAGATCAGGACGATGCAGACACTGGTGAGGGTCGTGAACAGGGCGGCGTTGCCGACGTTGACCGCGAGAACCGCGACACAGGCCAGTCCGATGAGAACCGAAGGGGCAATGGGCGTTCCGGTCTTGGAGTTCACCTTGGACAGGATGTCCGACGCGGGCAGTCGTCCGTCACGGGCCATGGAGAACATCAGTCGCGAGGCAGCGGTCTGGATGGCCAACGTGCAGATGAACACCGCGATGGCGACGTCGATCAGGAGGACCGTGCCCCACGGCGACGTCAGGATGGAGTCGATGACGTAAGGCAGGCCGAGCGTCGCGAGATTGCCGTCGGTGAGCGACGGTGCCGCCATCAGTGCGCCGACGATCATCAGCCCACCGCCGAGGGCCGACGCGGACAACGCAAGCCTGATCGTACGCGGCGCGACCCGACGCGGGTTGTGGGTTTCCTCGGCAAGCTCACCGGCAGAACCGAATCCGACCATCACGTAGGCGGCCATGAGTCCCGAGACGATCCACGCCCAGATGTAACCGGGTTCGGCTCCCGCGGCACCGGTGTCGAGGACGACCTGGGGTCCGCGCTGTGCGTGGGTGAAGAACACGAGTACCAGGGCGATGACTCCGACGATCTCGCACGTCACACCGATCGAGTTGATGCGTGACATCCAGTTCACGCCGATCGAGTTGATGGTCGTCGTCAGGACGAGCAACACGGACCCGAGGACCACTGCGTTGGTGGCACCGCTGGGGGACGTCAGTGCCGGATCGTCGCCGACGATCTGGAACCCGCTCCATATGCTCGGCAGAACCACCTGCAGCGCGATCGCCGCGGCCGACGCCGTGACGATCTGCGCGATGATCATGAACCAGCCGGCGAACCAGCCGACGATCTCACCGCCCATCCTGCGCGCCCACTGGTAGATGGCGCCTGAAATGGGATACCGGGCAGCAAGTTCCGCGAAGTTCAGCGCAACCATGAACTGGCCGAGGAACACCAGCGGCCAGGTGAAGAAGAACGCGGGGCCGCCGAAACTGAAGCCGAGTGCGAACAGCTGGAAGATCGTGGTGAGAATCGAGACGAACGAGAACCCCGCCGCGAACGAGGCGAATTTACCGAGCGAACGGTGCAGTTGCTGTTCGTATCCGAGCTCCGCGAGATCGGAGTGGTCACTGCGCGGTGGCGAGGACCCTTCGGGTGCGGGCAGAGTAGTCGAGCTCATGGATGTCTCCTCGAGAGAAAGAGTGACTGCGGGAAGGTGCCTGACCGCCCGTCTGCGCTGCCGGTGCGGGCTTTTCTGTCAGTCGATAGTTTTCCGGCCCGAGGTGCCCCACGAGTGACAGCAATGAAACAACTACGTTTCGCAGGTTTCTATCGAATGACAGAAACTTCACTGCCGCGTCGTCGATGCCAGGATGGACCCATGACCACCGCAGGCCGACCGAGGCTCAGTACCAAGAAGCGGCCAGGAGACACGGCTCTCGAAGAAATCCTCGACGCCGCGGCGGAGCTGTTCACCACCCGCGGCTTCACCAACACGTCCACGCGCATGATCGCCGACGCCGTGGGCATGCGTCAGGCGTCGCTGTACCACCACTTCGCCAACAAGGACGAGTTGCTGAGTCTGTTGCTGAGCGGAACCGTCGACGGTCCACTGGCCGTCGCACAGCGCATCGCCGATTCCGACGCGGCCGCTGCGGTCAAGATGTACGCGCTCGCATTGTTCGACGCCGACCAGCTCTGCCGATCCCGGTGGAACCTCGGTGCGCTGTATCTACTCCCGGAGATCCGCGAACCTCGCTTCGACACCTTCCGTGCACACCGGCACGCACTGATGGACCGCTACGCCTCGATAGCCGCCGAGGTTCTCCACGGAACGACGGCAGCACTGCCCGGCACCGAGGAGTTGCCGTTCCGGCTCGTCGAGACCGTCGTCAACGGTCGCGCCGACGCCGAGAGTGGCCGCGACGCATCAGGAGAGGACTACGCCCGCGTCGTCGCGGAAGCAGCGGTCCGGGTACTCGGCTGGACCGGCTCGGTGGACGAGCTGCACACCCAGGCCAGGCCGCTACTGAAGTATGCGGCCGATCACGTGCCCGACGCACCCACGAGGTAGGTCGCCAGCCACGTCGTCGCGCTCACACCGCTCGAATCCACCGCGTACGACGCGTATTCCTGGTGAATTCCGGAGCGGTAGAACGCCTCGATCTCACGGCGCCGCTGCTCGTTCGCCTGGTCCGACAATTGCCCCTGCAGAACCGGGAGCCCGCCGGCCGACGCGATGTCACCGAGCAGGATCTGTGCATCCTGCTGTGCCTTCGCTGCGACGTCCGGGCTCGGATCCGACGACACCGCAAGGAAACCCGCGAGCCGCGCCACGTAGTCGTCCTTCGGTGTCGAGCAGTACAGGTCACCGACCGCACAGAACGTTCGGACGACCGGGCTGACGTATCCGAACCCGCCCACCCGAGGCCCACCGACACCGGTGCCGACGACCTCGGGCCCGACCAGCGCATCGGCGTCGGACCGCTTGGGATCGGAGATCAGCCCCACCGCGACGACCTTGTCCGCCGGAACCACGCCGAGGCCGGTACCGATCGACGCCGCGAGGTCGCCTGCGGCATCCGCGCCCTGGCTGTATCCGATGATGCCGAATTTCGTTGCGCCACAACGGTCGGCCACGGACTTCAGCATGCCGCCCGCGTTGGCGGTGGCGATTGCACGCGACTCGCCGTAGATGCCGCCTTCCCACGGAAACGCCGTCGCCGGGTAGGACACGTAGTCGGTTCGGATATCGCTGCTCGCGATGCGGTCGGTGACGGCAGTGAGCATCCCCGGCCGCGGCGCAGCGCCCGAACTGGTCTCCCACGTGCCCGGAATCGCGACGACGTACATGCTGGGGCACGATGCCGGATCCGCCGACGCCGTGCTGGCAGTGACGGTGGACATCGCCGCCGACCCGGCAGCGATCGTCAACACGGATCCGATGGTGGCGACAAGCTTCTTCACGCGCATGGTGCGGCCTCACTGCGTCAGCGGACATTCGACTACTCACTGTGAGAATTCCAGTGCCTGATGTCGAATCGATGCCCAATCGGTAAACGCAGGTTACCTAAATTCATGAAGGTTCACATACGGGAACGAAAACGAGGTTTCAGCGCGTGAAACGTGCTTTTCGACCGGCCCCCAAACGCATGAATGCGCCACCGCAGCCGTCTGACGGTTGCGGTGGCGCATTCATGCCGAAGCGAGAAGAAACTACCTCTGCGGCGCCTGGGTCGGGACGATCGGCGCGGGCAGTGCGGTGGCACCCTGCAGGAAGGTGTCGACAGCGGCTGCGCAGGAGCGACCCTCGGCGATGGCCCACACGATGAGCGACTGGCCGCGGCCCATGTCACCGGCGACGAAGACGCCGGGAACGTTGGTGACCCACTCGTTCGAGCGCTTGACGTTGCCGCGCTCGTTCAGGTCCACGCCGAGATCGGTGAGCAGGCCTGGCTTCTCCGGCCCGACGAAGCCCATGGCGAGGAGGACGAGATCGGCCTCGAGGGTGAACTCGCTGCCCTCGACCTTCTCGAACTTGCCTGCCTTGAACTCGACCTCGTGAGCTTCGAGTCCGGTGACCTTGCCGTCCTTGCCGAGGAAACGCTCGGTGTTGACGGAGAACACGCGCTCGCCGCCCTCTTCGTGCGCCGACGCCACGCGGAACATCAGCGGGTACAGCGGCCACGGAGTGGACGTTGCACGCTCTTCCGGCGGACGCGCCATGATCTCGAACTGGTGAACGCTTGCCGCGCCCTGACGGTGCGAGGTACCGAGGCAGTCCGCACCGGTGTCGCCGCCGCCGATGATGACGACCTTCTTGCCCTCGGCGCTGACCGGAGGCTCGGCGAAGTCTCCCTGCTGCACGCGGTTGGCGTGGGGCAGGAACTCCATGGCCTGGTAGATGCCCTCGTTCTCGCGGCCTTCGATCGGCAGGTCGCGCCACGCGGTGGCGCCACCGGAGAGAACGACAGCGTCGAATTCCGCGCGCAGTTCGTCGGCGGTGATGTCGACGCCGACGTTGACGCCGGTGCGGAACACCGTGCCCTCGGCCTCCATCTGCGCCAGACGGCGGTCGATGTGGCGCTTCTCCATCTTGAACTCGGGGATGCCGTAGCGCAGCAGTCCGCCGATGCGGTCGGCACGCTCGAACACCGTCACGGTGTGGCCGGCACGCGTCAGCTGCTGCGCTGCAGCGAGACCCGCAGGACCGGAGCCGACGACGGCGACCGTCTTGCCGGTCAGGTGCGTCGGGTAGACCGGGGTGACCCAGCCTTCCTCGAAGGCCTTGTCGATGATCTCGACCTCGACCTGCTTGATCGTCACCGGATCCTGGTTGATGCCCAGAACGCACGACGCCTCGCACGGCGCCGGGCACAGCCGCCCGGTGAACTCCGGGAAGTTGTTGGTGGCGTGCAGACGGTCGATTCCCTCACGCCAGCGGTCCTTGAAGACCAGGTCGTTCCACTCGGGAATCAGGTTCCCGAGCGGGCAGCCGTTGTGGCAGAACGGAATTCCGCAGTCCATGCACCGGCTGGCCTGGGTCTGCAGAGTGTCCTTCGGGAAGTCTTCGTAGACCTCTTTCCAGTCCATCAGTCGCAGGTCGACCGGCCGACGCTTCGGCAGTTCGCGGACGGTGTTCTTCAGAAATCCCTGTGGGTCACCCACGAGCTGCCTCCATGATCGCCTCGTCCACGTCCGCGCCGTTCTTCTCGGCCTCGGAGATGGCAAGCAGTACCTTCTTGTAATCGCGAGGCATGACCTTCACGAAGTGGTTCACCTGCTGTGACCAGTCCGCCAGGATGCGCTCCGCGACATCGGATCCCGTTTCCTCGTGGTGACGAGTGACGATTTCCCTGAGCCAGGTGAACTCGTCGCCCTCGATGCTCTCGATGTCGACCAGCTCGGTGTTGAGGTTCGCCTCGAACGTCTTGTTCGGATCGAAGACGAACGCCACGCCGCCGGACATACCGGCACCGAAGTTGCGGCCGGTCTCGCCGAGGATGACGACCTTTCCACCGGTCATGTACTCGCAGCCGTGGTCACCGACGCCTTCGACGACGGCAACGGCACCGGAGTTACGGACCGCGAAACGCTCGCCGACTACACCGCGGATGAGAGCCTCACCCTGCGTCGCGCCGAACAGGAAGACGTTGCCACCGATGATGTTGTCCTCGGCGACGAATCCTGCAGGAGCGTTCAGCGACGGCCGCACGATGATGCGTCCGCCGGACAGGCCCTTACCGACGAAGTCGTTGGCGTCGCCGTTGAGGCGCAGGGTCATGCCCGACGGCACGAACGCGCCGAAGCTGTTACCGGCCGAACCGGTGAACGTGATGTCGATGGTGTTGTCCGGCAAGCCGACTCCGCCGTACGCCTTGGTCAACTCGTGTCCGAGCATGGTGCCGACGGTGCGGTTGACGTTGGTGATCTTGGACTCGAACGTGACCTTCTCGCCCCTGTCCAGAGCATCGCGGCTCTGCACGATGAGCTGCTGGTCCAGCGCCTTGTCGAGTCCGTGATCCTGGACGCCCGTGTTGTAGAGGTCCTGGTTCATGAACGCCGACTCGACCTCGTCGAGGATGGGCGACAGATCCAGCTTGGACGCCTTCCACGCTTCCTTCGCAGCGGTGGTGTCCAACAGAGCGACCTGGCCGACGGCTTCGTTGAGCGTGCGGAAGCCCAGCTCGGCCAGAAGCTCGCGAACCTCTTCTGCGATGAACATGAAGAAGTTCTCGACGAACTCGGGCTTGCCTGCGAAACGCTTGCGCAGCACCGGGTTCTGCGTCGCGACACCGACGGGGCAGGTGTCGAGGTGGCAGACGCGCATCATGATGCAGCCTGACACGACGAGAGGCGCGGTCGCGAAACCGAACTCCTCGCCGCCGAGCAGTGCGGCGACCATGACGTCGCGGCCGGTCTTGAGCTGGCCGTCGACCTGCACGACGATGCGGTCACGAAGACCGTTGAGCAGCAACGTCTGCTGGGTCTCGGCGAGGCCGAGCTCCCACGGTCCACCTGCGTGCTTGACCGACGTCAGCGGCGTTGCGCCGGTACCGCCGTCGTGGCCGGAGATGAGCACCACGTCGGCGTGTGCCTTCGAGACACCGGCCGCGACCGTGCCGACACCGACCTCGGAGACCAGCTTCACGTGGATGCGTGCCTGCGGGTTGGCGTTCTTCAGGTCGTGGATCAGCTGAGCGAGATCCTCGATCGAGTAGATGTCGTGGTGCGGCGGCGGCGAGATGAGGCCGACACCGGGCGTCGAGTGGCGAACCTCGGCGACCCACGGGTACACCTTGTGCGCCGGAAGCTGGCCGCCCTCACCGGGCTTGGCGCCCTGCGCCATCTTGATCTGGATGTCGGTGCAGTTGGTCAGGTAGTGCGAGGTGACGCCGAAACGTCCCGACGCCACCTGCTTGATCGCGCTTCGACGCCAGTCGCCGTTCTCGTCGGGCTCGAAGCGGTCGACGCTCTCGCCGCCCTCACCGGAGTTGGAGCGTCCGCCGAGGCGGTTCATGGCGATCGCGAGAGTCTCGTGAGCCTCGGCGGAGATGGATCCGTAGCTCATCGCACCCGTCGAGAATCGCTTGACGATCTCCGATGCGGGCTCCACCTCGTCGATGGAAATCGCTTGGCGCTCTTCGGTCTTGAAGCGGAACAGACCGCGAAGCGACGCGAGGCGCTCGGACTGATCGTCGACCATCTTCGTGTATTCCTTGAAGATGTCGTACTGACCGGTGCGGGTCGAGTGCTGCAGCTTGAACACGGTGTCGGGGTTGAAGAGGTGGTACTCCCCTTCACGACGCCACTGGTACTCACCGCCGACCTCGAGTTCACGGTGTGCACGTTCCTGACGGTTCTCGAGGTACGCCATGCCGTGGCGGGTGGCCACATCCTGTGCGATCTGCTCGAGCTCGATACCGCCGAGGTGACTGTTCAAACCGGTGAAGTACTCGTCGACGAGGCCCTGCGACAGGCCGATGACCTGGAACAGCTGTGCGCCGGTGTACGAGGCGAGGGTGGAGATGCCCATCTTGGACATCACCTTCAGCACGCCCTTGCCTGCGGCCTTGATGTAGTTGGAGACGGCCTTGTCGAACTCGATGCCCGTCAGTGCGCCGCGCTCGATCATGTCCTCGATGGACTCGAACGCCATGTACGGGTTGACCGCAGCGGCACCGAAGCCGATGAGCAGAGCCATGTGGTGCACCTCGCGGGCGTCACCGGACTCCACGATCAGGCCGACCTTGGTACGCGTCTTCTCGCGAACGAGGTGGTGGTGCACCGCCGAGGTCAGCAGCAGCGACGGGATCGGGGCCAGCTTCTCGCTCGACTCACGGTCCGACAGCACGATGATCCGTGCGCCACCGGAGATGGCGGCGGACACCTGAGCGCGGATGGCCTCCAACGACTTCTGCAGACCTTCGCCACCTTCGGCGACGGGGTAGAGGCCGCGCACGACGACCGAGCGCAGGCCTTCCTGGGTGCCCTCGTCGTTGATGTGGACGAGCTTGGCCAGGTCGTCGTTGTGCAGGATCGGCTGCGGGAGCACGATCTGCTTGCACGCGTCGGGGCCGGGGTTGAGCAGGTCGCCCTCGGGTCCGATCGTTCCGCCGAGGCTGGTGACGATCTCCTCGCGGATCGCGTCGAGCGGCGGGTTGGTGACCTGGGCGAACAGCTGCGAGAAGTAGTCGAACAGCATCCGAGGACGAACCGACAGCACGGCGATCGGAGTGTCGGTACCCATCGAACCGATGGCCTCGGCGCCGGTCTTCGCCATCGGCGAGACCAGAACGTTCAGCTCCTCGGTGGTGTAGCCGAAGATCTGCTGACGGATGAGAACGCGGTCGTGCGGCATGTGCACGTGCGGGCGGTCCGGCAGGTCGTCGATCGAGGTCAGACCTTCGTCGAGCCACTGCTGGTACGGGTGCTCGGCGGCGAGCTCGTCCTTGATCTCGTCGTCGGAGACGATGCGGCCCTGCGCGGTGTCCACCAGGAACATACGGCCGGGCTGCAGACGAACCTTGCGGACCACCTTCGCCGGATCGATGTCCAGGACGCCGACCTCGGAGGCCATGACGACCAATCCGTCGTCGGTGACCCAGAGTCGGCTGGGGCGCAGACCGTTTCGGTCCAGGACCGCGCCGATGACGGTGCCGTCGGTGAAGCACACCGACGCCGGTCCGTCCCAGGGCTCCATCAGCGAGGAGTGGTACTTGTAGAACGCCCGGCGAGCGGGGTCCATCGACTCGTGACGCTCCCAGGCTTCGGGGATCATCATGAGGACGGCGTGCGGAAGGCTGCGGCCGCCGAGGTGCAGAAGCTCGAGCACCTCGTCGAAACGCGCAGTGTCGCTTGCGCCTTCGGTGACGACCGGGAAGATCTTCTCGAGGGCCTCGGATCCACCGAACACGTCGGAGGTGATCAGTGCCTCGCGGGCGCGCATCCAGTTCTCGTTACCGGTGGCGGTGTTGATCTCACCGTTGTGCGCGACGCGGCGGAACGGGTGCGCCAGCGGCCACGACGGGAACGTGTTGGTGGAGAAGCGCGAATGCACAAGGCCGAGAGCGCTTTCCACGCGCTCGTCCTGCAGGTCGAGGTAGAAGCCCTTGAGCTGAGGCGTCGTCAGCATGCCCTTGTAGACGAAGGTCTGCGAGGACAGCGACGGGAAGTACACGGTCTCGCGGCCGGGACCGTCCTTGCCTGCACCCTCTTCGCCGAGCTCGTGCTCGACGCGCTTACGGATGACGAACGCGGCGCGCTCGAGAGCCAGATCGGTAACGGAGCCATCCGGCGAGGCGAAGAACAATTGACGGAACGTCGGCATCGCGTCACGCGCGAGCGCCCCGAGGGAGGAGTCGTCGGTGGGAACTTCACGCCATCCGAGGACCTTCATGCCCTCTTCTTCGACGATGCGGACGACGTCGTCGCTCGCGCGGGCGGCGTCCTTCTTGCCCTGCGGCAGAAATGCGATTCCGGTGGCGTACGAACCAGCGGCGGGCAGCTCGAAATCGACCACGGCACGGAAGAACGCGTCCGGTACCTGGATCAGGATTCCGGCGCCGTCACCGGTGTTGGGTTCGGAGCCGGCGGCGCCCCGGTGCTCGAGGTTGACCAGCGCGGTGATGGCCTTCTCGACGATGTCTCGACTACGACGACCATGCATGTCCACCACGAACGCGACACCACAGGAGTCGTGTTCGTTGCGGGGGTCGTAGAGGCCTTGGGGGCCCGGAGTGTGCTTCATACCTAGCCTTCGGATAAGTCCAGCCTTCAAGTACGTCGGATCGGCGCGGCACAGATAACCGGCCGTCGCGGACGGCTATTCGGTGCCGTTCGCCGTTGAAGCAGCACCACCGGAGGCGATCTTCGGATAACGTCGAGCGGGTGCGCTCGAAACGGTGAAACGAAGGTGCCTTTCGGGCGGATCGACAATTGGGTACGTCGGTCCAACAACAAACGATAAGTCAGCACCTAGGCCAACCTGCAAATAAGGTAAGCCTATTCAGGCTCTCTACCTGGGCTTTTACAATTTCCTGACCCCCGCATTGCGCCCCCCTGGCTCGCTCGATGATCGTTCGAACTCGAAAAATACCCTCATCGGCCCGCGTTCGCGGCGAGTTCTGCGGTACTGGAAGAGGATCCGGTAATTACACGGAGGAAATTTCGATCCGATCGGACGCGTCCTGGACGCACTACCCCGAAAATGACTACTGGCCGCAGCGAGTGAATCAGCTGCGGCCAGTGTTGTGGGCGGAGGGGGACTTGAACCCCCACGTCCCGAAGGACACTGGCACCTGAAGCCAGCGCGTCTGCCATTCCGCCACCCGCCCGGGCGACCGGTGAACATTAACACGCAGATATCGCTGCATGAAAATCGTGCCCGTTCGTCGGCCGACTGCAGCACCGACAGGCTCCGAGCGGCAACGTATATCATGCTGAGACGACGACCTGTAGGCGACACGCGCCTGAGGCGCAATCCAACGAAGCACGACCGGGAAGTGAGGTCACCATGGGCATTGTCCAGCGTTTCGAGCGAAAGCTCCAGGGCGCAGTGGGCGACGTCTTCGCCCGAGTGTTCGGCGGCGGTGTCGTTCCCCAAGAGGTCGAGGCGGCACTTCAGCAGGAGGCGTCGGACAGAGTCCGCCCACTCGACGGTGGTCATTATCTCGCCCCCAACAGCTATGTGATCACCATCAACAGCTCCGATCACGAGGAGCTGGCCGCGGACCAGGACCTGACCATGAAGGCTTTCTCCCGCCACCTGGGCGACTACATACGCGATCAGGGCTGGCAGACGTACGGAGAGATCGTGGTTCGCTTCGAGCCGTCCCCTACTTTGCACACCGGCCAGTTCCGGGCCAGTGGTTCGGTCGACCCCGATGTGGGACGATCACCGACTGCAGCCGGTGCCGCGCCACAGAAACCTGCAGCACCCGGTCCGCGACCCCCGCGCCCGTCCGCCCCACCTAAGTCGACATCAGGAGCCGGCCACATGACGCAGAACCCAGGTTACGACCCGCAACGCGACCCGGCCGACGGCTCTCGCCCCGACCCTCGCGCACGCGGCGGATACCCGGCGCCGGGTCAGGATCCTCGGTACGCACAGCAGAACGGGCGCGATCCGCGCGCAGCAGCAGACCAGGGCTACCGCAACGGTGCGCCGTACGGAGGCGGCTACGGCGCCCCGGCAGCACAGGCACCCGTCCAGGAGGGTCAGTACGACCCGCAGTCCTACGGCCAGGGCCACGACGACCAGGCGTACGGCGACCAGCAGTACGCAGATCAGGGCTACGACCAGCAGTATCCGGATCAGGGATACGACCAGCAGGCATACGGCCAGCAGGCGTACGCGGATCAGAACGGGTACGAGCAGGCAGGGCATGAGCAGGCTGCACGTGATCAGGGCGGCCAGGCCTACTCCGATCCGTCGTACGGACGCCAGGGTTACGACCAGCAGGCATACGGACAGCAGAACTACGGCCAACAAGCATACGCGGACCAGGGCTACGACCAGCAGGCGTACGCCGAACCCGCCGGCTACCAGCAGCCCGCGTACGACTACCCGCCGCAGCAGAACGGGTACCCCCAGGGCCAGTACCCCACCGCGGGGTATCAGCAGCCTGCCTACGGTTACGACGAGCCCGCGTACTCCGATAGCCAGGGCCTGACGGCAACGCTGCAACTCGAGGACGGCAGCGGACGGTACTTCCAGCTCCGCGACGGCCAGAACATCATCGGACGTGGCCAGGACGCCCAGTTCCGTCTCCCGGACACCGGCGTGTCCCGCCGGCACGTCGAGATCCGCTGGGACGGCCGGGTGGCGATGCTCTCCGACCTCGGATCCACCAACGGAACGACGGTCAACGGATCACCGGTCCAGGATTGGCAACTCGCCGACGGCGACGTCATTCGCGCTGGTCACTCGGAGATCCTCGTCCGCATCGTCTGACGCACCTCACCCGTATGGTGATCGACACGCGCAGCTTCCCCTTAGGATGCTGCGTGAGACGTCGTGTCATTACGATCGCTGGCGACTCGGGGGGAGATCCCGGCGTACGCCCGCGACGCCGACCAAGTACGACCTGCGAAGGAGGTGGACGGCTGTGCAGGGCTTGATTCTGCAGTTGACCAGGGCAGGCTTTCTGCTGTTGTTGTGGTTCTTCGTCTGGGCCGTACTTCGCACGCTTCGCAGCGACATCTACGCGGCGTCGGGCATGCGGATGCCTGCGCGGTACTCGGGCGGGTCGAAAGTTCTCCCGTCGTTCAACAAACAGAAGGTTGCCAAGAATCTAGTGGTGACACAGGGCGGTCTCGCCGGAACACGAATTTCACTCGGTACCCAGCCGGTTCTCATCGGCCGCGCGGATGACTCAACGCTCGTGCTGACCGACGATTACGCGTCCACTCGCCACGCTCGAATCTCGCCACGCGGCGGCGACTGGTACGTCGAGGATCTGGGTTCGACCAACGGGACCTACCTCGATCGCGCGAAGGTGACGACGGCAGTTCGAGTTCCGCTCGGCACGCCGGTGCGTGTCGGTAAGACCGTGATCGAGCTGCGCCCGTGACACTGGTACTGCGATACGCCGCCCGCAGTGATCGCGGCTTGGTGCGCTCGAACAACGAGGATTCCGTCTACGCCGGTGCGCGTCTTCTCGCCCTCGCCGACGGCATGGGCGGCCACGCGGCAGGCGAGGTGGCGTCGCAGTTGATGATCGCCGCGCTCGCGCACCTCGACGACGACGAACCGGGCGACGACCTCCTCGGCAAGCTCGAAGCCGCGACGCGCGAAGGCAACGCGTCCATCGCCGATCAGGTCGAGGACGAGCCCGAGCTCGACGGCATGGGCACAACCCTGACCGCAATTCTGTTCGCAGGCAGGAAGATCGGGCTCTGCCACATCGGCGACTCCCGCGCCTACATGCTCCGCGACACCAAGCTGACCCAGATCACCCGCGACGACACGTTCGTCCAGTCCCTCGTCGACGAGGGCAGGATCACCGCCGAACAGGCACATACGCACCCGCAGCGTTCGTTGATCATGCGCGCGTTGACCGGCAACGAGATCGAGCCGACGCTGACCGTGCGGGAAGCGAAAGCCGGAGACCGTTATCTCCTGTGCTCCGACGGATTGTCCGACGTCGTGAGCGACGAGACCATCGAGAACACGATGAACGAGGGCGATTGCGCGTCGTGCGCGGACCGCCTCATCGAATTGGCGCTGCGCAGTGGCGGTCCGGACAACGTGACCGTCGTCGTCGCCGACGTCGTGGACATCGACTACGGGCAGAGCTCGCCCATTCTCGGCGGCGCAGCCAGCACCGAGGACGAGGAAGACGCTCCGCCGCCGAACACGGCAGCCGGACGCGCCGCGGCCATGCGCCCACCCCGGACCACACCGAAGCGGGTGACGACGCCTGCACCGGTGCCGGAGAAGAAGTCGCACAAGCTGCGGTGGACGCTCGTTGCTCTCGCCGTCGTCGCTTTGCTCGTCGGTGGCGCCTTCGTCGCCAATGCGGCCATCCGTGGCAACTACTACGTGGGCGAGGACAACGGCCGCGTCGCCGTGATGCGCGGTGTGCCCGGTTCGATCCTCGGATACTCGTTGCAATCCGTGCACAGCATCGGATGCCTCGGCGACGAGGGGGCACTCACGTTGAGCGCACCCGACACCGTTCCCGCCGACTGCACCGTCTTCCAGGTCGACGACCTCGCTCCTGCCGCCCGTGAGCAGGTGCGCGCGGGGCTGCCGTCGGGCAAGCTGGACGACGTCGACAGTCAGATGAACCGCCTCGCCTCGGGAGATCTTCTCCCGCCGTGCGACGAGGTCGCCTCGACGACGAGCCAGACCACTCCGTCGCCGACGCCCGCCGCGCCGCCCGCGGATCCGGCGGCACCTCCTGCACCGCCCGCAGACCCGGCCGCGCCGCCTGCCGATCCTGCTGCGCCGCCGACCACGACCACTCCGGCACCCACGGTCACCCAGTTGCCGGGTCAGAACTGCAGGACCGGTACTTGATGAGCTCCAATCCATCTGTGGGGGCGTCCTTTCCGAGCCCACCGGGCGGATTCGCGCCTGCTCCGGTCCAGTCCAATCGCCGCAACATCGAGTTGCTTCTGCTCGGTATCGCAGTGCTCATCACGACGCTGTCGCTCGTTCTGGTGGAAGCGAGCCAGGAACAGGCGATCACGTGGGATCTGGCGAAGTACGGTCTGGCGTACCTCGCGCTGGTCACAGTCGCTCATCTGGCCGTACGTCGGTTCGCTCCGTACGCCGACCCGCTGCTGCTGCCGATCGTGGCGCTGCTCAACGGGCTCGGATTGGTGTTGATCCATCGACTGGATCTCGCGGACCAGCAGTCGGCTGCGTATCTGGGACAGGAGATTCCGTCTCCCGACGCCAACCAGCAAGTCCTGTGGACAACCCTGGCCATCGCCGGTTTCATCGCGCTCCTCGTTCTCCTCCGCGACTACCGCACCCTCGCTCGGTACAGCTACACCGTCGGATTGTGCGGTTTGGTGCTGCTCGCCATCCCGGCCGTCCTACCATCGGCGTTCTCCGAGGTCAACGGTTCCAAGATCTGGATCAGGCTGCCGGGGTTCAGCATTCAGCCGGGCGAGTTCGCGAAGATCCTGCTGCTCATCTTCTTCGCGTCGCTGCTGGTCGCCAAGCGTGAACTGTTCACCACCGCCGGTAAGCACTTCCTCGGCATGGACTTCCCCCGCGCCCGCGACCTGGGGCCCATCCTTCTGGTGTGGATCGTCTCCGTCGGTGTTCTCGTGTTCGAGAAGGACCTCGGTTCGTCGCTGCTGATCTTCGGCACCGTGCTGGTGATGATCTACATCGCGACCGAACGCGTCGGATGGCTCATCATCGGTTTCGGCCTGCTGCTCGTCGGGTTCCTGTTCGCGTACCAGGTGTTCGGCCACGTCAAGATCCGTACCGACACGTGGCTGCACCCTTTCGACGACTACAACGACACCGGCTACCAGATCGTCCAGTCGATGTTCAGTTTCGCCACCGGTGGTCTCGCAGGAACGGGCCTCGGCAGCGGACGTCCGTCGCAGGTGCCGTTCGCGAAGACCGACTTCATCATCGCGGCCATCGGCGAGGAACTCGGCCTCATCGGACTCACCGCGGTGCTGGTCCTGTACCTGGTCTTCATCATCCGTGGTCTGCGGACTGCGTTGGCGGTGCGTGACAGCTTCGGCAAACTCCTCGCCGCAGGCCTGTCCTTCACCGTCGCGATCCAGTTGTTCGTCGTCGTCGGCGGCGTCACCAAGCTCATCCCGCTCACCGGCCTCACCACGCCGTACCTGTCCTACGGAGGATCGTCGCTTCTCGCCAACTACCTGCTCGTCGCCCTGCTGATCAAGATCTCCGACGCCGCACGTGAACCCGCGACGCCGAAGAAGAAGCCGGCACCGGCCGCCCCCATCGCCGAGGCACCGACCGAGATGGTGAAGCGCTCATGAACACTCCGCTCCGTCGCGTCTCCGTCGCCGTCATGGTGATGGTCGTCGCGCTGCTGCTCAACGCCACGTACCTGCAGGTCATCAAGG
Source organism: Rhodococcus sp. 06-156-4 (assembly GCF_002259345.1). NCBI lineage: Bacteria > Bacillati > Actinomycetota > Actinomycetes > Mycobacteriales > Nocardiaceae > Rhodococcus > Rhodococcus sp. 06-156-4. Next base: position 152,380 of record NZ_NPGB01000031.1, on the reverse strand, counting down.
CCGACGACCTGAGGTCCGATCCACGCAACTCCCGAGTCCTGCTCGACGAGTACTCCCGCCAGCGCGGTCAGATCTCGGCCGGCGGCCAGGTCCTCGCCGCGTCGATCGCCACCGACGATCGGTACAAGTACCTGCGTACCTACCCACCGAACCAGTTGGCGCCCAACAGCCCGATGGCCAACGCCCCGATCACCGGGTTCTACTCGATGCTGTACTCGAGCACCGGCCTCGAGCGGACCGAGGATCAAGTACTCAACGGCTCCGACGACCGCCTGTTCGGTCGCCGCCTGTTCGACCTGATCTCCGGACGCGACCCACGCGGCGGCAACGTCGTCACGACAATCGATCCCGTCGTCCAGCAGGTCGCCTACGATCAGCTGTTCTCCCGCGGATACACCGGATCGGTCGTGGCGATCGAACCGTCGACCGGCAACATCCTCGCGATGGCCAGCTCGCCGAGCTACGACCCGAACCTGCTGGCCAGCCACGACGGCGCGCAGACCACCGAGGCCTGGGACGCACTGAACGCCGACCCCGCGAAACCGCTTCTGAACCGCGCCATCTCGGCGACGTACCCGCCCGGGTCGACGTTCAAGGTGCTCGTCACCGCCGCGGCCCTCCAGAACGGTGCAACACCCGACGACCAGTTGACGGCGGCCCCGACCATCACGCTGCCCGGCACCGAGACCACCCTCGAGAACTACAACGGAAGCACCTGCGGCGGCGGCCCGACGGCGACGCTGCGTGAGGCCTTCGCGCGCTCGTGCAACACCGCCTTCGTCGAGCTCGGTATCGCAACCGGCGCCGACGCACTGAAGGACACGGCGAGCGCATTCGGAATCGGCAGCGAGACGACGTCGCTGCCGCTGCCTGTCGCGGACAGCACCATCGGCCAGATCCCCGACGATGCCGCCCTGGGTCAGTCCAGCATCGGACAGCGCGATGTCGCACTGACGCCGTTGCAGGACGCGGTGATCGCGGCGACCGTCGCCAACTCCGGTGTACGGATGGACCCGCACCTGGTCAGCCAGCTGCAGTCCCCTGACCTGTCCAACCTGTCGACGACGGTCCCGCAGTCCGCAGGCGAGGCGATCAGTCCCGAAACCGCGAAGACGCTCACCGACCTGATGATCGGGTCGGAGAACAACACCGGCGGCGAAGGCAAGATCCCGGGCGTGCAGATCGCGTCGAAGACCGGAACCGCCGAGCACGGCACCGATCCGCGGAACACACCGCCGCACGCCTGGTACATCGGGTTCGCGCCCGCCGACAATCCGAAGATCGCAATCGCAGTAATCGTCGAGGACGGCGGCGACCGCGCCCTCGCCGCAACCGGTGGGTCGGTCGCAGCTCCGGTCGGTCGCGCCGTCATCGCTGCCGGATTGCAGGGGAGGTGACCATCTCGTGCCACTGAAGAACGGTGCAGTCATTGCACAGCGCTACCGCCTGCTACGACTGATCGCGACAGGCGGAATGGGCCAGGTGTGGGAGGCGATGGACAACCGCCTCGATCGCAAGGTCGCCGTCAAGGTGCTCAAGGCCGAGTTCTCCGAGGACCCGGAATTCCTGCAGCGCTTCCGTTTCGAAGCCCGGACCACCGCCCAGCTCAACCACCCCGGCATCGCGGGTGTCTACGACTACGGCGAGACCCGCGACGAAGCAGGCGAGTCCCTCGCGTACCTGGTGATGGAACTCGTCAACGGCGAGCCCCTCAATGCCGTCCTCGGACGCATCGGCCGGCTCCCCCTCGGTCATGCTCTCGACATGCTCGAGCAGACCGGGCGTTCACTGCAGGTCGCCCACACCGCGGGAGTGGTACACCGCGACGTCAAGCCGGGAAACATCCTGATCACCCCGGCCGGCCAGGTGAAGATCACCGACTTCGGAATCGCGAAGGCCGTCGACGCCTCCCCGGTCACGAAGACCGGCATGGTGATGGGCACCGCGCAGTACATCGCGCCGGAACAGGCCCTGGGTGAGGAAGCCACCTCGGCATCCGACGTCTACTCGCTCGGAGTCGTCGGGTACGAGGCGTTGTCGGGGACACGCCCGTTCGTCGGCGACGGGGCTTTGACGGTCGCGATGAAGCACGTGCGCGAGACACCTGCCCCGCTGCCCGCCGACCTCCCTGCAGGCGTCCGAGAGCTCATCGAGATCACGATGGCGAAGGACCCGGCACAGCGTTACGCCAACGGCGGTGAATTCGCCGACGCCGTCGCCGCTGTCCGCGCGGGCCGAAGGCCGCCCGCTCCCGGTACCAGCCGGGGACCCGGCACGGGTCGAGTGATGATGCCGGGCGTCGTACCGGCGCCGACGCCGACCAGCACGCAGATGATGCCGACGTCGCAGAACCGCTACACCGGCCCACCAACAGGTGCCGCTGCGCCTGCGGTACCCGAACAGACCGGCATGTCCTCGGCGCAGAAGGCCCTCGCCTGGGGCGGCGGAGGTCTGCTGCTCCTCGCGATCGTCATCGGAGGGTTCGTGCTGCTGAATCGGGAGGACGAAACTCCCGCGCCGTTCGTTCCGCCGACGACGTCTCAGCAGCCGGTCACGACCACGACGACCACCACGGAGCCGTCCACCACCACGACCGAGCCGACGACGACCACCACGGAACCGACGACCACCACCACCACGACGACCACGACGGAACCGACGACTACCGAACCGACCACCACCTCGGAGACCACGACGACGAGCCGCGGCGGGATCACCATCCCGTCGTTCACGTTGCCGTCCATCCCCGGAATCGGCGGCGGCCAGGAGGAAGAACCTCAGGCGTCGGGCACCACGGACGGCGCCGCCGCAGCGGACGAATTCTCGGATCGACCCCCCACCGATCGACCCTTCTTTGATCGACTAGGACAGCCATGACGACTCCCCGCAACCTCTCGTCCCGCTACGAGCTGGGCGAGATTCTCGGATTCGGTGGCATGTCCGAGGTTCATCTCGCGCGCGACAACCGCCTCGACCGCGACGTCGCCATCAAGGTCCTGCGTGCCGACCTCGCCCGCGACCCCACGTTCTACCTGCGTTTCCGTCGCGAAGCCCAGAACGCGGCCGCACTCAACCATCCCGCGATCGTCGCGGTCTACGACACCGGTGAAGCCGAAACGGAAGCAGGACCGCTTCCGTTCATCGTCATGGAGTACGTCGACGGCAGCACACTGCGGGACATCGTGCGCGCCGAAGGTCCGATGCCCGCCAGGCGCGCGATGGAAGTCATCGCCGACGTCTGCGCTGCGCTGGATTTCTCGCACCGCAACGGAATCGTCCACCGCGACGTCAAACCGGCGAACGTGATGATCAACAACGCCGGCGCCGTCAAGGTCATGGACTTCGGCATCGCCCGCGCCATCGCCGACAGCTCGAGCCCGATGACGCAGACCGCCGCCGTCATCGGAACCGCGCAGTACCTGTCGCCGGAACAGGCCAGGGGCGAGCAGGTCGACGCACGGTCGGACGTGTACTCGCTGGGCTGCGTCCTGTTCGAGATCCTCACCGGGGAACCGCCGTTCAAGGGTGACTCGCCCGTCGCCGTCGCCTACCAGCACGTCCGTGAGGATCCCGAGCTTCCGTCACGCGTCAACCCAGACGTTCCGCGCGAACTCGACTCGATCATCCTCAAGGCGATGGCCAAGAACCCCGCCAACCGCTATCAGTCCGCCGCGGAGATGCGTACCGATCTGGTCCGCGTCCTCGGTGGGCAACGCCCCAGTGCACCGACCGTCATGAACGACGAGGATCGCACCACGATCCTCGGCGCCATGGACGCACGTGCACCGCAACCACGAGCGAAGGCGACCGCCGACTCCGCCGACAGCACGAGCACCGGGCGCCACGCGGACTCCGATGATTCCGAGCCGCGGCACCGCGGCGTCAGGATCGCCCTTCTGTCCGTCGCGGCACTGGTGATCGTGGGAATCGTGGGTGCGTTCCTGTGGTCTCTGGGCCCCGGCTCCTCACCGGACCGCGTCGCGATCCCCGACGTGTCCAACCTGTCCGCGTCCGACGCCGAAGCACGCCTGCAGGAGGCCGACCTGCGGGTGGCGATCCAGGAGAAGCCCGACGCCACCGTCGCATCCGGCGACGTCATCACCACCAGACCGGGCGCAGGCGCCGAAGTGGACTCCAAGAGCACCGTCAACCTCGAGGTGTCGACCGGACCCGAGCAGGTTCAGGTGCCGCAGTTGACCGGCAAGACCGAACAGCAGGCCGCACAGGCCCTGTCCGCGCTGGGCCTCGAACTCGACGGCACCCGCGCACGTGCACCGTCGACGCCGGAGAACCTCGACAAGGTCGTCGAGCAGAATCCGTCGTCGGGGGTCGGCATCACCGTCGGATCGTCCGTGAAGATCACCCTCGGCTCCGGTCCTGCGCAGATCCGTGTGCCGGACGTCGTCGGCCAGCAGGTCGCCGTGGCGCAGCCGAACGTCGAAGGCGCCGGATTCAGAGTTCAGGTCGAGAACATCGACTCGAGCCAACCCGTGGGAGAGGTCGTCTCGACCAGCCCGGCAGGTGGGTCCAACGCAGTCGAAGGTGACACCGTCACCCTGCGCGTGTCCAACGGCGACAAGATCCCGATGCCGGACCTGCTCGGTCTGACGGTGTCCCAGGCACTGTCCGCCCTCGAGTCCGCAGGCTGGACCGGCACGACGTCCAACATCAGCACCACGACCGAGGTCCAGCTCGACCCGACCGTCGTGAACCGCATCGTCAATCAGGCCGAACCAGCCGGGTCGGAAATCACCAAGACCCAGACCGTCAACGTCACGGTCGGCGCCCTGGGAATTCCGGGGCGCTGACGTCCGCTCTCGTTCACACACGGCGAGCGGGCAAAAACCTCCACTATCGGGGCGAAAAGTGCACGTCCTGCCGACTTCGGCCGAACAGTGGAGCAAAATGCCCGCCGCGGTGCGTGCACGTACGGATTCGAGCGGCGGGATGTGCAGGTTGGTTCGACGGGCGCCCGATGGCCGTCACATCGGCACGTTCGCTGCTACCGAAACGCCAGCGCTACCTCGGCCTCGAGCCGATCCACCAACGCGTCGTCGGCTTCCGCCCCGCATACCTTCAACCAGTTCGCCAACATTCGGTGCCCGCCCTCGGTCATGATCGATTCCGGGTGGAACTGGACACCGTGGATCGGAAAGTCTTTGTGCCGCATGGCCATCACGAGACCCGAGTCGGTTCGGCCCGTCACCTCGAGCTCCTCGGGAATGGTGTCGGCAAGCACCGTCAGCGAGTGGTACCGAGTAGCGGTGAACGGTTGCGGCAGCCCTTCGAGGACTCCGATGCCATCGTGATTCACCGAGCTGGTCTTGCCGTGCAGTAGTTCCGGCGCGCGGTCGACCGTCGCACCGAACGCGGCCCCGATCGCCTGGTGCCCGAGGCACACCCCCAACAGAGGGGTCCTTTCCTTCGCGGCGGCGGTGACGAGATCCATCGTCGCTCCCGCACGCTGAGGAGTGCCTGGTCCCGGGCTGAGCAGAATGCCGTCGAAGTCGCGGGCCACGGCATCGCGGTCGTCCAAGCGCGGATCGTCGTTGCGCCACACCGTCGCGTCGACTCCGAGCTGGCCCAGGTACTGGACGAGGTTGAAGACGAAGCTGTCGTAGTTGTCGACGACGAGGATGCGCATGCGCCCCAGAATAGGTCACGGCCTGTCGGTCATCCTGGCTGGGCGAACTGCAGCCGGAGAGACCCCTGGTATGCGGGCACCGTCAGATCGTCGGAGGCTCCGACGGTGAGACCCAGGCCGTATCGGACCGAGTACTGGCGAAAGAGTTGCACACCCGGCTCGGCGTCGAGAGCGGCGTTCAGTGCGGCCGCGTCGCCCAGCGCGGTGACGATGTACGGCGGGCTGTACGTCCGCCCGCCCAACAGCAGCGTGTTTCCGATGCACCGGGGTGCGACATTGCCGGCGACCCGCTGGTCCTGCATCGCGATCGCGGTAGCGCCGCCGGACCACAACGCGTTGAGAACGCTCTGCACATCCTGTTGATGGACCACGAGATCGTCCGGGGATGCGTCCGAGGCGTACCGCCCGTCGCTTCCCCTCGGTGCATCGGTCAGTGTCACCACGACTCCCGGGCCCGACTCCGCCTCGAGCCCGGCAGGCGCCAACAGTGGGCCGACGCCGGCGAGCGCGTCGGCGACGTCGGAGTCTCCGGCACCGGCTTCCCGCTGGAGTTGCTCGACCTGCGCCGCCAGCTCGTCCCGCGTGTTCTCGGCCTGGTCCGCATCATCCTGAGCTGATCTGACCAGCGTCGACAGGCGTGTGGTGTCGGTCCGACGGATCTCGTCACCGCTGGAGAACTGCCGCGTGGTGGACAACAGCACACCGACGAGAAGGCACACGACGACCACCATCACCTGCCACGCGCGCGACACGAGCACGCCCGAGCGGTCGTTGTCCGAAGCCATGAAATCCTCCGGTGCTCTCCCCAGCGTTTCCGCTGAGCTAGCGTGTACAGGACATGTGCACGCAGTTGGGCCTTCAGGCTGCCGTGATCATGTGACAGCACCGAACGCTACCTGCTCGGGGGATCTCCGCGGGCCGCAAGGTCACGCAGTGGCGACTCGGCCGTGTTCATCCACAGGCCGGTCCGCGATTGTCCACAGCTGTTCACAGTCCGGTATCCACAGGCACCGCTTCCGTGCACACCCAGACGAAGACCGCGACGACGAAAGGGCGAGGAATGCCGAAATCGAAGGTACGCAAGAAGAAGGACTATGTGATCGCTCCCGGGACGCGTACGCCCGGTTCGGTGGCGTCGGGCCCGTCCAGCCCGTTCTACGTTGCCGTGATGCTCGGATTCATGCTGGTCGGGCTCCTGTGGCTGCTCGTCTACTACTTGGCCGCCGAGGACATCTCGTGGATGAACAGCCTCGGAGCATGGAACTTCCTGATCGGCTTCGGGTTCATGGTGGTCGGTCTCGTCATGACGATGAAGTGGCGATGACGGCGTCGCCCTACCGTCGTCCGGCCGATCTACTTACACACATGTTATTCATCCCCAATGTGGATAAAGCCTGTGGATGAATCGGGCAGCCATCCACAGAATGTGGACAACTTGTCGTGGGCGACGCCCCTGCCTGCGGTGATCGCACTGACCGTCGGCGGGTTTGCCCTGCTCGTGGCCGCATTTCTCACCGACAACGATCCAGCGGGCCGCGTGCTGATCTCGATCGGCGCCCTGGGCCTGTGGATAATCGCCGGTCTCGCTGCGTATCAGCGACCGCGCCTGTGGATAGATTCGGCGGGACGGCTGTCCGTGAAGCGGTTGTCCGGCATTCACACGTACACGCGCGACGAGATCTCCCGGATCACGCTGGTGCCGTACCCCCGGCTGGGACGTCGCGTTCCGATGCTCGAGCTGAACGTCCGCCACCCGGGCGAGGACGACGATCGACTCGTGATCTTCGGCCGGTGGGATCTGGGGACGAGCCCCCAGAACGTGTACGACGCCCTCGAGCAACGCGGATTCGTCGAGGAGCGCTGACAGCACTCCCGACACCGGCCCCCGGAGACAGGCAGAGCGTCAGAGGCCCATTCGGGACCGGAGGTCGAGCACCCGGAAGGCGATGACCGCGAGCGCCACCACTGCGACCGCGGCTACGGCCGCCCATCCGAGGTAGCTGCGGGTCCGACGGTTCTGCACCCGCGCGGGAACGAACAGAATGCCCGCCGTCGCGAGCGCACCGGCGACCAGGCCACCCATGTGTCCCCACAGCGAGATGCCGGGGATGGTGATGCTGATGACGATGTTGAGGCCGATCACGACCAGCGCAGGCGTCGGGCTCCGGCGGAGTTTGAGCAGGATGATCGCCTGTGCGCCCAGTAGGCCGAAGATGGCACCGGATGCGCCGACCGTCGCGGTGAACGGGTCCTCGAGCAGCATCACCGACGCACTACCGCCGACGAGAGAAACCACGTACACCGCGATGTAGCGGGTCTTTCCGAGGATCGCTTCCACGTCGCGACCGATGATGTACAGCGCGAACATGTTGACGAGCAGGTGAATCAAGCCGTAGTGGAGAAATCCGCTACCGATCAGCCGCTCGTAGTCTCCGAGCGCGACGGCAGGCGGAAACAAGGCCCAGGACTCGTACAGCGACGACGCGCCGGTGTTGTCCATGACACTGCGGGACTGCAGGGCCGTCGCCGCGAACACCAGAACGTTCAGCGCCATGATGACGTACGTGACCAGACCGTACGTCGAGTCCGCAGACCCGCCGGCGACGGTGCGTGCACGACGAACCTGCACATTGCCTGCACGCACACAGTCGACGCAGTGCTGCCCGACGGCCGCTGCCTGCAGGCACTGTGGACACGCGGGACGACCGCACCGCGAGCACGCAAGGCCCGTGGGCCGGTCCGGGTGTCGGACGCACCTCGACTGAGGTGGAGTGGGCTGATCGCCGTACGCGCCACCCCAGCCGGGGTTCGTCATCTACCGATGCTCCTCTTCGAGAAAGAGAGTTGAAACTCGAGGTATCAGGCCAGCGTGACGCTGGTGATGACGACCTCGTCGACGGGACGGTCACCGCGTCCGACGGGAGTGCCGGAGATAGCGTCGACGACCTTCTTCGACGCCTCGTCGGTGACCTCACCGAAGATGGTGTGCTTGCGGTTGAGGTGCGGCGTCTTCGTCGTGGTGATGAAGAACTGCGATCCGTTGGTTCCCGGTCCGGCGTTGGCCATGGCCAGCAGGTAGGGGCGGTCGAACTGGAGTTCCGGGTGGAACTCGTCGGCGAACTTGTAGCCGGGGCCACCTGCACCGGTGCCGGTGGGGTCTCCGCCCTGGATCATGAAGCCGTCGATGACGCGGTGGAAGATCGCGCCGTCGTAGAACGGACCGGAATCGGAGCCCGACGCGTTGGACGTCGTGTACTCCTTGGAACCGTCCGCGAGGCCGGTGAAGTTCTCGACGGTCTTCGGCGCGTGGTTGCCGAACAGCTCGATGACGATGTCGCCGCGGTTGGTGTGCAGCGTTGCCGTTGATGTCTTGTTTGGTGTGCTCACCCCACCATCGTGCCACCCCGCGCTCGTCGGCCGGTCGCGGACGGTCGGATGTGGCCGCACAGGATGTGGAACAGTGGGGGCATGACGAGCACAACGAAGTCTGCGCAGTTCCGGGATGTCGCCGTGAGCACCGGGGGCACCCTCGTCAAGGCAGCGAAAATTTTCGGAACCGGATCCGCAGGCGTCGGACTACAGCTGGCGAACCGGGCGTACGCGCTGGCCCGACGCGAAGCCGCCCGTCGCCGAGTCCGTCGAGTGACCTCGGCATCGTCGAAGATCCAGACGGCGAAGACCCGTGCGTCGAAGACCTCCTCGGGCCCGTCGCTGCTCGGTACTCCGACACGCAAGATCGTCGCGGTCGGCGCAGTTCTGGGTGCGGCCGGAGGCATTGCGGTGCTCGTGTCCAAGCGGCGCAACGCGTTCGACCCGCCGGCAGACGCTCCGCCGAGCCTCGAGGACTACAGCGAGTCCCCGGTGAACGGATCGTCCGCACAGGCCGCGACGCGCGCGGACACCCCGCAGCAGACGTAGCGTCTAGCCGCTCACCTCATCGGCTCGACCCGCGATCACCAGGCCGACGTTTCGCTGTGTGGCGGTGCCGTCCGTCAGATACTCACTGTGTCCTCGGCTGTCCGAGAGACCTCCGTCGGACCGCGTCGCCAGTGGCCTGACACCGTCGAGCTCACTCGGATCCGATCCGAAGAACCCCGTATCGGCGACGACGTCCTCGCGCGCCTCCGCCACGAACGTGTGTCCCGGCGGTACCGAGAGTGCCGAGATGTCGTCGAAGCCGAGACCGGGTGAGCCCAGCGCCACGAGATCGTCCACGCCGGACACCCCTCGTAGGGCGAGCGCGGCAGTGAGAGAACCGTACGAGTGCCCCAGCAGCGTCAGATGCGGATCGTCCGTACGTGAGGCGTCGAGACCATCCAGGAACGCAGCCAAACGGGGAGCGCCGACCGCGGCCGCCATCGGCGAGACGACTGTGCGCGTCGGATCGAGCAGGTTCCAGCCGAGATGCGGCGCCTCGTAGTTCATCCACGTCACGCACGCCACCGATTCGTCCGGGGGCAGCACGCTTCGCACGGTCGAAGCCAGCGCGTCCATGTCGGAGTCGTAGCGCCCGACATCGCCGCCGATATCGGAATCCAGTCCAGGGACGAACACGGCGACGTGAGTGGCGGTCGACACGTTACCCACCGAAACAGCCGCCAACGTGTCCTCACCGCTGGTGTTGTCCAGCACCAGCAATTGGCGATTACCCTCTGCCAGAACGGCTTCGATCTCGTCGAGTGCTTTCAACCGCTTCTCGGTCTGAGCGAGACCGGCGTCCGCGTCGTCGAACAGCCCGCCGAAGACGTTGCCGTCCAACGTCCGAGCAAGCTGGTCGGCAACCGATTCCAGACGCGCTCGCTCGGAGATCAGGAGCCTCCGATTCGCGGCGTCGCGTACCTCGGCCGGAACGCCGTCGAGATTCCCGACAGCGCCGGGATCACGGACGAGCAGTGCCGTTCGCTCCGCCGGACTCGCCATCTGCCAGGACACGTTGTTCGCCGCTGCTGCCGCTGTCGGCGTGGGTAAGACGTCCGGGGCTGTATCGACGTCCGCGGCAAGCGCAGCGGCCGTTGCGACGTCGATGTCGGTGGCACGACGGATCACCTGCCGGGCTCGGGCCTCGAGCTCACGTATCACCCTGAAGCGATCGCGTGCATGGTCGAACGCATCCTCGGCCGCGACGGAGTACGTCATCAGCGGATCGGCCACCGTTCCCGAATCGGAAATCTCGAGCCTGTGTTCGACGCCGATGCTGTCGCACTCTCGCAGCGCGGCCCGCACAGGATGGGCCTGTTTCGCGAACGTCGTCACAGCGCGGGCGATGCGACCCAGCTCGTCGGCGTGAGCGCGGTAGTCCGCGATCAGGTGCGACACCGAGAACTGTGCGGCATCGGCCGCGTCTCCGCTCCACTCGAGCTGTGCAACGGCGGCCTCGATCTCGCCGACCGTGGAGGCGAGAGAGTCGGCCGTCCGTGCAACCCGCGCACCCAGCAGGGTGATCTCCGACGGTTGCCATCGCTGAATTTCGTTCCACAACAACACATCCACCCCGATGTCGGTCAGGTCGACGCGGACGCGATCGACATGACAGACAGTCAACCCCGGCCGGCGCCAGGCTGCGGAGCGTTGTCCACAGCCTGTGGACGAAATCTGTGGAGCAACGTCAGCGCGCTATTCTCCACTCCGACTGATCAGGCCCCGACGTGCCCGGCCGGGGCGGTGTGGACGGGCGGGGCGGTGCGGACGGTGCGGACGGGCGGGCCGACTTGGGAGGACGGCTTCGCTTGGCTCGATACAGATCGGCGTCAGCCGCGCGGTAGATCTCCGCCCAGCGACGCGCAGCAGGCATGCAGACGATGCCCACACTCCACTCGGCACGATGTGCACGCCGAAGACGGTCGATGATCTGCCACGCCTCGGCCTCGAGCACTCCGGGCATGAAGAGCACGAACTCGTCGCCGCCCAGACGGCCCAGCACGTCCCGTCGGCTCAACTCCGCCTTCCAGGCCTTCGACACGCGCGCGAGAAGGACATCGCCTGCGATGTGTCCGTACTCGTCGTTGATGTCCTTGAAATGATCCAGGTCCAGAACGGCCATGCTGACCGACAGACCGCGCGCCGCGCATACGGGCAACATCTTGGCGACCTTGGACTCGAAGCCGAATCTGTTCAACAATCCGGTGAGCGCATCGTGGGTGGCGGTGTATCGCATACGCCTGGCGAAGGCCCCGAACACTTCGGTGGCACCCACGACGCCGAGGGCGATGAGTACGTACGCGATGAACGAGGACTCGAACGGGCCTGCCGCGGCGCCGAGTACCGCGAACACCGCAAGCGCGCCCACCCACATCCCGGCGTTGCGCTCGGACCAGAAAGCGCCGATGTGCATGCCGAGGAACATCGTCGCCAGGACACAGATCAGGTACGTCGGCAAGGTGTTGCTGGCCGAGAAGGACAGTGCGACAGCAACGATCCCCATGAAGGTGACATGACCGATCGTGCGCTTGGGGCTCGGACCCTTCAACCGCATCAACATGACGGTCGCCGCGACACCGAGAATCAGGGACACGAGAACCGCACACCGCGCCCAGGTACTTGCGCTCGGCCAATACGCGCTTCCCCCTGCCGCGTACAGAACCGTCGTGCCCCCGATGTACACCAGAAGGGTGAGCGCGGACTCGTCCAGCTTTCGAGTTTTCGCCATCAGACGATCCAGCATTGCCGCCCCACCTCCCCCAGAACATCGCATCCAGCGTCGACGGCGACGTCTGTCGTGCGGGACTTTAACACCTTCCGCCGACATCCGAACGCGAAGCGAACCCGGTGAACCGTAGGGAACGAGCCGAAGGGGAGAAAGCTAGGACACCAGTTCGGCTCGAGCCGACTCGCGGGCAAGGAGGCGATCGCGCGACTCCTCGAACTTGGTCGCCTTCACCCCGAGTTGCTCGACGAATGCCGCGAGGCGATCCCTGTCCTGCTCGCCGTCGGGCCCGAAGTCGTTGCGGTCGAAGATGCGCCACTTCCGCAGGACCGGCATCAGTACCTCGTCGAGGTGCTGGCGTAAATCGTAGATTCCGTGCTTGGCCAGGGACATCGCATTCTTGCGGAAGTTGGGCATGTTGAGTCCTGGCATGGCGAAGTCCGTCACGACGTCGGCGATTGCCCGCACCGTCTGATCCGGTGTCAGGTCGAGCGCGGCCTCGCCGAGGTTCCGGTAGAAGATCATGTGCAGGTTCTCGTCCGCGGCGATTCGAGCCAGCATTCGGTCCGCCACCGGGTCACCGCACGCATGGCCGGTGTTGCGGTGGGACACACGGGTCGCAAGCTCCTGCAACGTCACGTAGGCGACCGAGTGCAGGAAGTTCGCACCGTCCATCGGAGCGTCGACGCCTGTGGTCATGTGCTGCATCCGTGCCCGTTCGAGCTCCACAGGGTCCACCGCTCGGGTCACGACGAGGTAATCCCGCATCACGATGCCGTGCCGGTTCTCTTCTGCCGTCCACCGACCGACCCACGTACCCCAGGCCCCGTCGAGCGAGAAGTTGTCCGCCAGACCTCGGTGATACGACGGCAGGTTGTCCTCGGTGAGCAGGTTCGTGATCATCGCCGTACGCGCCAGGTCGGACAGTGACGACTGCGACTCGTCCCAGTCGTCACCGCCCATCGCCGCGAAGTTCCTGCCTTCGTCCCACGGAATGTAGTCGTGGGGATGCCATTCCTTCGCTATCGCGAGGTGGCGGTCGAGGTTCAGCTCCATCGTCGCCTCGAGTTCGGTCAGCAGTTCGGTGTGATCGAGGTTGCGCATCGCTGATTCCTGTTCACGAGGTCGATACGCACGTCGCGTCCGAGTGGCCTGATACGCGCTGACGCTAGAGCAGTCCCCGGCGCCCGGTCCCCCGTCCGCCGGTTGTCTGGGAATCTCCACATCCGGACCGCGGCCGTTTGGCCACCGTCACAGACATTGGCAGTTTTTCGCGGAAGTATGACATAACTGCCACTGTTCGACGTGGCCTGCACCGATCGACACTTGCACCATGGCAACTTTCCTCGCACTGGTACTCGTACTCGGATTCATCCACGTCGCCGCCACCACCTACGTGCGGCACCAGACCTCGAGCTCGGTCAGCAGACTCTGGGCCAGCCCATACCGATACAACTACTTCCGTCCCGACGAGGAATCCGTTCCCACCCACCGCACCCCGACGGACAGCCGCGCTGCTGCCGACTGCATATCAGGGACCTGAACCCTGACACACGCACCTCACGATGAAGTCGACCCCACAACACAGTGACCCCACAACACAGTGACCCCACAACACAGTGACCCCACAACGCAGTGACCCCGACACGCATTCGCGTATCGGGGTCACTGTCGATCTGTGGGGCTATCGAACTATGGAGCTATCTAATTGTGGAGCCTAGGAGATTCGAACTCCTGACATCTGCCTTGCAAAGGCAGCGCTCTACCAACTGAGCTAAGGCCCCGGGGTGGTGCAAGCGAACAGTACCTTACGAAATCTCGAACTCGAAATTTCCTGGTCCTGACGCCTCCGTGCGGACGATCAGCGAGTGGAAACCTCGTGCCACACACCGTCACTGTTGCGGAGGGACCGCACCTTCGACGCTGCCGACACGACTGCTATCACTGCACCGATCAGAAGAAGGATTTTCATGATCATGTCCCTCTTCCGTATTGCTCGGTGTGGGCCTAGGAGGACTTGAACCTCCGACCTCTTCCTTATCAGGGAAGCGCTCTAACCGCCTGAGCTATAGGCCCGTGAACCTCGATTCGGACAGAAGATTTCTCTTTCCGAACCGAGGAGAGAGATTACCGCATCGAACCGCCGTACTCCAAAACGGCTCGATCCGGCACTCTCGAGCGACCTGGTTCAGTCCCGATCCGCGAGGGTTACTTCGACGCCCCCGACCAAGTCGGAGGACAAGTTGTAGATGAACGATCCGATGGTCGTCAACGCCGTGAACAACACCACGTTGATGACACCGATCACTGCGGCGTAGCCGAATACCTGTCCGGCACTGACCAAGCCACCGTCACCCGACTCGGACACAATGTCGGTGAACGCACTGTTCAAGCGATCCCAGACACCCATTCCGTCGAGAACCGCGTACAGCAGCCCGACTGCGACCATCCACACGAAGAACAGCGATACCGCGATGACGAGGGAGATCTTGAGCGTCGACCACGGATCGATCTTGCGCAGTTGAATCGTGGCACGCAGAGGAGTTCCGTCCTCACGCGCTGCGATAGCGACCGGCTGAGCGATCTGCTGCGTCTCCGACGCCGGTGCCGTGTGCCGGACCTCCGACAGGTCCGGCATGTCCTTCGCCAGATCCTTGCGTTCGATGTGCCGCGTCGGTCCGTCGATGCCGGCGGCCTTCGTCTTGGCTGCTTCTCGACGCTGTGAACTGTCCGCCGAACTCTCGGCGCCCACTGCGGCGGTGGCTGCTGCTGCGGCCCCTGCCTGGGTTCCACGACGATCGTCGCCTGGCTGTCCGGACTGTCCCGGCTGGCCCGATTGAGCGCCCGGTCCGACCGGCGGCAGCGTTCCGCCGCGCGCCGACAGGTTGGTCTGCGGCTGGCTCTGTGCGCCGTTCGCCGGACCGCGCTGCCACGGAGGTGCGCCCTGACCCGAACCACCGACCTGTCCCGAGGCACTGCCCTGACCCGAACCGTTCTGGACAGGCGCACTGCGCACCGGTCCCGGACCGTTCTGGTAGCCACCCGCCGGCGGCTGCGTGACATCACCCGCACCCAGTGGATCGAACGGACGCTCGTTGTCCACCCGTGGTGCCGCCTCGGTGGGCGGCTGCTGGGCAGCAGCCGGGCGTGCCGGTGCAGGCGGACGCGGCTGATTCTGCGGCTGCGACTTCGGTGCCTCCGCGGGCCGCTGGTTCTCCGGCTGACGCTGATCCGGACGCTGAGGTGCCGATGCCGGAGCCTGCTGAGTAGCCGGCGGCTGGGCAGTAGTCGGCGGCTGGGGAGCTGCCGACGGCTGAGGAGGCCGAGCTGTGGCCTGCTCACGCGCCGAGCCGTCGGACGTCCTCGCGGTTTCCGGAGCACCTCCCTGACGTTCGGGTGCCTGACGTTCGGGTGCCTGACGCGCCGGCTGGCTCGGCGGTTGCCGATCGCCGCCGGCGGGACGCGCACCGTTCCCTTGCCGTGGGTCGGACTGCTGTGGAGCGCCCTGCTGAGGACCGGCCTGCTGAGGGGCCGGCGCACCGGGTCGCGACGGAGGACGCCCGCCGCCGTTCTGCGGCGTTCCGGGGCGAACCGCCGGCTGCGGCCGCGCAGAAGTGCGTGGCTGCTCGGCGTCGCTGGGCGGAACGGGCCTGCTACCAGGCCTGTTGGGAGTGCTCACTTACGACTCCTTCGGTGCGTCGTCTTCGTCTCCGGCGGCGCCGGGCTCGGGTTCGGCTTCGTCGGCGTTACGGGCAATAGCGAGCAGTGTGTCGCCTTCCCCGAGATTCATCAACCGAACGCCCTTCGTCTGTCGACCGGCCTTCCGTACCTGCTTCGCTGCGGTCCGGATTACACCACCACTGGAGGTGATGGCGTACAGCTCGTCCTCGTCGTCGACGATGAGAGCCCCCACCAGGGTGCCACGCTTCGGGTCGTACTGGATCGTCAGCACGCCCTTTCCGCCGCGGCCCTGCGCCGGGTAGTCCTCCATCGCAGTGCGCTTGGAGTAGCCACCGGAGGTGGCCACCAGCAGGTACTTGCCCTCCCGCACCACGTTCAGCGACAACAGCTCGTCCTCGCCGTTGAACCGCATGCCCTGGACACCGGAGGTCGCGCGACCCATCGGACGCAGAACCTCGTCGGTTGCGGAGAAGCGAATCGACTGACCCTGAGCGGACACCAGCAACAGGTCGTCGTCGGACGACGCCAACACAGCGCCGACCAGTTCGTCCTCGCCGCGGAGGTTGACCGCGACGATGCCGCCGCTTCGGTTGGAGTCGAAGTCGGTGAGCTTGGACTTCTTGACCAGGCCACCCTTGGTGGCGAGCACCAGGTACGGCGCGTCCTCGTAGGTCTTGATCTGAATGACCTGCGCGATGCGCTCGTCGGGCTGGAACGCCAGAAGGTTCGCGACGTGCTGCCCGCGGGCCGTCCGGTTGGCCTCGGGAAGCTCGTACGCCTTGGCGCGATAGACCCTGCCCTTGGTGGTGAAGAACAGAATCCAGTCGTGCGTCGAGCAGACGAAGAACTTGCTGACGATGTCGTCCTGCTTCAGTCCCGCGCCCTGCACTCCCTTGCCGCCGCGCTTCTGCGAGCGGTACAGGTCGGTTCTGGTGCGCTTGGCGTAGCCGGTTTCGGTGATGGTGACAACGACGTTCTCGCGGGCGATGAGATCCTCGTCGTTGACGTCTCCGTCGCTGGCGATGATGCGGGTACGACGGTCGTCGCCGTACTTCTCGACGATCTCGCCGAGCTCGTCGCGGACGATCTGACGCTGACGCTCCGGCCGGGCCAGGATGTCCTGCAGGTCGGCGATGGTGCGTTCGATCTCGGCCAACTCGTCGATGATCTTCTGACGCTCGAGGGCAGCCAGACGACGCAACTGCATCGCGAGGATGGCGTCGGCCTGGATCTCGTCGATGTCGAGCAGTTCGATCAAGCCGGCCTTGGCGTCGTCGGCGGTCGGCGAACGACGGATGAGGGCGATGACCTCGTCCAGAGCGTCGAGTGCCTTGACCAGTCCGCGCAGGATGTGAGCGCGCTCCTCGGCCTTGCGCAGCCGGTATCGCGTGCGCCTGATGATGACGTCGAGCTGATGAGCCACGTAGTAGCGGATCATTTGATCCAGACGCAGGGTGCGCGGCACACCGTCGACGATCGACAACATGTTCGCGCCGAAACTCGTCTGCAGCTGGGTGTGCTTGTAGAGGTTGTTCAGCACCACCTTCGCGACGGCGTCGCGCTTGATGGTGACGACGATGCGCATGCCGACGCGGTCCGAGGACTCGTCGTCGATCTTGGAGATGCCGGCCAGTTTGCCGTCGCGCACCTGCTCCGCGATCGACGTGATCAGGTTGTCCGGGTTGACCTGGTACGGAAGCTCGGTCATGACGATCGTGGTGCGGCCGTTGGAGTCTTCCTCGATCTCGACGACGCCGCGCATGCGAATGGATCCGCGTCCGGTCGAGTACGCATCCTGGATGCCCTGCCCGCCGACGATCAAGCCGTGGGTCGGGAAGTCGGGGCCCTTCACGCGTTCCATGCACGCGGCGAGGGTCGCTTCTTCGTCGGCCTCGTGGTTGTCGAGTGCCCAGAAGACGGCGTCGCCGAGTTCACGCAGGTTGTGCGGCGGAATGTTGGTGGCCATACCGACGGCGATGCCGTTGGAGCCGTTCATCAGCAGGTTGGGCACCCGCGACGGAAGTACCGTCGGCTCTTGGGTTTTGCCGTCGTAGTTGGGGATGAAGTCGACGGTTTCCTCGTCGATGTCCCGCAACATCTCCATGGCGAGAGGCGTCAGACGTGCCTCGGTGTATCGCATGGCAGCCGCGCCGTCGTTGCCACGGGAGCCGAAGTTGCCCTGGCCGTCGACCAACGGGTACCGCATGGACCAGGGCTGAGCCAGACGCACCAGCGCGTCGTAGATCGAGGTGTCACCGTGCGGGTGGTAGTTACCCATCGTTTCGGCAACGGGGCGTGCGGATTTGACGTAACTGCGGTCCGGGCGGAAGCCGGAGTCGTACATCGCGTACAACACACGACGGTGCACGGGCTTGAGGCCGTCGCGTACTTCGGGAAGTGCGCGGCCGACGATGACGCTCATCGCGTAGTCGATGTAGCTACGCTGCATCTCCTGCTGGATGTCGACCGGATCGATGCGGTCGCCGCCCTCGGCGTTCGTGGTCTGTCCGGGAGGCCCGACAGGAGGCTCGGTTATGTCCGACATGGAATCTCCTTCAGCGAAAGTCTAAGAGGTGTAACGAATTTCAAGTAGTGCGTGAAAGTTCGTCACACGTCCAGGAAGCGGACGTCCTTGGCATTGCGGGCGATGAAACTGCGCCGGGCACTGACGTCTTCGCCCATCAGGACACTGAACAGCTCGTCCGCGGCGGCGGCATCGTCGAGGGTGACCAATCGGAGCACGCGCACCGATGGATCCATCGTGGTCTCCCACAGTTCCTTCGCGTTCATCTCGCCGAGGCCTTTGTAACGCTGGACGCCGTCCTCGATGTTGATCTTGCGCTTGTTGGCGATACCGGCCTCGAGCAGTCCGTCGCGTTCGCGATCGGAGTACGCGAAGTCGGGTTCGCCGCGGCTCCACTTCAACTTGTACAGCGGCGGCATGGCCAGATAGACGTGGCCGTGCTCGATGAGCGGACGCATGAAACGGAACAGCAACGTCATCAGCAGCGTCGAGATGTGCTGGCCGTCCACGTCGGCGTCGGCCATCAGCACGATCTTGTGGTAGCGGAGCTTGGTGATGTCGAACTCGTCGTGGATACCGGTGCCGAACGCGGTGATGATCGACTGGACCTCGTTGTTCTTCAGAACGCGGTCGATGCGAGCTTTCTCGACGTTGATGATCTTTCCGCGGAGCGGGAGGATCGCCTGGTACATCGAGTCACGACCGGACTTGGCCGAGCCGCCGGCGGAGTCGCCCTCCACGATGTAGATCTCGGACTTGCTCGGGTCGTTGGAGCGGCAGTCGGCGAGCTTGCCGGGCAGGCCACCGATGTCCGTCGCGCTCTTGCGGCGCACCAACTCTCGCGCCTTGCGCGCGGCCATACGGGCCTGAGCCGAGGACACGGCCTTGTTGATGATGGTCTTCGCGTCGGCCGGGTTGGACTCGAACCAGTGCGCCAGGTGCTCGTTGCACGCCTTCTGCACGAACGAGCGAACCTCGGTGTTGCCGAGCTTCGTCTTGGTCTGACCCTCGAACTGCGGTTCCCCCACCCGGACGGAGATGACCGCGGCGAGACCCTCGCGGATGTCGTCGCCGGTGAGTTTGCCGTCCTTCTCCTTGACGAGCTTCTTGTCCGCTGCGTACTTGTTCACCGTCGAGGTGAGCGCGGTACGGAAGCCTTCCTCGTGCGTGCCGCCCTCGTGCGTGTTGATCGTGTTGGCGAAAGTGTGGACCGACTCGGAGTAACCGGCGTTCCACTGCATCGCGATCTCGACCTCGTGGCCTTCACCCTTGGCGGTGAAGCCCACGACGGAGTTGTGGATGGATGTCTTCGTCTTGTTGATGTGCTTGACGAAGTCGACGAGGCCGTCGGGGTAGTGGTACGTGCGCTTCTTGACCTTGGCGGGCTTGGCCTCGACGGCCTGAGCTTCTTCCTCGGACGCGGACTTCGGTGCCTCCGCGGTCTCGGCCAGCTCTTCCTCGCTGGCGTCGGTTGCTGCCACGCGCTCGTCGGTGAAGTTGATGGTCAGTCCCTTGTTCAGGAACGCCATCTCCTGGAGGCGACGGTGCACGATGTCGAAGCTGAAATCGAGTGTCTCGAAGATCTTGCCGTCCGGCCAGAAGCGGACGATCGTGCCGGTGTCCTCGGTGTCGCCGACGGTCTCGAGCGGGCCTGGTTTGGCGTAGTCGTACGTCTGCGTGTAGCGGTGACCGTCGCGAGCGATCTGGAGTTCCACCTTGGTGGAGAGAGCGTTGACCACGGAGATGCCGACGCCGTGCAGACCACCGGACACGGCGTACGAGTCCGAGTCGAACTTTCCACCGGCGTGCAGCTGCGTCATGACGACCTCGACGGTGGGAACACCGGAGGCGTGCGTGGCGACGGGAATTCCTCGACCGTCGTCCTTGACCTCGACGCTGCCGTCCTCGTGAATGGTGACGTCGACGGTGGAAGCGTATCCGGCCATGGCCTCGTCGACGGAGTTGTCGACGACCTCCCAGATCAGGTGGTGCAGGCCTCGCTCACCAGTGGATCCGATGTACATACCGGGCCTCTTGCGAACTGCTTCCAGTCCCTCGAGCACGGTGATCGACGAAGCGCCGTAATCCTTGTTCTCGGTCTTACCCGACTTCTCGGCAGCCACGATTCGGTTGTTCTCCTTCAGCGTCAAGGTCCCCCTCGCACCGAATGGGTGCTGCCGTGTGGGCACCGGGTGGTGCCACCGCACGAGTCTGCTCGGCCGTCCTGCCTCACCCTGCGGGTAGGCCGTGACGGTGAGCAGATCCGAAGGGCTTCTCTGTTACCCGTCCATACTACTGGTACGTACCGACGGCATGGGGACGATGACACCCCGAAATGCCCCCTGGTTGCCTCACAGACGCATTTTTTCGCGTCCCGACGGCAAATATGGACAGCAGAATCAGCTCCGAGGGCTACAGATCGAGGACGATCCGTCCACCCGCTGCCCGCGACACGCAGATCAGCATCTCGTTCTCCTGCTCCTCGGGGGTCAGCCGAGTCTCGCGGTGTTCGGGAGTGCCGACGAGCACTCGGGTTCGGCACGTTCCGCAGAAGCCCTGCTGACACGAGTACGCCACGGACGGCTTCACCTCACGGATCGCCTGCAACGCCGTCTGTTCTGCGCCGACGGTGATCACGTCACCGGAATCGACCAATTGGACCTCGAACTCCACACCGTTCCGAACCGGAGGTGGAGAGAAACGCTCGAAGTACAGATGGGTGGCGTCGGTGCCGTCGACGGCCACGCGCACCGCGTCGAGCATCGGCGGCGGGCCACAGCAGTAGACGGCACCGCCCGCCACGCGACCGAGCAGTTCACTACCCGACGCGATCCCGTCGACGTCGTCGGTGCGGACGTTCACCCGTTCGCTGTCCAAGGCGAGAATCTCGTCGAGGAACGGCAGCGACTCCCGCGAGCGCCCCCGGTACTCCAGGTACCAGTCCATCCCGGAGGCGCGGGCTGCCCGCACCATCGGAAGGATGGCGGTGATACCGATTCCGCCTGCGACGAACACCGCCCGGCCGTCGGCGACGAACGGAAATCCGTTGCGCGGACCTGTCACGGTGACGGGCGTTCCGATCTCGAGTGCATGCATCTCCGCCGAACCACCGCCGCCGTCCGGAATGAACCGCACCGCAACGGTGTACGCGCGTGCATCCGACGGGTCACCGCACAACGAGTACTGCCGGCGTCGACCGGACGGCAGGACGAAATCGAGGTGCATTCCCGGAGCCCATGCCGGAAGTTCTTCGCCCAGTGCACTTTCGAATTCCAGCCGGACGACCTGTTGGTCCACGCACAGAACCTCGCGCGAACGGAGCGTCAATGCGATGTCGCGGACTACCGGCGCAGCCGCGTGGCTGTCGTCGAACTCGCCGTTGTCCAGCAACGCGAACCACTTGTCCAACGCGTCGGTGACGAGAGACATCGTCTGATCGGGCACGGCGCGCCCGTACAGATCCTGTGGAACCTGACGACCCTCACGAAAGGTGTCGACCGTTCTGGCCATGTCGGACAACCGCTTTCGCAGTCCCTGCTTCTTCTTGGACACCACGTGCTCGACTCTCGATTCCGGATTCGAAACCGCGGTCACCGTGCGCACGCTCGTGCGGCGGGCGACGTTGCCAGGTACTGCACGGCTTGCTCGGTCGACCCTTCGCTCGAGGGGTGGTAGTCACGGGCGAAGTAGCGAAGCGAGGCCTTCCAGATCATCTTGGGGCCGGGGAAGAGACCACGTGCAGCAACCGCGCGATAATGTCGAAGCGACGGCCGGCGTTGCTTCGCGGGCAGGTGAGCCAGCGTCGGATCGCGATCCATCAGGTACCGCACACCACGAGTCCAGAACCACACCAACGTGGGTGCGATCGCGACGTAGGTTCGGATGCGCCGGGCGGGGCGAACATCGAAGTACTGCATGACCTCGAATGCCACCGAGCGGTGCTCGACTTCCTCGGCCCCGTGCCACCGAAGCAGGTCGAGCATGGTCGGATCGAAATCGACCTCGTCGAGCGCACGCGCGTTGAGCACCCAGTCACCGAGGAACGCCGTCAGATGTTCGACGGCTGCGATCAGCGCCACTCGTTCCACCAAGCTGTTCCTGGTGTGCGTGCGCCTGTTTCCGAGCGCGCGACCGAACAGGAACTGCATCTGCTCGACGTACGGTGCGACATCGATACCGTGGGCGGTCAACGAATCGAGCACCTGGGTGTGGGCCGTGGCGTGCATCGCCTCCTGGCCGATGAAACCGATGACGTCTTCACGTAGGCGCTCGTCGTGAATCAGAGGAAGCGCTTCCTTGAAGGTACGGACGAACCACTCCTCACCCTCGGGCAGGAGTAGATGCATCACGTTGACCAGATGAGTCGCGAGCGGATCGCCGTCGACGTAGTGCAGCGGCAGAGCAGACCAGTCGAATCTGACGTTTCGAGCCTGGAGCACCACGCGGTCCTCCGGCTGTCGGTCGATCGCCGACCTGTCGGATTCTTCTTTGGCGTCGGGTGAGAACACACGGTCCCTTCGTCGTAGCGGGTCGGATCACGAGCAACGATCCCGATCTCGTTGCTTGTGATCGATCACCGAATTACGCTACGCACCGAGGCTGTGCAGAGCAACCAAGATCACCTTGATTCATCAGTATGATCCAAGCAATAGGGACAATTCACAGCGTCGGTCCGCTTCGGTAGGAGTTGAATCTACCCGTACGTGTCTCGCGGCCCGCGGCCCTTGATGTGGCGGTCGCCCTTACGCCAACTCTTGGTCGTGGGTCCGTGGATCTTCAAGGACTTCACGACGCCGTGTCCCACTGCCGCGGCGATCTTGGCCAGAATCTGCGCTTGCATCAAGCGCAGCTGCGTCGCCCACGCCGTGGACTCGGCGGTGACGCTCAGAACACCGTCCTCGAGTTTCGTCGGCGTCGCGTGGGACGCGATGTCCTCGCCGACCACCGCGGGCCATCGCCCGAGCACCGTACCTTCCGCCACCTTGTCCGACCATCCGCGTTTCTGCGCGATCGACCCGGCGAGCGAACCCAGAGTCTGCGGGTCACGGTCGTCAGGACCTGCACCGGACCATCCGCGCTTACGTCGACCTCGAAGTGCGCGGACGCCTCCCTTCGGCGAAGAACGCCCCTGCCCGACGGATTTGCCGCTCGCCTTGGCGGCAGCTCGCGCGTCCTCGAGGGCACGGCGCGCCAAGTCGACGCCCTTGAGCTCGTCCGTTCCTTCGCCTGATTCTTCGTTCACGTCTCATACTCCTTCGGTGGAGTCGACGGTGGCGTCGATCGGGGTTATCGTCGAGATTCGTTCCGAACTATGTTGCACTGCTTCGACTTTCCACCGACGAGCATCGATCTCCGGCGGAATGTCCTCCGCGACGGCGGCGGTGATCAACACTTGCTCCGCCTCGGCCGCGACGGCGGCCAGGGCACTGCGACGCTTGCGGTCGAGCTCGGCGAAGACGTCGTCGAGCATCAACACCGGGTCGGTACCCTCCGCCCGTAACAACCGAAAAGACGCCAGCCGCAACGACAAGGCGTACGACCACGATTCACCATGGCTGGCAAACCCTTTCGCGGGCTGATCACCGAGCATCAACTCGAGGTCGTCTCGGTGTGGTCCCACCAGACAGACTCCGCGCTCGATCTCGCGTTGACGCATCTCGTTCAGCCGATGGAGAAACGCAGCTTCGAGCACATCGACGTCGTCGGGCTCCGGTACACGGGCTACATCCGCGAACTCCGGCGGCAGTACGTCCCCCAGACTGCTTCTGTATGTCACTGCGGCAGGGCGTGATTCAGGCGCAATGGATGCGTAGGACTCGGCCACCAACGGTTCGAGTTCGTGAACCAAGCCGATGCGCGCGGCCAGCAACTGGGCACCGTGCGCCGCGAGATGACCGTCCCACACGTCGAGCGTGGCGAGCGCGCTGGCACCGTCGGTCGACCGTGAGCCACGACGCAATGCCCCACCCGCAGTCTTCAGCAACGCCGACCGTTGCCGAAGCACCTTGTCGTAATCTGCTCGCACACCAGCCATTCGAGGCCTACGGGTGGTCAGCAACTCGTCCAGATAGCGACGTCGATCCCCTGGATCTCCCCGCACGAGGGACAGGTCCTCCGGAGCGAAGAGCACGCTGTGCAGAACGCCCAGTATCTCCCGCGGTCGGCGCACCGGGGAGCGATTCATCCTGGCCTTGTTGGCTTTTCCCTCGAGCAACTCGATGTCGATGGTCAGTTCTCGACCGAGGTTGACCACCGAGGCACTGGCGAACGCACGCTGTGCACCCGCACGGATCATCGGAGCATCGGAGGACACCCGGTGCGACGACAGCGTCGACAGATAGCCGAGCGACTCGAGCAGGTTCGTCTTGCCGTGACCGTTGGGACCGACGAACACCGTCGAACCCGGCTCGAGTTCGACGGTGACGTCGTCCCAGGACCTGAAGTCCCGCACGGTGAAAGAGCGAACGAACAAGATCTATTTCTTGGGATCGGGTGCGCGAAGAGTTTCTTCGGTCGACGCACGTTTGACGGCGTGACCACCGAACTGATTGCGCAGCGCGGACACGGCTTTCATCGCCGGTGAATCGTCCTGGCGGGATGCGAATCGAGCGAACAGGGCCGCAGAGATGACCGGTGCCGGAACCGCGTGCCGAATCGCTTCTTCGACCGTCCACCTTCCTTCGCCGGAATCCTCTGTGTAACCGGAGATTTCAGCGAACTCGGGGTCCTCGGCCAGCGCCTGAACCAGCAGGTCGAGCAGCCACGACCGGACAACGGTGCCCTTGCTCCACGCACGAAGAACACCATGAGTATCCTGCACGAGTTCCTCGGCCTCGAGCAGCTCGTACCCCTCGGCGTACGCCTGCATCAGCCCGTACTCGATGCCGTTGTGCACCATCTTCGAGTAGTGGCCGGCACCGACAGGGCCCGCATGGACGAAACCGTCGGCCCGCTCACCTTCCGGACGAAGCGCGTCGAAGATCGGCTGAGCGCGTGCGACATCGTCTTCCGATCCTCCGACCATCAGGCCGTAGCCGTTCTCGAGGCCCCAGACTCCGCCGGACACGCCTGCGTCGATGTAGCCGATGCCCTTCTTCGCCAGCAGTTCCGCGTTGGGTCCATCGTCGGTGAAGCGCGAGTTACCACCGTCGATGACGAGGTCGCCCTCCTCGAGGGCATCCGCGAGCCCGACGATGGTGTTTCGGGTGATCTCGCCCGACGGGACCATCACCCAGACGATGCGCGGCGCGGTGAGCGCCTGCGCCAGACCCTCGAGCGACGGGGTATCCGTGACCTCGGGCCGCGGGTCGTAACCGATGACTTCGTGGCCGTGCGAGCGCAACCGCTCGCGCATGTTGAAGCCCATCTTTCCGAGGCCGACCAGTCCCAGCTGCATGCGAAGTGTCCTTTGCGTCGAAGATGCTGCCGATGATGAGGGCGTCCACCGACGTCCTCGCGGGTGGTACCCGATCAGCCGGGAAGGCGCACCGGCATCAGCAGATACGTGTAGGCGCTCTGCGGTGCCGCGAACTTACCCGAGGAATCCGGTACCAGTTCATCATCCGTCGTCGGCCGGAGAACCGCAGGCCTACTGGGAGTCGTGAATCCGAATGTGACCTTCTCGCTGTGCAGCGACGACAACCCGTCGATCAGATAGCCGGGGTTGAACGCGATGGTCAGCGGCTCACCCTGGAAGTCGGCGAGCAGTGCCTCCTCGGCCCGACCGGCATCGTCACCACCGGCCGACAGCAGGACGCCTTCGGAGGAGAACTCGAGGCGAACCTGCGCACCACGCTCGGCGACGAGCGCCACACGCTTGATCGCTTCGACGAGAGGTGCGATCTCCACGACGGCAACCGCCGTGTGCTCGGGTGGCAACAGCTGTCGGAACTTCGGGAAGTCGGCATCGAGGAGGCGCGTCGTCGTCCGACGACCTCCGCTGATGATGCCGAGGAGGCCGTCGGCGCCGATCGACGATCCGGACCCCAGAGCGAGCTCCACCGGCGAACTTGCGTTGCCCGTCAACGTCTTTGCCGATTCCGACAACGTACGGGCCGGGATCAGGACCTCGGTCTTGGTCTCTCCGCCGACGGGCAGCCACTCGAGCTCGCGGACTGCGAGCCGGAAGCGGTCGGTCGCCGCGAGGACGACCGTCGTGCCGTGGATTTCGACGCGGATACCGGTGAGCATCGGCAACGTGTCGTCCTTGCCTGCGGCGACGGCAACCTGCGCGATTGCCTCGGAGAACACATCCACTGCGATCGACCCGGTCTGCGTCGGCAGCTCGGGCAACTGGGGGTAGTCCTCGACGGGCATCGTCGGAAGCGAGAATTTCGCGCTTCCGCAGTTGATGAGCACCCGGGTGCCGTCGACGCTGACGTCGACGGGCTTGTTGGGAAGCGACTTCGTGATGTCGGCGAGCAACTTGCCGGACACCAGGACGCGACCGGAAGTCGCCACTTCCGCAGAGACGCGGACCTGAGCCGAGACTTCGTAGTCGAAACCGGAGACGGTCAGACCTTGGTCGTCCGCGGCGAGCAGTACACCACCGAGCACTGGTACCGGCGGCCTGGACGGCAGGCTACGAGCAACCCAGGCAACGGAATCGGAAAAATCTTCGCGAGCAACGCGAAACTTCAGACTTCCAAGCTCCATCGCTCGGTTTTTCCTCTCGTTCGGCAGCGGATCGTCTCGAAGGGGTCTTCGTCGAGCATCGGGTGAGCTCGTTTACCGGTGCGTCAAAGAGTCTGACACAGGCTGCGGTGATGAACACCGTATGCCCTTCGTGACCAACTTGAAAGCGGAACGTCCCGACGGCGGGCGCCGACGGAGACCCTCGAGCGACCCTGTGAACGGATTGGTCCCCAACACCTGTTTTAGAAGAGATTCCTTCGAAGAGAAAATCTTCTTATTAATAGGTCCTGTGGAATCTGTGCACACACACCATGCGGCGCTGGTCGTCAGGCGTGGTGTCGTGGGGATGAACTCTGAACCAATCGGTGGCCAACTCGGGACCGCCTGTGGACGAAATTCGGCGGTGCACAGGCCCTCACAGTTCATCCCCAGAAGTCCTCCACTATCCACATGGTTATCCACAGGTGTGAATCAATGGAGTGAAGTACGAAAAAAACTCCTCGGTACCGACTCGAGGGTTGTTTCCGGAGGTCGAAACATGACCTGGAACACACCACATCCCTCGAGTCACGACGTGAAACGGCGCGAGCCCCGTACCTCCGGGTGACTCGCGCCGTGATCGTTCCTCGAGGGATGTCCGAGCGGTGTCGCTAGCGCTTCGAGCGCTGCTTGATCCGCGCGGTGAGCTCCTGGACCTGGTCGTATACCTTGCGACGCTCGGTCATTTCCTTGCGGATCTTCTTGTCGGCGTACATGACGGTCGTGTGGTCGCGGCCGAAGGTCTGGCCGATCTTGGGCAGCGACAGATCCGTCAGTTCCCGGCAGAGATACATGGCGATCTGCCTGGCCATGGCCAGGGCGCGGGCCTTGCCGGGGCCACACAGGTCGTCGATGGTGGTGTTGAAGTACTCGGCCGTGACCGCCATGATCGTTGCCGCGTTGATCTCGAGGCTCGTCGAATCCGGCATCAGATCCCGGAGTACGACCTCGGCCAGCGTCAGATCCAGTGCTTGTCCGTTCAGCGAGGCGAAGGCTGTGACGCGAATCAGCGCACCTTCGAGCTCACGGATGTTGCGTTCGATTCGACTGGCGATCAGCTCGAGGACGTCGTGGGGAACGTCCAGGCGATCCATTCTCGCTTTTTTGCTGAGGATCGCGATCCGAGTTTCGAGCTCGGGCGGCTGGACGTCGGTGATCAGACCCCATTCGAATCGCGTACGCAGGCGCTCCTCGAGGGTGGCCAACTGTTTGGGTGGCCGATCGGAGGACACGACGATCTGCTTGTTCGCATTGTGGAGGGTGTTGAAGGTGTGGAAGAACTCTTCCTGGATACCTTCCTTGCCCTCGATGAACTGGATGTCGTCGACCAGCAGCACGTCGGTTTCGCGGTAGCGACGCTTGAAGGCGACTTTGCGGTCGTCACGAAGCGAGTTGATGAAGTCGTTCGTGAATTCCTCGGTGGAGACGTACTTCACGCGCATGCCGGGGAAGAGTCGCTGCGCGTAGTGCCCGGCGGCATGCAACAGGTGAGTCTTGCCCAGACCCGACGCGCCCCACACGAACAAAGGGTTGTAGGCGCGGGCCGGAGCTTCGGCGATCGCGACGGCGGCCGCGTGAGCGAACCGGTTGGAAGCACCGATGACGAAGGTGTCGAAGGTGTACTTCGCGTTGAGACTTCCCGCACCCGGGGTGGTGGTGGTCGTCTCCGGCGGCTTGGTGAAGTAGGTCGGCCACGAGTTCTGCACACTCGCGAGCGCTTCTCGCTCGTCGTCGACTTCCTCGTAGTCCGCGGTCTCCGAGTCCGACGGCTCGTCGTCGGAGCTGGTGAGGAAGCGGCGCCGATACGTCGGAGAGCTCGGAGTCTCGGGATAGCCGGTCCGTTCGGGCTCGGGCTTCTCGTCCTCGGGAGCGGAGATTCTGACGCCGAGGCCTTCGACTCCCTGGCCGAGATGACGGCCGAGTGCGTGCAGAATCGGCTCACGTAGGTCGCGTTCGATCGCTTCCTGCGCGAAGGACGACGGCACCGCGAGCAGCGCGAACCCCTGTGTCAGAGTGAGCGGCTCGACCAGAGCGAGCCATGCCTTCTGACCTTTGGTCAACGGTTGACCACTGTGTCTGTCGGACGTCAACTCCGTGACAACCTCTGGCCAGACGCGCGCCAGCGCACCCGGATCGTCGCTCACGGCGCCTCCTACTAGACCAAACCGAACTGTGCAGATTTCAGCGAAACGAAGATCGCCGAAGCGGTCATGCGGCGCTTCGATGTCGACTAGCGTCACCGACGGCGAACGGATGCCGGCGAGTTCGAAGACGGACATTGCGCGCGCCCGGTACGAATATGCCACCTGCGGGCTGTTTCCACACAATTATCCACAGGTGTGGATGAACGACACCGGTGTTACCCCCGAACGTCGAAATCCGTCGAAAAACGGCCACTCATGGTCCCTGAGCTGCAATGTTGCGTTCGACGAAATCCTCGAGCTACGGAAGAATCCTGTCGACGGCGTCGCCGGCACGCGTCCGAGCGGTTATTCACACACCTCTGTCCCCACCCTTGTGGATGAATTACACCGATGTAGTCTTCTGGGAGACGAATTGCTTGGGTCGTTCCTTCAGGCTCCCCACCCGGTTGGGCGAGTTTGACCCGTCCGCGCTCCATCAGTACTCTCGAACAGTCACCCGAAGCGAGGTGACCGATGCTTGCTGGGTGTTTACAGTTCGGTGGTCGGCCTTCTCGCTGTGGGATGTAATTCGAGTTCGACCGAACTCGGTACTACCGCCAGTAGGCGCCTGGAGTGGGCGCCGAAAATTTTCGAGGAGTGTTGACCGTGGCCAAGGGCAAGCGGACGTTCCAGCCGAACAACCGACGCCGCGCGCGCGTTCACGGCTTCCGTCTTCGTATGCGTACGCGTGCAGGTCGTGCAATCGTTTCTGCGCGTCGCGGCAAGGGCCGCAAGGAACTCACCGCCTAAATCATTGTTCGTCTGAGTTACGGAGCTCGGGGTGTTACCTGAGCCGAACAGACTGCACCGCAGCGCGGATTTCTCGCGTGCCGTGCGTCGAGGCCGTCGAATGGGAAGACAAGACGTGGTTGTTCACGCGTTCGCGCGAGACGACGCACGTTCGGTCTTCTCTGTCGGCTCCCCCAGATTCGGACTGATCGTGAGCAAGGCAGTCGGGCCGGCGGTAACTCGTCATCGAGTTGCGCGCCGGCTTCGGCATATCTGCGCTCAGCTCGTGGTGGATGTGCCGCCGAGCACCGACGTGGTGATCAGAGCTCTACCAGGAGCTTCGGTGCTGACGTCGAAAGAACTGCATCGTCAGGTCCGGTCCGGACTGAAGAAGATGGGCTACCTGGATGCATCCGGCCCCACTGCGTCGAAAGATGCATCGTAAATGAGCCTCCTCCCTCTCGTTCGTTCGCTCCCGGTGCGAACACTTGTCTTCTCGATCGAGCTGTACCGCAATTACGTGTCTCCGCTTCGGCTGCCGACCTGCAGGTTCACCCCCACCTGCAGTGAGTACGCCGTCGACGCGTTGAAGACCCACGGTGCAATCAAAGGCTTGATCCTCGCTTGCGCACGCTTGCTCAAATGCGCCCCCTGGCACTCTGGAGGTTGGGATCCGGTGCCCGAGCGCGGTTCGTGGCGACACCGAACCAGCAGCGACGCAACACAGACTTCGACCGAAGACATCCACTCGTTCGTAGGAGTGGACGAACAGAGGAGTACATAGACCCGTGCTCGATTTCATCTACTATCCGGTCTCCTGGATTCTCTGGGTATGGCACAAGGTGTTCGGCGCCGTTCTCGGCGACGACAACGGCTTCGCCTGGGCGCTGTCCGTGGTGTTCCTGGTGTTCACGCTTCGCTTGATTCTGTACAAACCCTTCGTCAAGCAGGTGCGTACGACTCGGCAGATGCAGGAGTTGCAGCCGCAGATCAAGGCCCTGCAGAAGAAGTACGGCAAAGACAAGCAGCGCATGGCCGTCGAAATGCAGAAGCTGCAGAAGGAGCACGGCTTCAACCCGATCATGGGTTGTCTCCCGGTCCTTGCGCAGGCGCCCGTCTTCATCGGCCTGTTCCATGTGCTTCGGTCCTTCAACCGAACCGGCACCGGATTCGGTCAGCTCGGTCTGAGCGCACAAGAGACTCGATCGCTTCCGAACTACGCGTTCAACGTCGACGACGTCAACTCGTTCCTGGACGCCCGCTTGTTCGGCGCTCCGATCTCGGCCTTCATCACGATGCCGCAGGATCAGCTCGACGCCTACGCCAACCCAGACCTCGGTCTCGGGATCCCGGCTGTGTGGACGATCGTCGCAGTGTCGGTGCCGCTGATGATCATTGCGGCTGTCGCGACACACCTGAACTCGCGTGCGTCGGTCGCGCGTCAGAGTGAGGCTGCAGCGGCCAACCCGCAGTCCGCGATCATGAACAAGCTCGCGCTGTACGTCTTCCCCCTCGGCGTCCTGGCGTTCGGTGCGTTCCTGCCCATCGCCATCCTGCTCTACTGGGTGAGTAACAACGCGTGGACCTACGGTCAGCAGCACCTCGTGTTCGGCAAGATCGACAAAGAGGAAGCAGCGAAGAAGCAGGTTGCCCTCGAGAAGCGATCGGAGAACGCGCCGAAGCCCGGAGTGAAGCCCGTCAGCAAGCCCAAGCCCGGTGCACGTCCGAAGCTTTCGAAATTGGCTCCCGACGATGTTCAGGCAAGCGGACAGGTCGAGGACGGCGACGCGGATTCGACCGGCAGTTCCTCCGGCGCCGCGAAGCCCAAGCCGCGACCACAGGCCAACCGAAGCAAGTCCAAGCGCAAGCGTCGCTGACGCGGGGATACCGAGGATCAAGAGATGTCTGCAGATACCGATCAAGAAACGAACACGGACAACGCGGTGAGCGCTGGGGATGGAGCGAGTGAGGTCGTGGTGGTCGACACCGAGCAGTCGGACAAAGAACCTGTAGTTGCCGAACCCGAGAATGTCGATGCCGCACAGGTCGACGACGAGGACATCGACGACGAGGATTCGGAAGACTACCTCGTCGAAGAAGGCGAGATCGCCGGCGACTACCTCGAGCAGTTGCTCGACGTTCTCGACTTCGACGGCGACATCGATCTGGACGTCGAGGGCGATCGCGCGGTTGTGAGCATCGACGGTGGCTCCGACCTGTCGAAGCTCGTCGGACGCAAGGGCGAGGTCCTCGACGCGTTGCAGGAACTGACTCGTCTTGCGGTTCAGCAGTCGACGGGCGAGCGCAGCAAGCTGATGCTCGATGTCGCCGGTTGGCGCGCCAACCGACGCAGTGAACTGAGCACCTTGGGTGTGGAAGCGGCACGTCGTGTTCTGGAAAGTGGAGAACGCGAGGAGCTCACGCCGATGACTCCCTTCGAGCGGAAGATCGTGCACGACGCCGTCGCGAAGATCGACGGCGTGGACAGCGAGAGTACGGGCGTCGAGCCGTCCCGACGAGTGGTCGTCGTGAAGGCGTAGTCACCGACGTAGATCCCGTCGAGTCGAGTCTCTCGACGAAGATGTCAGCTCGAACCGAAAGCCCCCGGCAATCAGCCGGGGGCTTTCGTGTGTCAGGACTAGGTCGAATTGCATCGATGTTATTCGTGGACCGGTTTGCATTTACAAGTGTTTTCCGGTGCAGTCCAGTGTGGCCGTGAAACGTCACTGTGACAGTTTCCTACGCACGTCGTGTCGGACAGCTCGATCATCGACATAGCGTCGACGCCGATGCGCGGAGTGGGTGTGTTTCACGTGAAACTGGGAGCCGCCTCGGTCGGTTCGACGCATCGGATCGGTTATCGATGGACTGACCGTGTCGGAATCTCAGCGAGGTTGGATCCAGACTTCGGTGATTGGCGGCGGTTTGGTGCCGGGTATAGCGGAGCCGGATCACGGCGACCCTAGCGAGGGCGTCAACTCTTCGGTGACCATTCGGCGCCGCGTCGATATCGAAAGTCGGAACGGGTCGTCGTTCGGACGGCCTGTTTCACGTGAAACCCGATGGGCGTGCCGACGGGATTCGGGTTTGGGTCGGAGCCGTACGCGGCCGTAGGTGTCGGTGGGTCGTGGTCCGTCGTCGGATCGTCTCCCACTCCCCCGGCTGTAGGCGGTGTTGGTTGTGAGATCCGAGACCGCCGGAGTCACGTCGTCACCGTGTTTCACGTGAAACTTGGGTGACTGGTGGAGGTGCGAATAATTTATGGTTCGAAATCATCATTGTTCGAGAGGATCAGTCGAGCGTCGCCCGATCGTCAATGTCCACTCAGGGTCCGGTTCGCAGGATCCGACCGATGGAGCCGTACTGGGTCACGTCTGACAGCCGACTGCTGATGTTGCATTGATGGTCGCATCGGCTCGGTAGCGCATTGTTCCGAATGCGAGAAGGAGACTCGACGGCGAACCGCGGATTCTCCGGCGTCGGAACGAACGGTCGGCCACACAACCCCATACGCGATGATCGGAGAATCGACGGTGGGAGTCCGATTGCGAGACATCCGGGCCGGCGGGTCTGCGAGGAGTGCGCCCGGTCGTGAAGTGATCCGGCGGCCTTATGTATCGAACGAAGGTCGAAGAAGAGAGTTTGGTGTCTACGTGGCGGGATTTGTTTGTAAGGGTCCGCCCGATGACAAGAGGCCGGTTCGGGTCGGAACCAGGCACCGGCTGGAACCGGCCGCGGACTCTCGGGGGGCGGTGCGGTGCTGATGCACGATCGAGTCTGGAACGGTCGGTCCGGCCGAGACGCGTTGGTTCCGCGAAGAAGGCCGGATTCGCAGTCGAGGGTTATCGCACAAAGAGGTGTGCGCGATGGACGTGGTCGAGTGGATAGAGACTAAACACCGAGTTGGGAATGCCCAAGCCCGAGTGCGCCTGTTTCACGTGAAACCAGGATGCGGCTTTGCGACCCGATGGGCGGGTCAGTGGGCAGCCATGTAAGTCGTGTCGTGACGGACCCGAAGTCGGTAGCTCACTGTAGACCGGCGGTATCGAGTCTGGTCGGTCGCGATCTGTAGATGACCACACCGGAGCCGACCCTGTTGCCTTGTTCCACGTGAAACGTCAAAACGGGCGTGGCTACGATCCCACGGGTGCCGGATCGTCGCGGATGCGCAACGAGTTTCAAGACAGGCGAACTCCCCCGTCAATGTTCGTACACGACCGCTGCCAACTTCCTTGAGCTCATCGACGGCCTCCGGAAACCGTCGCAGTGAGCCCGCCGGGGCGCCTGAGCGATATGAAGTTGAAGTGCGTCCGTCCACTGCGAGCGAACCGGTCACTGAACGGTGACGAGTGGGTCCGAACCAAGCTGGGTCGAAGGCGTCCAGGAATGATTGCCGAACTGTCAAGCACTGTGTGTCCGTCCAGCGGGGCGGTGGTCGAATCTCCAGAGTTCGGCTCCGAGGCAGCCATGCCGCTGCAGGCGTCTCTTGTCGGCGGCCGACATCCACGGGGTCACATCCGATCGGGTGGAACTGTTTCACGTGAAACTCCACCGATCGTACGAATTTGGGTGATTTCCGAGCCAATACGCCTCGAGGGTTTGGTGAAGCGACCCCGTACACGGGAGGATGGAGGACGTGCAACCAGAGCCGCTTGATGACGACAAAGTATTGGCCATCGCCGAGCGCGTGTTCGGTCCGCGGCTCGATCTGGCACAGCAGTATCACGAGTCGTTGGCGACGCTCGGTGTCGAGCGAGGGCTGATCGGTCCGCGCGAAGTTCCTCGGTTGTGGGAGCGGCACATCTTGAATTGCGCCGTAGTCGGTGAACTGATCGACGAGGGCGAGCGTGTGGTGGACATTGGAAGCGGAGCGGGGTTGCCCGGTATCCCTCTCGCGATTGCGCGTCCCGATCTCCACGTGACACTCGTCGAGCCGCTTCTTCGACGCACCGTCTATCTCGCTGAATTCATCGAGGGCGCCGGGCTGGATGTGTTGGTGGTCCGGGGCCGCGCCGAGCAGCCGGGCGTGAAGAAGGAAGCAGGTGGGGCCGACGTCGTCACCTCCCGCGCCGTTGCCCCGCTCGAGAAGCTCGCCAAATGGTCTCTCCCGCTGATCCATGAACGCGGGCGGATGCTCGCCCTCAAGGGAAGTAGCGCCGAAGAGGAAATCGAGCGCGATCGCTCTTCCCTTGGTCGCATGGGTGCTGGCAAGCTGGAGGTCGTCAAGTGTGGCGTGGACATTGTTCCGACGCCGACGATCGTGGTTCGTGCCGAACGAGTCCCCCGTCGCTTTCCGCGTTCATGACACTGCACTTGGCTTCGAGTCAGGTCCCTCAATCCACGTAGTTCAATCCGTTCCGCATTAAGGAGCACATATGTCGGGTGGATCCGATCCCACTGTTTCACGTGAAACAGAAGGCAACGTTTCACGTGAAACAGAATCATCTGCGCCCAGTTCACGAAGTTCTCGGAATGGCGCAGGATCGAAAGCGACGGACGGATCTGGTTTCGGCGCGTACAGCAGTATCTCTCCCGACGACACTCCTATCGGTGCGGCGGCGCACAGAGCGAGTCAGGTACTGCACCCGGGCAGCGTCACGCTCCCCAAGCCCGACAAGCGACGGATGTTGACGATCGCCAACCAGAAGGGTGGAGTCGGTAAGACGACGACGGCCGTCAACCTGGCTGCTGCGCTCGCGATTCAAGGGCTGACTGTTCTGGTTGTCGATCTCGACCCTCAGGGCAACGCCAGCACCGCTCTGGGCGTCGAGCATCATTCCGGGGTGCCCTCGAGCTACGAGGTTCTGATCGGTGAGGTCAGCGCCCGCGACGCCATCCAACAGAGCCCCCACAGCGAGCGCCTGTACTGCATTCCGGCGACGATCGACCTCGCCGGTGCGGAGATCGAACTGGTCTCCATGGTGGCCCGTGAGGGACGCCTGAAGACGGCACTGGCGGACCTCGACTCCATCGACGCGGACTTCGTCCTGATCGACTGCCCGCCTTCGCTCGGACTGCTGACCGTCAACGCGCTGGTCGCGGCGACGGAAGTACTGATCCCGATCCAGTGCGAGTATTACGCCCTCGAGGGTGTGGGTCAGTTGCTCCGCAACATCGAGTTGGTTCAGGCACATCTCAACCCCGCTCTGCACGTGTCCACCGTGATCCTGACGATGTACGACGGTCGTACGAAGCTCGCGGATCAGGTCGCCGAAGAGGTTCGGAAACACTTCGGAGATGCAGTCCTCCGCGCGGTGATTCCGCGCAGTGTGAAGGTCTCCGAGGCGCCTGGCTATGGAATGACCGTCTTGGATTACGACCCCGGCTCGCGCGGCGCGATGAGCTATTTGGACGCGGGTAGAGAACTGGCAGCGCGGTCCGCCGGCGCAGCAACCGACGGAACGCAGGAGCACTAGGAACCATGAGTCAGACACGTAAAGGCGGTTTGGGCCGCGGACTGGCCGCACTGATTCCCACCGGACCCGACGCAGGACCAAGGCTCGGCAACGCAGCCGCGGACGTCGTCATCGGTAAGGACAACTCGGCCACACGGGCCAAGCCGAAGCCGGCTGCCATGGGATCGGCCGAAGAGGTGGCGTCGGCGCCCACCCCGACACCGCCGGTACGGAGTTCCGACGAGGACCTCTCCCCCGCGGGCGCGGTGTACCGCGAGATTCCTCCGGGGCTGATTCAGCCGAACCCGAAGCAGCCGCGCAGCGTCTTCGACGACGAGGCGCTCGCCGAGCTGGTTCACTCGATCCGTGAATTCGGGTTGATGCAACCGATCGTCGTACGCACGCTCGAAGGCGGCAAGTACGAGCTCGTGATGGGCGAGCGTCGGTGGCGCGCGAGCCAGGAAGCGGGACTGGATTCCATCCCGGCGATCGTTCGAGAGACCGCGGATGACGCGATGTTGCGCGACGCCTTGCTCGAGAACATTCACCGAGTTCAACTCAATCCACTCGAGGAGGCCGCGGCGTATCAGCAACTCCTCGAGGAATTCGACGTCACTCACGAGGAACTGGCGGCCAAGATCGGCCGATCTCGGCCGGTTGTCACCAACATGATTCGTCTTCTCAAGCTGCCGATCGCGGTGCAACGACGCGTCGCAGCGGGTGTTCTGTCCGCCGGCCATGCGCGTGCGTTGCTGTCGCTCGACGCTGGGTCCGACGCTCAGGAGGCTCTCGCGGCACGGATCGTTGCGGAAGGCATGTCCGTCCGAGCAACGGAGGAAGCGGTCACTCTCGCAAATCGGGAGGACAGTTCGGGTCCCAATCCGGCTCCGCGGCGGAAGCCGATTCAGATGCCGGGGCTCCAGGATGTCGCGGATCGTCTCTCCGATTCGTTCGACACCCGAGTCACGGTGAGCCTCGGCAAGAAAAAAGGCAAGATTGTGGTCGAGTTCGGCTCGGTCGATGATCTTCAGCGCATCGTCGAGATGA
This sequence comes from Rhodococcus sp. 06-156-4, assembly GCF_002259345.1. Lineage (NCBI taxonomy): Bacteria > Bacillati > Actinomycetota > Actinomycetes > Mycobacteriales > Nocardiaceae > Rhodococcus > Rhodococcus sp. 06-156-4. The sequence goes on along the minus strand of NZ_NPGB01000031.1, from coordinate 114,861 downwards.
TGGAAAATCAGAAGAAGAAGTAGCCGCGAAAATTCAGGTACAGACACACACGGTCATTACGTCACGGTGACGTAAGTGCTGGAAGATCGGACGAAGATGTATGTCGAGAACGTGAAAAGTACTGCAGTGCAGAACTTTACAGCGAACACGTCGATTCGAGGTGTGACCGGACGAGTTCAATCGGCTCAGCGCCCGCTACATGAGGCGCGACGGGCAGATCGATCGCATATTCTTGACGTGCGTGCCCGATGTTCTGTGCGGGACGCCGAAAGTTCTAGGGCTTGGAAGCTGAGGTAAGCAGTGTCGCCGCTCGTCACGGGAGTCACGTTGGACTCCTTCGATCGACTACCGACCCATACACGGCGATGCCGCTTCTGGGTACTCGATCCAGCTACCGACAAAGCAGATGGCGGTGCCGTAGATCTCGAGCTCGAGAACGAAGCATGGTTGTCGATGATCATGCTCGAGTGGGGATCCTGCGGACAACTGCTCACACTCGACGGTGCGACAGCGGGCTGTGCCCTGTATGCCCCTCCGAGTGCTGTCCCCCGAGCAGCGCAATTCCCGACGTCGCCGGTAAGTGCCGACGCCGTACTGTTGACGACCCTCCGAACCGAATCCGATGTCGACAGCGAAGGAAACTCAGCAGCGCTGATTCAAGCTGTCGTCGCAGATCTGGTCAACCGCGGCGTACGGGCACTCGAGGCATTCGGCCTACGACGCACAGACGACGAGGTGCAGGGGCCGAGAGCATCGGCGTCGTTGGTGTGCACGGAGGCCACGTGCATGATCGACGCGGACTTCCTCGAAAAAGCAGGGTTCGAAGTTGTTGCGCCTCATCACCGTTACCCTCGCCTTCGCCTCGAGCTCGACCGTGACCACGGTTGGAAGGAAGACGTCGAATCGGCGCTCGAGCAGCTCCTCATCGCAGCGAGCCTGACGATGGTGGAAATCGAGCACAAAACGCCCGTCGGAGTCCGCTGACACACCCGCCGACATTCGCCTGTCGGCTGGTTTCTCAGCGCCTGTCGGCGGGTGTGTCAGCGCCTGTCGGCTGCGGCCAGTTCTTCGGCCAGGAGTTCCGCGAACGTGAAGGTGCCCGTCGGCTGATCGTCCTGACCGAGAAGGTAGAGACGCTTGACTGCGATCAGGATTGCTTCGGCGATGATGTCGCGTGAGCGAGGATCGCCGAGGACGGCTACGTCTGCCGAGTTGGTGAGGTAGCCGAGGTCCACCTGAACGGTGGGCATGTTGGTGAGCCGCAACAGATCCCACGTTCGGCCGTGGCTACGGCAATCGAGAAGCGGTGTGCGGGCGACGATTTCGCGCTGGATGTAGCCGGTGAGGACCTGGCCGATGAGCGAGGTGGAGCCGTGCGAGTTACCGAAGTGGAAGCTCGCGACACCATTGGCGGCGGTGCTGGAACTCGACGCACATCGGAGCGAGATCATCAGGTCGGCGTTGAAGGCGTTGGAAGTCTCGGCACGTTCGGCCACACTGGGATTGGTGCCGCGCGCCCTCGAGAGGAACGTCTCCATACCGGTTGCCGCCATGCGGCCCTCGAGTCGGCTTGCCACGTCCCACAGAATTTCGGCTTCGGAGATTCGGCCGTACAAGCCGTCGACGATCAGACCGGTATCCGCTCCGCCGAGATCGGGGTCGATGACGATGCGCTTGCCGGTCAGCTGTGGCCCGGACTGCCGCACCAATTCTTCTTCACTGATGGCATGCGGGGATCCACCCGTGACGCGAGCACCCAGCAACTCGAGGGAACGCAGTGTGGCGGGCCCGCAGATGCCGTCGGGAGAAAGTCCGATTTCACGCTGGAACGAGGAGAGACCCTCGTGTGTCTTGGGGCCGAAGTAGCCGTCGACACGTTCGCTGTAGAAGCCCAGATCTTGCAGACGAGTCTGGAGGGTGGCGACGTCGTCGCCGTACAGCGGCGCGGACAACTGGTAGATCAAAGTGCGAGCGCCGAGCCGGTAGGACGCTTCCTTGAGAGACCGGTACGTCGCGGGCCCGACGATGCCGTCGACCAGTAGACCGCGGTGTTGCTGGAATGCACGGACGGCGCCATCGAGGGACGAATCGAAGTCCGAGGTGGGTGCACTCCAGTGCAGCGCGTCATCGGTGGTGGGCGACGCGGTGTCCAGCAGGAATCCGAGAGAAACCAGCGTGCTCCGTACCTCTGCGACGGCGGGACCGCTGTCGCCGTGACCGAGTCGGTGCATACCCCAAGACCTCCTGCTGAAGAACGCTGATCGTCGGCCGCGTCGCGTTCCGGAGGAACCGTGACCACCGGTGGCTACGACGCCGACGAACAACAGTCGATGTGCCGACACTGCGTCGGCACATCAGACGATTGTCGCAGAAAGTAGCCGACGGACCGCAATCCACGCCCGAGTGGACCCGGACGAGCGACCTTGCGCAGTCGGGCGTGGATGAGGTACGACCGTGTACCTGCTACAGAACGGCGTCGAGGTCCTTGAGCAGTGCTGCCTTGCCCTTGGCGCCGACGATCTGCTTCACGGGCTTGCCACCCTGGAAGAGGATGAGCGTCGGGATGGACATGACCTTGAAATCGCGCGCGGCCTGGGGGTTGGCGTCGATGTCCAGCTTCGCGATGGTGAGCTTGTCGGAGTGCTCGGCGGCGATCTCCTCGAGGACCGGGGCGACCATCTTGCACGGTCCGCACCATGTCGCCCAGAAGTCGACGAGGACCGGCTTTTCGCTGGTCAGCACGTCGTCGACGAACGACGCATCGGTGATGGTCACGGTCTTCTTGTCATCGGACATATTCGGTGTGCTCCTGAGGGTTGGGACGAAAGATGAAGCAGGGTCGATCAGGCGGAAACAGCGTCGACCGGCTGGTCAGCGTGTTCGAGCGTATTGCTGGTGATGTCACCCTGCTCCGCGAGCCAACGCTCGGCATCGATCGAGGCGGTGCATCCGGTACCGGCTGCGGTGATGGCCTGCTGGTACACGTGGTCGACGAGATCTCCGGCGGCGAAAACGCCGGGCAGCGACGTTGCCGACGACGGCGAGGCGACCTTGACGTAGCCCTCGTCGTCCAGGTCCACCTGGCCTTTGACGAGTTCGCTGCGGGGATCGTGGCCGATCGCGACGAACAAACCTGTGACGTCGAGGGTGCTGGTCTCGCCAGTGCGGGCGTCTTCGATGATCAGGCCGGTGACGGACGTGTCACCGAGGACTTCGTTGACCTTGGTGTCGGTGAGGAAGCGGATCTTGTCGTTCTTCTTCGCACGTTCGAGCATGATGCGTGACGCACGGAATTCGCTGCGGCGATGGACGATCGTGACACTGCGCGCGAACCGAGTGAGGAATGTCGCCTCCTCCATCGCGGAGTCCCCGCCGCCGATGACGGCGATGTCCTGGTCGCGGAAGAAGAAGCCGTCGCAGGTGGCGCAGGCGCTGACGCCGCGGCCGAGCAATTTCTCTTCCCCGGGAATGCCCAGGTAGCGGGCTGCTGCGCCCATCGCGAGGATGACGGCACGTGCCTGGTAGGTCTCACCGTTCGCGGACACGGTCTTGATGTCGCCGGTCAGGTCGAGTTCTTCGACGTCCTCGGTGCGGATGTCGGCTCCGAAGCGCTTGGCCTGCTCGCGCATCTGCTCCATGAGGTCCGGTCCCATGATTCCTTCCCGGAAACCGGGAAAGTTCTCCACCTCGGTGGTGGTCATCAGTGCGCCACCGAACTGAGTGCCCTCGAACAGCAGTGGCTCGAGCTCGGCCCGGGCTGCGTAGACACCAGCGGTGTAGCCGGCCGGTCCCGAGCCGACGATGATGAGGTCGTGAACCTTGGGCGTAGTCATGCGGACCTTCCGATAGATGTTCGGGTAGCAATCGCGTGAAGCAAGTGAACTTCAGACGTGTGTGACAACACCAGGGTAAGGGGTGTTGTTCCCGCTCGTATCGGGCCAGTCACTCGATGTCGCGTCGAACCAACGTGGCCGGATTGTTCGCCCCGCAGTCCGGTCCGACCGCCAACAGCACCATGCCGTCGGCAGCCGAGGCGGTCGCGATCACCAGCATCACTCCCGGCTTGCCGTCGAGTTCCACGGGCGCAGATCCGAGCACCGTGCTGTTCGAGCGAAAGCCGTTGGCGATCAGGCATTCGCGAAGGTTGCCCGCGTCGGTGACCTCGTTTCGCCCCCGCGTCGCCATGACGTCGAAGGCGAGGGAGCTGTCCAGATCGTCGGAGCTCAGCACCAACGTGGGTGCATCCGCTCGAAGATCATCCGCGTACCCGCCGTCGGTGACGCCCGATTTGTCCGACGTCGCCACCACCACCGCTGCCGCGACCACCGTCACCAACACGACCGACGCTGCGATCCCGGCCGCCAGGACGGTGCGTGACATACGACGACGCGACGCGAGTGGAACCGGCGCCCGGTTCTGGGTCGAGGAGTCCGTCGGAGCCTGAACCGGGGGTGCGGCGGACAGTGCGCGATCGATACGTTCCGCGACCTCGGGAGGCATCGGCTCGCCCGAGGCCAGCTCACGGCCTGCGGTAGCCAACCGCCCGGTGACGGCGTCGAGTGCGTCGAGAATCCGGGCCGCATCGGGGTCCTGTCGGACGCGTGGCCACAGTTGCGCACTCACTGCATCCGGAAGAACGCCTGCATGGAGATCGGCCAGGAGATCCGGCGAGTACGGAGGCTCCAGGAGACCGGCGTCGGATGAAGTCATGCCGATCTCCTTCCACGCATGATTCGGTCCTACACACTGTAAGACGCACCGACCTGGTTATCGGTTCCCCTCCTCGCGGAGAAAGTCGAGAAGCCCCGCGAGCTTCAATCTGCCGCGCGCACATCGGCTCTTGACGGTGCCCGTCGGAACACCGAGGATCCGGGCCGCGTCGGACACCGAGTATCCCTCCATGTCCACCGCCACGACCGCCGCGCGTTGCTCCGGGGCCAACTCCATCAGTGCGTTGTGCACCTCGATCGACGTTTCGACCGCGGACATTTGATCGCGGACGTCCGGCAGTTCGGCGGAGTCACCCTCGGGCAGCGGAACCGTCGGCCTCGAGCGATTGCGTCGGATGCGATCGAGGCAGGCGTTGACGACGATCTTGTGGAGCCAACTACGTACGGCCGCATCCGCTCGGAACGACGCTGCGGTCCGATGCGCGGACAGCAGAGCTTCTTGCAAGGCGTCGGCGGCGTCCTCGGTGGTGTAGCTGGTTCGCCGCGCCGTCATCCACAGATGCTCGTGGTGTCGATGCACGAGCGTCGTGAACGCCCGCTCGTCGCCTGCAACGTGCGCAGCCAACAACTCCACGTCGGAACGCCCACTCAGAACATCCCCGACGCCGCTTAGATCTGCACTCCCCATACGAAAACGGCTCCCCCCGTGTTACCGCATTGCTGGAGAGCCTAAGCCATAGAGACCGCGGAGTACGAAACGTTGTCGAATTCAAGCATTCTGCAGGTGAGGGGAGATCCCGCAGACTGTTCGTCAGGATTGTGCGGTGAACCCGAAGTCCGCAATCGACGACTGATTGCGGCCGCTGTCCGAGCTCAACCCGGTGATCCACAGCAGAACGTGGCTTGTCGGCTCGCTGACCTGCAGCGGGATATCGGTCACTCCACTACCCAGAGTTGCCTGACCGATCACGGTGGTGTCGCTCAGACTCGGCGAATCGCTGGGTGCGGACCTGATCTCGACGACCGTTCCCGGTGACGGGGAATTGACGAACGCGCTGGTGAGCACCTGTGACGACGGGAGCGTTGCGATCAGGCCGACACCGTCCTTGAGCGACGGGAACGGCTGGAAGTAGGAGTCCGTCGCCCAGACGGTCGACTGGTCCCCGTCGATGGCATTGGATGCCGATCCGGCGTTGTCCGCGCTGCCCTGCGGCGAGAACACCTCCACCGAATCGATTGCCACCGGGCTCGACGCCGGGGCCGCAGGAGCGGGCGCACCCGGTGCGGGCGGTGCCGTCTCCTCGGTGGTCAGACCGAGGGCTTCCTGAGACGTCAGTGGCTCGTCCGAGCTGCCGCCCGCGATGAACGTGAACAGCCAGTACCCCGCGAATCCCAGCACGACCACCGTGAGAACGCCCAGCACCGCCAAGGCGATGTTGGTGCGACGGGACCGCTCCTGCTGCGCCGCCATCTCCTCCGGATCGGCGAGCGAATGGCCGGATGCACCGGGTGCCCGCTGTCCGAGCCTCAATGCGGGCATCAGATCGGTCTTGTCGTTGACGACGGCTGCCTGGTCGAGGACATGCTGAACCGTCGCGGCGGTCCTGATGCCACTGTTCTGCTCGAGGGCACGCACCGCCACCGCGGAGATCTCGAACGGTACGTCCGAACGGACTCGGCGTGGCTCGACGGCGTTACCGTTCGAGTCGCGATCTGCGGGCTTCATGCCGCCGACCGATCGAGGCTGCCCGCCGGACGAGGCGTCGACGAGGGGCCAGCGCGCCGTGATCAACGCGTACAACATCGCGCCGAGACCACGGACGTCGGAACCTGGATCGGCGTCGGCCAACGTTGCCGGGAACGCCAGAACAGCGTTGCCGCTGGTACTGATACGGACGCGGTCCGGATGGTCGATCGACAGTGCGCCGCCGCTGCGGTGGGCAGCCTCGGCCGCGGCCGCCAATGCCTTGATGGCCCGTGCTGCACCCGTCGGCGACGGAACGGTGTCCGCCATCTCGCGGAGCGAGCGACCCGGAGTCCACTCGGCGACGACGATTCCGCCGGAACTTCCGCGCACGACGTCGAGCACGCGTGCCAGGCCGGGGGAATTGATGCGGCCGAGGCGCAGTGTGCGGGACAGGATGGCCTGCGGACCCTCGGGGCGGTCCACCGAGACGTCGGTCGATTGCTGCTCGGAGTCGACGAACGTCAACGCGACCTCGCGGTCCAGCTTGACGTCGTGCGCCTGCCAGAACTTGAGGCCACGTGCACCGCCGTGCGGTGCCAGCAGTCGATAGCGGCCGCCGGCAACCGAAGCGCCGGGGATCAGCTTCGGACCGCGGAGCGAACGCGGGTTCTCGGTCGGGGCACCGGACTTCACCGGCGTCACCTCGGCGGCCGGAGCGTCCTTGGCCGGAGCTTGCTTGGCCGGAGCCTGCTTGGCTGGGGTTGCGGCCTTCTCGGCCGATTCCGCGCCTGCTGCGGACGTCGATTTCTCGGTTGCATCTTCAGCCGTGGAGGCTGTCTCGGAGTCCGCTGTCGCGGCTTGCGGTGCCTTCGAAGTAGGTGTCTTGCTCGCTGCCGGCTCGGCGGCAGCAGGCGTCGAAGCCGACTCGGACTCGGCCGCGGTCGCACCCTTGATCAGAGACGTCTTCTCGCCGGCGCTCTTCTCGGAAGCGGGCTTGTCGGAATCGGGCTTGTTCACCGGGAGCTTGGCTGTGGCAGTGCTGTCGGACGACGCTGCTGTGGTCGGCTCGGTGGAGTCCGACGATGCGGCCTGCCGCTCGTCCACCTCCACGCCACCTTGTGCTCGGTCGCCGCCCTTGTGTGCGGACTCGGCCGGCCCCCCAGCCACTTCGTCGTCGGTCACTCTCACTCCTTCACGCGTGTATGCCCCGGGTAGCCCCATGCGCCCGCCAGGTTCAGGCAGGCGCGACGAGGACGGCGTCCCGGTCCGCCGACGTCCAGGGTACGGGAGTCGGTCGGGTGCAGTGTCCCATGCAGAAACAGAACTGACGACCGGTATGGAATCGGGATGTGCTGGGACGACGGGCTCGGGAGCGGGCGCTGACCTTTTCAGGACGCGGTCGACGATTCTGCGGATGGCGACGGTGACGGCCAGGACTTCCGGGATGCGTCCGAACCACAGGATCCCGAAGGTGATGCCGAGCATCAGCACTGCGCAGATGCCGACGCGGACGATGGCACCGATCATGCCGAACGGTTCGGTGAGGCCACCGAGATCGACGATTCGGTCGATCGCGAGCATCGCCGTTCCGCCTGCGGCCGACGCGATCAGAACCATCCAGATCGTCTTGCCGACGTTGGCCATGCGGAGATTTCCGAGGCTGCGGTGCAGCAGAAATCCGCCGATACAGGCGCCGACGACGAAACCGATGCCGTTGGCGACACCCAGCCACAGCACGACCTGCTCGTCCGAGCTGGCGACGACCGGGGCGAGCGCGGACAGGGCGATCTTGATTCCGGTGATGCCGAGGATGATCCACGTCGGTGTCCATGCCTGTTCACGGGCGTAGAACACGCGGAGGTGGATCAGCACCAGTGCGTACGGGATGAGGGTGAAGGCCGACCAGCTCACCGCTTCTCCCAATCGCGGGGCCTCGTCCTTGAAGTTGCCGAACCCGAACAGAGCTTCGCCGACCCACGGGCCGGTGAAGGTCAGGAACACGACGATCGGCACCAGGGCGACCAGTGTCAGGCGAGTCGCGACGGACAGGTCGTCGACGACGGCCGGCGTGTCACCGTTGGCGGCATTGCGGCTCAGTCTCGGCATGATGGCCGTCAACACCGTCACGCCGAGGATGCCGTACGGCAGTTGCAGCAGGATCCAGGCCTGTGAATAGATGGCCGGGCCTGCTTCGTCGGCGCCGGCGGAGATGTTCGTCGCGAACACCAGGCCGACCTGGCTGATGACCACGTAGAGGACGATGGCGGCGGCCATCCCACCGAAGGCCTTCAGGCGGGCGTCGAATCCCCACAGTGGTCGTAGGTCGATCTTTTCGCGCCGCAACGCCGGGATCAGAGCCGCGACCTGCGTCACCACACCGGCGGTGACGCCGAGGCCCAGGATGAGGATGTGCGGATCGCTCATCTCGACCGGATTCAGCGTGATCTCGCCCGGGACGAAGAAGTAGAGGGAGAAGACACCGAGCACGATCAGGTTGTTCCACACCGGTGCCCATGCGCCGGGCCGGAAGTTCTGGCGGGTGTTCAGCACGGCCGTCAGCAGGCCGGACAGTCCGTAGAAGAGGATCGCGGGGAGAACCAGGAAGGACAGCGCGGTGGTCAGGTCGCTGCTGACCTTGGCGTCGTCCTTGATCAGGACGCGCGAGAGGAGGGGCGCGCTGATCGTCGCGGCGACCGATACGACGAACAGCATGGTGAACGCCAACGTGAAGAGCCGACGGATGAAGGACGCGCCCCGATCGGGGTCCTCCATCTCGGCCCGGACGAGGACCGGTACGACGATCGCGGTGAGGACTGCGCCGAGCACCAACTCCGAGATCATGTTCGGCAGGATCGTGGCGGCGGTGAACGAACTCGCGATGGCTCCGCCGAGGATCGCCAGCATGATCATCTGCTTGAAGAAGCCGGTGATACGGCTGACGAGCGTCGCCACCGCGATCGAACCGGTGGCGGCGAGCAGGCTCTTCTGCGGTTTCGGCTCGTCCATCTGCGGCGGTGCCGCCTCCGGCGGAGGGGGCTGCGGATAGTCCTCGTCGCGGAATCGCGGGATCAGCTGGGTGACCGAGTTGTCCGGGGCAGGGCCACCGTCGGGGGACGGCGGTGCCGGGTAGCTCCGCATCTCCCGAGGCGGTACCGCGGTCCGTCCGTCGCGTTCCCACGGCGCAGGCCTCGGCGGCTCGGTGCGTCGGAAAACCTGAGCTGCGGGCAGCCGTTCGCGAGGCCCGCCGCCGGCGGGCGGCGCTCCCTTATAGGGCAAGTTTCCCGAATACGGGAAGTCGCTACCCGTCATGGTCGTTCGTACCCTTCGTCTGCAGGATCCGGCTGACCCTTGAACCGATGCCACAATCTGCGGCCGGCGAGCAGCAACAGAAGGACCCCGGCGCAGGCGGTGATGATCGCCAACGCCTGTCCGTACGCGTTCGACCGTACGGACACCGTGGACGCTTCGCCCAATTGTTGGCCGTCCAGAGTGGTCAAGGAGAAGTCGACGGCGAGGTTTCTGCTGTCGTCGACCTGGGCGGGCACGGTGATCGTTCGACTTCCGCGCGCCGGTAGTGCCATCGCTCCAACGTCGCTGACGGTCATCTCGGGGGGAGCGTCGACCTTCAGCCGAACGTTGACCCCGATGGGGAGATCGTTGCGGGCGACCAACAGCAGCGGGCTCTGCTCGGACGCCAGGGTGTAGACGCCACCGGGAGCCAGAACCGTCACGGCTTCGAAGATGGAGTTCAGCCCCGCCTCGGACGTATCCAGACGGATTCGAGCCGTGTTCGATGCGGCCGTCGGGTCCACCGATCGGTCGGCGGTCCCGATGGCACGCAGCAGGTCCTCACGCAGCGGTGCGGTGAACCGGCGCGGCGTCAACACCGATTGGGGGTCCTCGACAAGCGATCCACGCAACGCCTCGATGCGTTTGCTCTGTGCTCGAATGCGATCCTCGAGGTTCTGGTCCCGATCGCTCACACTCGTCGTGACGGTCTCGACGGGCAGCCCGGTCGGTTGCTCCTCGGCCAGCTCGGTGAACGGGCGCGGCGTCGCCAGACCGGTCCGGAGCAGCGAGGACACCGTGCCGAGAATCGCATCGGGTTCGTCACCGCCTGCCGTCCAGTACTGAGGCGGAGCGATGGTCAGAGCTCGAGGAGCGCCGTCGGGCGGCGTCAACGCGTGGTACGTCACCGCGCCGAGCGCATCCTGCAAGCGAGCGGTCCGCGAGTCGCCGGCCAGGTCGTACCGCTGGTCGTCGGGCGTGAAACGCGGCGTCGACGGATCCGTCCCGACGCCGGCCAGAGCCGTCGCCGTCGGGCCGTCGAACACGGTCGCGTTCAGCTCGGCTGCGACAGTGGTGTCTCCGACGACGCGGGCCACGGCCCCCGCAGCTCCGGGAGCGATGCTGTTGTCGGCGACGAGCGCGGTGCGTTGGCCGACGGACCGCACCGTCGCCGCGCCTGCCTCACCGAGTTGACCCGTCGAACTCCACACCACACCGCGTACCGACGTCACGCCGAGGATCGCGTCGACCACCTCGGCCGGCGACTCGAGGGCGGTCGACGCCAACGACGCGTCGCCCACGTTCCCCAGCGTGTCCAGATCCACCTGCGCGAACGGCAGCGCTGTCACGCACATCGATTCGGTGAGGGTCTCGAGCCGCGACAACCACGCCGTCGCTGCGTCGCGACCGTTGCCTTCCCTGCTCGGTCCCGCAGGATCGGCGGGATCGGCGACGACAAGATATCCGCGCGTCATGTTGGAGACGGTGACCAGCAGGTCCGGATCCACCGCGATACAGAGGCTCTGTGCGAGCTTGCCGCCCGGGTCGACGTCCGACGCGGTCGCCGATTCCACTGCATCCAGAAGTTGATCGAGCCGTCCGCCCGACGCCAACTCACCGGCAAGATCGTCGTCGACGAGTCGAACCCTGTCGTCGATCGAACCCGGAATGCCCGCCGCGAGGCGAGGTTTGTCCGCCAACGGCCACAGAACCGTCGTCGCCACCGGGTCCGCGGTGCTCGGCGGCAGCGGGACGGCGTCGGGAGCCATCGGGTCCGGCACCGTCGGATCGCGTGGAACCCCGGTGACCGGGAGCAGGAAGCGGGCGTCGTCGAGCCGCGCCGTTCCGCCGTACTCCGGCGTTCCGTTGGCGTTGAGAAGCAGCGGATACACGCCGGGGCGGTCGATGCCCAACGACGGAGACTGCGTTCCGCGAAGCGGCATCGACACCGTGAACTGAGCGCTGGCGCCCTGCTCGAGACTGTCCGCGACGACCTGGAATTCACCGACGTCGGCGTACTCCTGCTGATCCAACGACAGCGTCGTCCGCAGCTCGTCCGGTGACTCCACAGCGTCCGCGCTCTGCATACGGACGCTGATGTCGTCGACCCGGCGGTCCCCGGTGTTACGGACAGTGGCGCGCACCGTCACGAACGGCTCGCTCGTCGTCGTCACCGTCCCGGGAGCAACCGCGTCGATCGACATCTCGAGAAACTGAGTACCGCGCGTCGTCCGAGGAAGATCGGACGCCGACGACTGGTACGTGACGGTCCCGTCCTCGCTCTGCGAGCTCTCCGGTGGATCCTGTGCGGCTGGATCCTGCGCGGCTGGATCCTGTGCAGCAGCAACACCGGTCCCCAGCAGCAGCGACGCACCGAGAACGAGCACCGACGTCGCTGCAGTGATCCTGGAACGTAGCGCCATCACTGCTTGCCGACGGGCGTTTCGGGGTCGTTCGTCTCGCCGCTCATACCGTCTATAAGGCGGCTGGCGATGGCCGCCAACTTCCGTTCGTCCGCGTACGCCAACCGCGAGTTCAGTTCACTCAGCGGAACCCACGCCACTTCGGTGACCTCGACGTCCTCGTCGGAGAGTTCACCACCCAGAAACCTCAGCAAGTAATGGTGCACGGTCTTGTGGACGCGACGGCCCTCCGTCACGAACCAGTAGTCGATACTTCCCAGCGACGCCAACACCGAACCCTGGATACCGGTCTCCTCGGCGACCTCACGCATCGCCGTCTGCTCCGCCGTCTCGCCCTGCTCGATATGCCCCTTCGGCAGCGACCACAACAACCGGCCCCGACGATCCGTTCTGCCGATCAATGCCGCGCAACGCTGCGCAGGCGGGCCGTCCAGCCCATCCACCACCAACCCACCAGCAGACGTCTCCCGAACCGTTCGAAGCCGCGGTTTGTCCGTCTCGGCACGCGAATTCCGCCGCCGCGGGTTGCGGCGGCTCCTGTTCGCACGTTCGCCAGCAGACACCCAACCAATACTAGAGGGAAAGAACCAATGCTTCGGGCTGCCATTCCGAGCTCGTTCCGCGGGCTCCACTCGCGGCCATTCCGAGCTCGTTCCGCGGGCTCCACTCGCGGCCATTCCGAGCTCGTTCCGCGGGCTCCACTCGCGGCCATACCGAGCCTGTTCACGTGGGGCCCTTCCCCCGGTCGGACCGCCTGCTAATAGGCTCTGTCGACGTGGCCGAGAAGTCTCCTGTTCCCCAGCAGCCCGACGTGTCCGCCGACCGTCGCGCACGATTGCTGGCGTCGGCTGCCGTGTCGTTGAAAGAACTGTCGGACATCCTGACGCCGCTGGCCGGTCGGTTCGCCGCCGAGGGACATGAATTGTTCCTGGTCGGCGGCAGTGTGCGCGACGCTGTGCTGGGTCGGCTCGGCACGGACCTCGACTTCACGACCGACGCCAGGCCTGAGGTCGTCCAGCGGCTCCTGACCGGGTGGGCCGACAATCAGTGGGACACCGGTATCGCGTTCGGCACGATCAGTGCGGCGAAGGGCGATCAGCTGGTCGAGATCACCACGTTCCGCACCGATTCCTACGACCAGGTCTCGCGTAATCCCAAAGTTCGGTACGGCACCAGCCTGGAAGAGGACCTGGTTCGTCGTGATTTCACCGTCAACGCGATGGCCGTTCGTCTCGGCGCCGATGGCTCGCAGGAGTTCGTCGACCCTCTCGGCGGCATGGACGCACTGCTCGAGGGACTGCTGGACACTCCGTCGACCCCGGAGAAGTCGTTCAACGACGACCCGCTGCGGATGCTTCGTGGCGCACGGTTCGTGTCGCAGCTCGGGTTCGCGCTGATGCCGCGGGTGCACCAAGCGATCACGGAGATGGCCGGTCAGATCGAACGCATCACGGCCGAGCGTGTTCAGGTGGAGTTGGACAAGCTGATCCTCGGCGAGTTCCCGCTCGAGGGTGTCGACGTGATGTGCGAGACGGGACTGGCCGGGTACGTGCTGCCCGAGGTGCCTGCGATGAAGCTCGAGATCGACGAGCATCACCAGCACAAGGACGTCTACTGGCATTCGTTGACGGTGCTGAAGCAGGCGATCGAGCTGGAGGACGGCGACCCGGACCTCGTATTGCGCTGGGCTGCACTGCTTCACGACATCGGGAAGCCGGATACGCGTCGGCACGAGCCGGGCGGAGGCGTCAGCTTCCACCACCACGAGGTGGTCGGCGCGAAGATGGTGCGCAAGCGGATGCGCGCGCTGAAGTACTCCAAGAAGATGATCGACGACGTGTCGCAGTTGGTGTTTCTGCACCTCCGTTTCCACGGATACGGCAAAGGCCAGTGGACGGATTCGGCCGTGCGCCGTTACGCCACCGACGCCGGAGAGCTACTTCCCAAGCTGCACAAGCTCGTTCGCGCCGACAGCACGACGCGTAACAAGCGTCGGGCGGCGGCACTGCAGGCCACCTACGACGATCTGGAACAGCGGATAGCTGCCCTGGCGGCGCAGGAGGACCTGGCGCGGGTTCGTCCCGATCTCGACGGCAACGCCATCATGGAACTTCTCGGTATTCCGGCGGGCCCCGAGGTCGGCAAGGCCTGGAAGTTCCTGAAGGAGCTCAGACTCGACCGAGGTCCCCTCCCCCGCGAGGAGGCGGAGAAGGAACTGTTGGCCTGGTGGAAAAACGTCCTGTGAGTTGAAATGTAGGCCAGGGCCTACATTTCCACTCACCTGCGGAGTATCGCTACCACTCCCACCAGGTACACCGCGGCACCAGCCAGGACGACGACGTGTGCAGAGGTTTCACCAGCGAGGTCGGTGGTGTCCGGACCGACGACGAACGCCGCGACTGACAGAGCGGCGACGAAGAAGATGTTGAAGACGGTGTCCTGCAGGGCGAAGACACGTCCGCGGTGATCGTCGTCGATTTCGGTCTGCATCGATGCGTCGCCGGTGAGCTTGATCGTCTGGCCTGCGACACCGAGCAGGAACGCGCCGATGAGCAGGCTCGTCTGAGTGAGGGTGTTGATGAACGTGACCTGGACGATGGCGGCGGCCGCGAGAGCCACCATGATCGAGCGAACACGGCCGAATCGTGGCAGAACGAACGGCGTCAGCAGGGCAGCGACGAACATTCCGGCTGCCGTGGCGCCGACGGCTATGCCGAATCCGGCGAGTCCGCCGGGCAGGGAACTCGACGTAGTTTCGCGCAGGATGAGCACCATGACGAGGGTGTCGACGCCGAACACGATTCGGTGGGCGCCGATGCCGGTCATGGCGGCGGTGACCGTCGGCGATCTCCAGACGGCCACGGCACCGGATCCGAGTCCGTGGGCGATGTCCACCGCGGCTTTCATCGCGCCGTGGTCACCACGCTCGGGGAGTGTTTCCGGGCCGAGTGACCTACGTGCGAATCGAGCGGCGGCGACGGTGCCCACGATCGAGCCCGACGCTGCCGCGGCCACGGCCATTCCGGAGCCGAAGTCTCCCGCCCCGACGTATCCGATGATTCCGACGGCTGCGCCCGCCCCGGCAGCGGCGAAGCCGGAACCGATGGTGGCGAGGAGGGAGTTCATGGGTACGAGCCATTCGGTTCGTACGACGTGCGGGAGCGACGCCGAAACGCCGGCGAGGACGAATCGGCTGAGTCCGACGGTGGTGAGGGCAAGCAGGAGCAGGGGTGTCTCACCGCCGCCGACGCAGAGCAGGGTTGCGGTGACGGCGATGAGAACGATGCGAAGTACGTTGGCCCACAGTACGACTGCGCGGCGATCCCAGCGGTCCAGCATGGCGCCTGCGAACGGGCCGATGACGGAGTAGGGGACGAGGAGGACAGCGAACCCGGCTGCGATGGCAGCCGGATTCGATTCCCGCTCGGGGTTGAACAGGATGGCGCCGCTGAGTGCGGCTTGGAAGAGTCCGTCGCCGAACTGGCCTGCGAAACGAATGGCGGTGAGCTTGCCTGCGCCCGGCGAATCGCGCAATCGCGCCAGGAATGTCGTCTCGCTCACTCGCTGAACTTTAGCCTGACGTACTTTACGAGGTCGGAGTCAGCTCCTCGGCGTTCCACCATGCGACGGTGGCTGCGGTGCCGTCGTCGAGCGGGGTCGGGTGAAGGCCGAGGAGTGTGTCGCTGTCCGTGCTGTCCAGGACGTACGGGTACTGGAACTGGTACAGCGTGTCGCCCAGTTCTTTCATCTGCCCGGGTACGACGCCCAGCGCTCGGACGATCCATGCCGGGATCGCGGTGACGGTGGGTGCGGGTACTCGGGCGGCGTCGGCCAAGAGTTCGATCATGCGTCGTTGCGTGACGGCAGGTGCGGTGGGGGCGTGCAGGAACGTGTTCCACAGGTCTTTCCTTGCTCCGGCGGCGATCATCGCTGCGGCGAAGTCCGGTATGTAGGTGAAGGAGTGGGGTACGTCGGCCTTCGCGATGACGCTGACGGATTTGCCTGCCGTGACCTTGGGGACGATTCGTTCGCCCATGTGCGACGTCCTCACGCGAGGACCGTAGAAGTCCGATGCGGCGACGCTGACGGTCGGGGTGCGGTGGGCGTCGCGGGCGGCCAACAGGAGGGTTCGGACGCCCAGTTTGCGGTGTGTCGCCGTGCGTGGGCTGTCCTCTCGGATGGGGCCGTCGACCTTGCCGTAGGAGTACAGACTTTCGGGGAAGACGACGACGGTTCCGGCGGCGGCGTCGAGCACCCGTTGTTCCATCGCGGGGAGCTTCTCGCGCCAGACCTTGTTCTGGTAGGCGACGTGAGTGCAGAGATAAATGGCGGTGGCACCGGCGAATTCGTCGGTCAGGTCGTCGGTCTCGATGTCCACTCGGTGACGTTCGACGGCCGGGTGATCCGGGCCCGATCCGGACCTGGTGAGGATCCGTACCGAATGTCCCTGTGCAGCAAGCTGTTCTGCAACGGTCCAGCCGACCGGTCCGGCTCCGATGACGACGTGTAGCTGGTTCATGGTGTCTCCCTCGTTCGAAATGTGAGCACTGCTCTCTGTTTTCTCCAGTGTGCACTCGTCGGCTGGGAAAAGCAAGAGCAGTGCTCTCGTTTCTGACGGGACGGTTTCGCCGCCGGGTACGTGTCGGCCGGGCCGATACTGTGAATCCATGCCGACCACGCCCCGCGCTCGAGCGAGACAGCAGACCCTCGCCGACATCACCCGTATCGGACGGGAGCATTTGGCTGCCGACGGTGCCGCGGCGTTGTCTCTGCGCGCAGTCGCCAGGGATCTGGGTGTCGTGTCCTCGGCGGTGTACCGGTACGTCAAGAGTCGGGACGAGCTGCTGACCCTGCTCGTCGTCGACGCGTACACCGAGCTCGGCGACGTCGTGGACGAGGCTGTCGACGAGGTCGCCGGTCCCGTCGAGAAGTTCCTCGCGCTCGGTCGTGCGGTCCGTGGGTGGGGGCTGCGGGAACCGGCGCGGTATGCGCTGTTGTTCGGAAGCCCGGTGCCCGGATACAACGCTCCGGCCGAGCAGACGACCGGTCCTGGTACGAGGGTGATCGTCAAGCTGGTGTCGATTTTCGATCAGGCGTGGACCGCGGGAACGCTGGCGGAACGTACGGAGCCGGTGTCGCTGGCTGCGCTGAGCCGGAGTTTCACGGACGTTCGTAACGAAATGGGAACGGAAATGTCCGACGAGGTGATCGCTCGCGGAGTTCTGGTGTGGGCGGCACTGTTCGGTGCCGTCAGCTTCGATGTGTTCGATCAGTACGGTTCGGACACCTTCAGCAGCCGAGATGCGTTGTTCGAGTACCAATTGGCGAGCCTGGCCGAGCTCTCGGGGTTCGATGGGGCGCCGAACAACACCTGAGCTTCCTTGCGTTACATCCGTAGGTGCGCGGTGCCACAATGTGTTGCATGGCGGCGCATGCGGAAGAACCCGAAGACCAGACGGCACCGGCCCCGCAATCGGTGCGACCGGGGAGCTTGCTGGTGTCGTCGATCGAGCTGGTCGAGCCCACGTTCCGGCGCACTGTCGTGTACGTCATCGAGCACAACGACGCAGGCAGCCTCGGTGTCGTGATCAATCGGCCGAGCGACACCGCGGTCCAGAACGTGTTACCGCAGTGGACCGACCTCGCGGCACGTCCGAAGGCCCTGTACGTGGGCGGTCCGGTGAAGAGGGATTCCGCTCTCTGTCTGGCGACGGTGAGGACGGGGGTGGACATCGACGGGATCGCCGGGGTGCGCCGCGTCGACGGTCGGGTCGTCATGGTGGATCTGGATTCGGATCCGGCCGACATCGCGCCGCACGTCGAGGGGGTTCGCATCTTCGCGGGATATTCCGGCTGGACGCTCGGGCAGCTGGAGGGCGAATTGGAGCGGGACGACTGGATGGTCGTCTCCGCCCTCGCCTCCGATGTCATCGGTCCACCGAAGATCGATCTGTGGGCCCACGTGCTGCGTCGTCAACCCCTGCCGCTGGCGATGCTCGCCTCTCACCCGATCGACGTCGACCGCAACTGAGGTCCCAGGGTGCAACTGAGGACTCAGTGCGCGAAGTGGGTGGCCGACGAGTGTCCACCTCCTGCGGCCGATGCGTCGAGTTGATCGATCACCTCGGTGATGGCGCCGCACAGCAGCCTGCCGAGGTCTGCGCTGAATCCCTCTCGCACGACGATGCGGAGCACCGCTACTCCGGTGGCGTCGTCCGGCATCGTGTACGCGGGAACCTGCCAGCCGCGTGCGCGTAGTTCGTGGGAGATGTCGAACACGGTGTACTCACGGTCGCCGGCGAGTTCGAATGCGACGACGGGGATGGCGCTGCCGTCGGTGATGACATGGAACGCGGGATGCTCGGACAGGTGGCCGGCGACGCGAACGGCGGTGTCGCGCAGTGCGTGCATGATGTCGCTGTATCCGGAGCGTCCGAGCCGGAGGAAGTTGTAGTACTGGCCGATCACCTGGTTGCCGGGGCGTGAGAAGTTGAGTGTGAAGGTCGGCATGTCGCCGCCGAGGTAGTTCACCCGGAACACCAGGTCCTCGGGTAGGTCCTCGCGTGTCCGCCACACCGCGAAACCGATTCCGGGATAGGTCAATCCGTACTTGTGACCGCTGGCGTTGATGGACTTCACCCGCGGTAGGCGGAAGTCCCATTCGAGGTGGGGATGAAGGAACGGTACGACGAACCCGCCGCTGGCCGCGTCGACGTGGACGGGGACGTCGGGTCCACCGGACGCGGCGACGGAATCGAGCATCGCGCAGATCTCCGCCACGGGCTCGAGTTCGCCGGTGAAGGTGGTTCCGAGGATGGCCACGACGCCGATGGTGTTGTCGTCGACGGCATCTCGAACCTGCTCCGGGGTGATGACGTACCGCCCCGGTTCGACGGGCAGGTACTTGGGTTCGACGTCGAAGTAGCGGCAGAACTTCTCCCACACGACCTGAACATTGCTTCCGAGAACCAGATTGGGACGCGAGGTGTCGGTGCGGCCTTCACGCCAACGCCATTTCAGGGCGAGGCCGGCGAGCATGACCGCTTCGCTCGATCCGATCGTCGACACTCCCGTTGCGGACTTGGAATCCTCCGGGTCGAGTCCGGGCGCGTGGAACAGGTCCGCGACCATGTTGACGCAGCGTTCCTCGATCGACGCCGTCGCCGGGTACTCGTCCTTGTCGATCATGTTCTTGTCGAACGTCTCGGCCATCAACTTCTCGGCCTGCGGGTCCATCCAGGTCGTGACGAACGTCGCGAGGTTGAGGCGGGAGGAGCCGTCGAGCATCAGTTCGTCGTGGATGAAGCGGTACGCGGCTTCGGGGTCGAGTTGCTCGTCGGGGAGCCGAAGTGCGGGGATGGGATCGGTGGCGAGTCTCCCGGTGTATGCCGCGGCGATGACTCCGCCTGGGTGTTTGCCTGGCTTCGACAACTCTTTCCGCACGTCGATCCTCCACATTCGTCGTCTGTGGTGCCGACGCTAATCCGCCAGGGCGGATTGCGCATCATCCTTGTCAGGCGATAGCCGGGCTTCGGCTCGGCGCGCGTATCGCTGGGCGAGTACGGCGCACACCATCAGTTGGATCTGGTGGAACAGAAGCAGAGGAAGGACGATCAGGCCGACGGGCCCGCCGACGAAGAGGACCGAGGCCATGGGTAGTCCACTCGCAAGGCTCTTCTTGGAGCCGCAGAACAGGAGGACGATGCGGTCTTCGACGGAAAAGCCGATGGCGCGGCCGATCCAGTACGTGAACGCCAGAATCAGCGCGAGGACGACGATGCAGACGAGGACGACCGCGACGATCTGCAGGGGCGTCACGGACGACCAGACGTTCTGATTCATGCTTTCGCTGAAGGCGGCGTAGACCACCAGCAGGATCGAGCCGCGGTCGACGATTTTCGTCGGCCCGGAATGGCGGGTGAGCCAGCTTTTCACGAACGGTCGGAGGGCCTGCCCGAGGAGGAAGGGCAAGAGCAGCTGAGCGCAGATGCTCAGGATCGACGATGCGTCGACGTGCGCGTCCCCGGTGGTGTTCATCAACAGGATCACCAGCAGCGGTGTCACGAACACGCCGATGATGTTGGAGAACGAGGCGCTGACGACTGCTCCGGCGACGTTGCCGCGTGCGATCGAGGTGAAGGCGATGGAGGACTGAACCGTCGACGGCACGAGGCACAGGAACAGGATGCCGGTGTAGAGGTCCGCTGTGACGACAGTCGGTTCGAGGACGCGGAGGGCGAGTCCGACGAGGGGGAACACGAGGTACGTGGTGGCCAGCACGACGGAGTGGAGTCGCCAGTGTTTGACGCCTTGCCATGCTTCCTGCGGCGACAGGCGGGCGCCGTAGATCAGGAACAGCAGCCCGATGGCGATTCGGGTGACCCAGTCCAGGACGGTTTCCGAGGTACCCGACGCCGGGAAGATGCTGGCCAGTACCGCGATCGCGATGATGCTCAGGACGAAGCCGTCGGGCCGGATCTGCCGCAGAAAGTTCACTGGGCTCACGATATCGTTCGACGATTGATCGCGAAAGTCGATAGCAGCGTTAACTGTGAACGTGAATAGTGATAGGAAAGACGGGTGAATCTTGATCCGATTCTGCTTCGAACCTTCCTCGCTGTCGAAAGGGAAGGCGGCTTCACCGCAGGCGGCGAGCTGCTGGGGCTGCGTCAGTCGACGGTCAGCGGTCACATCACGCGGCTGGAGAAGGCCGTCGGGCGCGAGTTGTTCCTCCGGGACACCAGAAACATGGAGCTGACGGCCGACGGCACCGCGATGATCGGATTCGCTCGCTCCATCCTCGACGCCACCGCGGAGGCGGAGCACTACTTCGCCGAAGCCCCGTTGGCGGGCAGGCTCCGGCTCGGGGTGTCCGACGACCTGGTCTCGACCGAGTTGCCGCACGTCCTCTACGACTTCCGTCGGGCGCATCCCGGCGTGGACCTCGAGCTGACCGTCGGGTTGAGCGAGACATTGCGGTCCAAGTTCGACGGCGGCGAGCTGGACCTGGTGTTCGGCAAGCGTCGCCCAGGTGAGACGCACGGTGATCTGGTGTGGGCGGATCGGTTGGTCTGGGCAGGTATTCCGGGAACGCGGGTGGAACCGGGCCCGGTGCCGTTCGTGACGTATCCACCACCGAGCATCACGCGGTCCGCGGCGTTGGCTGCACTCGGTCGGGAGGGTAGGGGCTGGCGGTTCACCTGCGTCACGGACAGCGAGCTGGGGTTGCGTGCAGCCGTTCAGGCGGGCCTCGGCTACCTGGTGCATGCGGAGTCGACGCTTCCCGACGGCGTGGTCGCGCTGGACGGCCAGGACCTCCCGGAGCTCGGAGGTATCGAGTTCGTGCTGCTGACGAAGGACACGGCCCGATCGCCTCGTGGAGCGTTGCGTGACGCGATCATGACGCGTCTCGGCCGCTGATCGGCGCGGACGGCTGTTGCTGGGTTGTGACTGGACCCAACTGTCGCTGCCGTCGGACGACCACGTTTCCAGACGTGTGGCGCGGGTGTGCTAAGTGATCGGTGTCACTTCTACCGTCTGCTGTGGTTCAGCGAACAGCATCGCGCTGTAACCGAGTCACGACCTTCTCGTCAGCGATGCCGAAGAAGAAGAGGGACGCGCATGGTTCAACAGCTTCGGTCGACGTCGATCGACCATTCACGAGTACGGGGCAGAGCACGACGGACGGCGACCCTCGCGGCGTTGTCCGCGGCGGTCGTGTTCGCCGGGATGTCGGTTGCGTCCGCGCAACCCGCCGAGCCGAGCGAGCCCACCGGGCCCTCCGCGTCGGCGCTGCCCGCGACGATCAGCGACGACGGCACGGAGGTGATTCCTCCCGAGGGGTCGGAGGCGGAGCGGCCGAAGGCGGAAGAGCAGGGCATCGAGAAACCCGATGTCGCCGACGCTGCGCCGGCGCGGGTGACCGACGATCCGGAGACCGAGACCATCGGGTACGGGCCCGAGCAGAAGAACTTCCTCGCCGGGTTCCTCTACAGCATCGTCAAGCCGGATGTCGCGCCGCCGGGCGCCAACGACTGGAGCTGCAAGCCGACCGAAGAACACCCCAATCCTGTTGTGCTGCTGCATGGTACGTGGGAGAACGCATACAACAACTTCGCTCGAATCTCCCCGGCACTGAAGGCGGAGGGATACTGCGTCTTCGCGCCGAACACCGGTGACAAGGATTCGAGTGCACTCGGCCACGTCAAGGCGCTGCGAGGCACGGGCCCGATCACCGAGAGCGCCAAGGAAATCGCCTTCTACATCGATGCGGTCCTCGAACGGACCGGGGCGGCGCAGGTCGACATCGTCGGGCATTCCCAGGGCAGCCTGGCGTCGCGTCAGTACATGCGGTTCGAGGGCGGCGCCGATCCGTCGGATCCGAGCAAGAACAAGGTCGGCAGAATCGTCAGCCTCGGTGGGTCCAATCACGGGACGACCCTCGTCGGAATCGGAACCCTGGGGCGGACCATCAACAATCTCGGCTTGAACGTGCTCGGGCTCGTGGGTGCTGTCGCCGGGCCCGCGGCGTCGGACCAGGTCGTCGACTCCGACCTCATCAAGGCATTGACGGCGGGCGGTGACACCGAGCGCGGTGTCGACTACACGGCCATCGCCACTCGGTTCGACGAGGTGGTGACTCCGTTCCGGACGACGTTCCTCGAAGCCGGACCCGATGCAACGGTGAACAACGTTCTGTTGCAGGACGGCTGCGGCGTCGACTTGTCCGATCATCTGTCGATGTCGGTGTCCCCGCGGACCATCGGGTACATCAAGAACGCACTCGACCCGGACGGCTTCCCGGTCGGTGACGTCCCGTGCGTGTGGAACGCTCCGGTCACGGGAGGCTAGGCCGGCCGGCAATCAGAACCGAGCCCGGGCTTCCACGGTGAAGTCCGGGCTCTCTGCTGGGGTCGTCCGGGTTCGGGGTGTCAGAGTTGAATCGAGGCGGTGCGGTTGCCGCCGTCGTACTTGGCTCGATACATCATCGAGTCGGCGGCCCGGGTGGCCTTGGTGATGGTGGCGGCATTGTCGTTCCACAGGTCCGACGGGCTCGACACCACGGCGGCTCCGACGCTCACCGTGATGGGGATCCGATCGTCGCCGCGGTAAAGGCTGTGGCCGATTCGGTGCACCATGTCGTGGGCATGTTCGATCGTGCCGGTGAACACGACGAGGAATTCCTCGCCCCCGGTGCGGGCGACGACGCCGTCGTCCTCGAAGAGTTCTCGTAGACGGTGGGCGACGGTGACGATGACGTCGTCGCCTGCATCGTGGCCGAAGTAGTCGTTGACGGCCTTGAATCGGTCGATGTCCACGACGACGACCACCAGGCAGTGACCTCGTGCGTGGCTGCGCGACATCAGGGTCAGGGCCGCGTCTTCGACGCCGCGACGGTTGAGCAGTTCGGTCAGTGGGTCGAGCAGCGAGCGTCGGGCATCTCGGCCGATCGCGGTCCACGCGATGTGGGCGAGCAGGGGTATCGCGGAGTTGATGGCGATGGCGACGAGTCCGCCGGCCAGGGCTGTCGGTACGTCCTCGGACCCCGTGAACATTGCTCTGACGGCCGTGATGGAGACGAACACGACGCACCAGGCGAGGTGGGCGAGCAGCCAGCGTTGGCTGAGGAAGTAGGTGCACAATGCGCCGGTGACGACGAACAAGCCGGATCCGATGAGTGCACCGAACGGCTCGTACAGCACGAGCACGGACGTCAGGCCGACGTCACCGAAGATGGCGAAGGCGATGAAGTCTCGGCGTGTGGGCAGCGGGCCGAAGAACCAGCGCAGTGCGACGGCGACCTGAAGAAGCAGAACGAGGCCGACCCAGGCTTGGGCGAAGAGTCCCTGTGGTCCGCGTGAGCTGAACAGCATGAGGATCGACGCGGCCGCGTACAGCAGTGTGGCCGCGCCGAACATGTTCTGAAGCGATCGGTGCAGGCCCCGCGTGGAGCGGTGGTGAATGATCCACTCGTAATCGAACGGCTGCTGATACCACTCCTGCAGCGTGGTCCACACGGTATCGGTCGACGGCTTCCTGTGGTTGCCGGTGCGGACCGATCCGGGCTTGTCGTCCGCTGATGATCGTGTGTCGTCCGTGCCGGCCTCCAGCCCTTACCCCTTTACGATCACAGCCTAGATGTAAAAAGCGGCGATCGGTTTGTTTCAGCGCAATTCAACGCTCGGACGCCAGCGAGTTGACGGTACCCGCGATTGCGTCCGCGCCGTCGACCGTGACGGTCAGTTTCTGTCCGTTCGCGAAGGTGAGGAACACGGCGGGACCTTTACGGGTGGCCACCGCGTAGTTGCCGCGGCCTTTGACGCGGAGGCCCCATCCGCCGAAGTCCGAGAACGGGTCCACCTCGCGAACCGAGGCCCCGGTGACTTCGCCGATGGAGTATTCGAAGGCGGGCATGCCGAGGCTGCGGACGTGGATGCCGAGTTTGTCGACGATCAGCTCGTACCGCATGAGCGACGAGGTGAACGCCGCGATCGGTGCGAAGACGGCGACCGGCCACCAGGACTCGGACAGCCAGCAGGTCAGTGCGGCTGCCGCGGCCAGGATGGTGAACACGATCGCGATGGATGTGCGGCTCGCGCCGATGGGTTCGACGATGGGGAGTTCGGCCCTCGCGCGCGGCAACGTCGCCGGCGGCGGTGAAGTGGCGTCGACACGGTCTCGGTAGTCACGCAGCTGGGTCGCGCCGAGGAGTCCGACGGCGAATCCGACGAGCGTTCCCACTCCGATCGCCCAGCCGGGGATCTCGACGTTGGTGACGGTCGTGACATCGAGTTGCCTGGCGAGTATCGCCAGTTGCAGGACGGTGATGAGGCCGACGACGGTGAGGCCGATCATCAGCATCGTCCGGCGCAGGATGAGCAGGGCGTGGGACAGCGCTGCAACGGCGCTGCATCCACCGCCGACGAGCACGATGACGATCGCGAGAGTCCAGGCGCTCGTCGACGGACTCATGAATCCGTCCGGTTCGGTGCCCGACCAGTGGGTGGCGATCTGATCCGGAAGCCGGGTGCGCCAGACCTGCACGGCCACGAGTCCGAGTGCGGCCGCAGCGATCGGCACGACGACGCCGAAGATCACTCCAGCCGGGTCGATCGTCCGCTGCTTCACTGCTGTCGGTCTGGTCACTCCGCAGGCTCCGCTCCTGAGCTCAGCTCGGGGCGCACGCGTCCTTGAGGCTGCACGAGATGCAGGAGTGACCGCACCCACCCGTCTCCGGGGCAGGCTTGGCGGCGGCCGCACGCGCACCGATGGATCCGCCGACACCGGCGGTGACGAATGCGGCGACCAGGCATGCGACGACGGCGATGATCGAGAATGCGCCGCCGAGCATCAGTGCCGCTGCACCGCCGATGAGCAGCAGTAGCGCCGACGCTGCCGTGGTGGGGCCTGCGACTTTGTTGGCCATGACGAAGGTCTCGTCGTCGCGCATGGACTCCGCCGTTCGGACTCCCGCCCACCGGTTGCGGGGGAGCTTGCCTGTCAGCGAGGCCGTGGCAACGGAGCCGACGACGAGCGCGAGGACGAACATGAGTATGGACACGACGATCACGCTGGTAAGGATACGTCTTCTGCGCGCGCCCGTAGTACGCGCATCTGAGCTGGGCGGATTCCCGCTCACAAGGGCAGCAGGTGGCTACGACTAAACTGCGTGGGTGACTGTTCCAGTGGACGCAACGCCCCAGCACCGCTACACCGCGGATGTGGCCGCGCGCATCGAGAAGCAATGGCAAGACCTGTGGGAAGAGCAGGGCACGTTCGACGCTCCCAACCCGGTCGGTGCGCTTGCCGGTGACGTCCCGAAGGACAAGCTATTCGTTCAGGACATGTTCCCGTACCCGTCGGGAAGCGGCCTCCACGTCGGTCACCCGCTCGGGTACATCGCGACGGACGTGTTCGCGCGTTTCCATCGGATGCACGGACGCAACGTTCTGCACGCGCTCGGATACGACGCCTTCGGTCTGCCTGCGGAGCAGTACGCCGTCCAGACGGGTACGCATCCGCGGACGACGACGGAGGCGAACATCGCGAACATGCGTCGCCAGCTGGGACGTCTCGGCCTCGGTCATGACCGGCGTCGATCCCTGGCGACGACGGATGTCGACTTCTATCACTGGACGCAGTGGATCTTCCTGCAGATCTTCAACTCCTGGTACGACGAGGAGCAGCAGAAGGCGCGCCCCATCTCGGAGCTGGAATCGTCGTTCGCCGACGGTTCGCGTGCGCTCGAGGACGGCCGGGAGTGGTCGGCTCTGTCGGCGGCGGAGAAGGCTGAGGTGCTGGATTCGTTCCGCCTCGTGTACGAGTCCAATTCGCTGGTCAACTGGTGCCCCGGCTTGGGTACGGTGCTGGCGAACGAGGAGGTCACGGCCGACGGTCGCAGCGACCGTGGCAACTTCCCGGTGTTCCGAAAGAACCTGAAGCAGTGGATGATGCGTATCACTGCGTACTCGGATCGCTTGATCGACGACCTCGAGTACCTCGATTGGCCGGACAAGGTCAAGACGATGCAGCGCAACTGGATCGGTCGATCGCGCGGCGCCGAGGTGTCATTCGGTGACATCACGGTGTTCACGACGCGGCCGGACACGCTGTTCGGTGCCAGTTACGTGGTGCTCGCGCCCGAACACGACTTGGTCGACGGTCTGGTGGCTGCCTCCTGGCCCGACGGTGTGTCGGAGATCTGGACCGGCGGCGCCGCGACTCCCGCGGAAGCCGTTACAACGTACCGCTCTTCGATCGCCGCGAAGTCCGACCTGGAGCGTCAGGAGAACAAGGAGAAGACCGGTGTCTTCACCGGCTCCTACGCCGTCAATCCCGTCAACGGTGAACAGGTCCCGGTGTTCATCGCGGACTACGTCCTCACCGGCTACGGCACGGGCGCGATCATGGCGGTGCCGTCCCACGACCAACGCGACTGGGAATTCGCCACGAAGTTCGGGCTGCCCATCCGCGAGGTCATCTCGGGCGGAGATGTCACCGAGGCCGCATACACCGGCGACGGCCCGTTGGTGAACTCCGGCTTCCTGGACGGGCTTTCGGTCGACGACGCCAAGGCCGCCATCGTGAAGAAGCTGGAAGCCGACGGCACGGGCATCGGCAAGATCCAGTACAAGCTGCGGGACTGGCTGTTCGCCCGTCAGCGGTACTGGGGCGAACCCTTCCCCATCGTCTACGACGCCGACGGCAATGCCCACGCACTCCCGGACAGTGTGCTCCCCGTTCAGCTTCCCGAGGTCGAAGACTACGCACCGGTCTCCTTCGACCCGGACGACGCAAGCTCCGAGCCCTCCCCGCCCCTGGCGAAGGCGTCGGATTGGGTGGAGGTGGAGCTGGATCTCGGCGACGGGCTGCAGACGTACCGCCGCGACACCAATGTGATGCCGCAGTGGGCGGGTAGCTCGTGGTACCAGCTGCGGTACATCGATCCGACCAACTCGGAGACGTTCGCGGACCCGGAGAACGAGAAGTACTGGACGGGGCCGCGTCCGGAGATCCACGGCCCGAACGATCCGGGCGGCGTCGATCTGTACGTCGGCGGCGTCGAGCATGCGGTGCTGCACCTGCTGTACTCGCGGTTCTGGCACAAGGTGCTGTTCGATCTGGGGCATGTCAGCTCGAGCGAGCCGTACCGTCGCCTCTACAACCAGGGCTACATCCAGGCCTATGCGTTCACCGATGCGCGTGGCGTCTACGTTCCGGCCGAGGAGGTGGAAGAACGCGACGGCGGGTACTTCTACCAGGGCGAACCTGTCAACCGCGAGTACGGGAAGATGGGCAAGAGCCTGAAGAACTCGGTCTCGCCCGACGACATCTTCACCGAGTACGGTGCCGACACCCTGCGTGTGTACGAGATGTCGATGGGTCCGCTGGACACCTCGCGTCCGTGGGCGACCAAGGACGTCGTCGGCGCGCAGCGTTTCCTGCAGCGTGTGTGGCGGCTGGTGCTCGACGAGGAGACCGGCGCTGTGCGCGTCACCGACGACAAGCCCACCGAGGACACGTTGCGCGTCCTCAATCGGGTGATCGACGGTGTGGAGGCGGATTACACTGCGCTGCGCGACAATACGGCCGGTGCCAAGCTCATCGAGCTCACCAACCACCTCACGAAGGCGTATCCGGACGGTGCACCGCGCGGTGTCGTGGAGCCGCTGGTCCTGATGCTCGCACCGATGGCTCCGCATCTGTCCGAGGAGCTGTGGAAGCTGCTCGGCCACGATCGTTCTCTCGCCCACGGGCCGTTCCCGCGGGTCGAGAAGAAGTGGCTCGTCGCGGATACCGTCGACTACCCGATCCAGGTCAACGGCAAGGTCCGTAGCCGTGTCTCCGTACCTGCCGATTCAGCTCCGGCCGACGTCGAGAAAATCGCGTTGGAGGACGAGAAGATCGCAGCCCTGCTGGACGGAAAGGCGCCGACGAAGGTCATCGTCATTCCGGGACGCATGGTCAATATCGTTCTGAAGTAATCCCCTGCGTGAGTGGACCCATCCTTTGAGGATGAGACTTGCGATCAGTGGTGCCACAGGGGGCATGGGTGCGCTTTAATCTGTCTCATGTCACGAGTTGGTAAAGGCTTCTTGGTCGGCGTGGTCGCTGCCGTGGTCGTCGGGTCGAGTGCGTTCGTTGCCCAGGCGGATCCGGGTCCCGGGTCGCCAATTCCGGCGAACGATCCGTTCTACAGCTACGACGGGTCTCTCGACGTTGCGCCGGGCACGGTGCTGCGGAGTCGGCCGATGGTGTTCGCAACGCCGACCCTGACCACGCCGATCACCGGGGATCAGGTGCTGTTCCGCACCACCGATCAACAGGGTCGCGGTGCAGTCACCGCGGCGGCCGTTCTGCGACCGCTGATTCCCGGCCCGACCAAGATCGTCTCGTACCACATGGCGTACGACGCTCTCGGATCGCAGTGCGACCCGTCCTACACCCTCAGCGGTGGTGCGACGAGTCCTATTGCCGAGGCGGAGCAGGCAGTGATCGCGGGTTACCTCGCTGCGGGATACACCGTCGTCGCGCCGGATTACGAAGGTGAAGAACTGGAGTGGACGATCGGACGACAGTCCGGATACGCGGCGCTGGACGGTATTCGCGCGGCCGAGCAGTTCCTGCAGGTGCCGACGTCGACTCCCGTCGGGATGATCGGATACTCGGGAGGCTCGGTTCCGACGCAGTGGGGTGCCGAGGTTGCACCGAGTTACGCGCCGGAGCTCAACCTTGTCGGCGTCGCGGCGGGTGGTCTCCCGGTCGACCTCGCGCACAATCTTCCGTACGTCAGCGGAAGCGCGCAATGGGCGGGTGTGATTCCGGCACTCATCGTCGCGTACCAGCGGGCGTACGGACTGAACACCAGCGAATTCGTCTCGGACTACGGGCTGCAGGTGATGGACCAGGTGGATCAGGAGTGCATCGCGCAGTTCGCCGACGACTACCCCACCCTCACCGATGCAGACATGGTGAAGGCGCCGTACACGTCACTTCTGGATGTGCCGGAGGTAGTCGAGGCGATCAACGACAACATCATGGGCACCGCAGGTACACCGCGTGTTCCGATGTTCTTGGCCGTTGGCCACGCGGATCCGATCGGTGACACCATCATGATCACTGCCGACGTTCAGGCGCTTGCACACCAGTACTGCAGCCAGGGCGTCGACGTCCAGTACTCGCAGTACGACGGGTTGACCCACGGCGAGGCTTTTCCGCCGTTCGAGGCCCAGGGCCTGCTGTTCATGACCGAGCGTTTCTCGGGGGCTCCGACGCACAGCAATTGCGCCACGATTCCCCCGGGCAACAGCCTCGCGCCGACGCCGGTGCCCTAGAGCAGCGTGGGTAGGACTCCCCCGTCGACTCTGACCGCTGCGCCGTTGGTGGCCGAGGCGACCGGGCTGGCCAGGAACGTCACCATGTTCGCGATTTCGGCCGGTTCGATGAAACGTTGCAGCAGGGACGTCGTGTTGGAGATCGCGATGGCAGATTTCAGGTCGTCGACGGGGATGGACCGCGCCGCGGCGAGAGCGTCGACGGTCCGTGCGACTCCGTCGGAGTAGGTGGGTCCACCGAGGACCGAATTGACCGTCACAGCAGTGCCTTTCGTGAGCTTGGCCAACCCGTTCCCCAGGGACAGCATCGCGGTCTTGCTCGTGCCGTAGTGGATCATGTCGGCCGGCACGTCGACTCCGGATTCACTGCTGACGAACAGGATTCGTCCCCATCCACGCCCCAGCATGCCGGGCATGAGGCGTCGGGCCAGACGCACTCCGCTCATGACGTTGACGTCGAAGTATCGCTGCCAGTCGTCGTCGGAGATGTCGGTGAAGGGTGTGAGTTCGAACAGACCGACGTTGTTCACGAGGATGTCGACGTCCCCGAGTCGGTCGAGAAGGAGTTCGACGTCGGTGGCCACGGCGAAGTCGGCGACGATTCCGCGGACGGTGGCGTCGGGGGCGTGGTGTTGCAGTGATTCGACGGCACGATCGAGCCGCGCAGTGTCGCGGCCGTTGATCGTCACGTCGACGCCTTCGGCGAGCAGCGCCCGCGCGACGGCGTATCCGATTCCTTCGGTGGAACCGCTGACGAATGCCGATTTTCCGGTGAGGTTCATGTACATGCGTCGATCGTCGTGCACGTCGATCAGCGGCCGATCAGCGCGAACTAGAATCGCAGCGTGAGCGAGCTTCGGATCCGCGTTCTCGGCCCGGTGGAGGTGGAGATCGACGGTATGCCGGTGCGCATCTCGAAGCCGCGTCTACGCGAGATGCTCTGCCTGCTGGTGATCGCTCGCGGTAAGACGGTGCGCACGTCGAGTCTCGTCGACGATCTGTGGGAGGACGCACCTGCGGGTGCACTCGGCATCGTGCAGACCTTCGTGGGTGAGCTTCGGAAGATCCTGGAGCCTGGCAGGCCGGCGCGCACTCCCCCGACGACGTTGGTGACCAGGGGTGCCGGATACGCACTCGTTCTGGCCGCCGACGCGGTGGATCTGTGGCGCGCGGAGCAGTTGGTTCGGGACGACGAGCCCGAGCATGCACTCGAGCAGTGGAGCGGACATGCGTTCGAGGAGTTCGCGGATCGTGCGTGGGCAACGGGAGAACGCGCGCGAATCGCAGAGCTCAGGGCCGGTGCCGTGGAGCGACGTGCGGAGGCGCGGATCGCCGAGGGCAAGGGGGACAGCATCATTGCGTCACTCGACCGCCACGTCGACGAGCACCCGTGGCGTGAGGAGGGGTGGCGTCTGTTGGCTGTTGCGTTGTACGGGGCGGGTCGGCAGGGTGACGCGCTCGAGGTTC
The DNA here is from genome assembly GCF_002259345.1 of Rhodococcus sp. 06-156-4. Taxonomy (NCBI): domain Bacteria; kingdom Bacillati; phylum Actinomycetota; class Actinomycetes; order Mycobacteriales; family Nocardiaceae; genus Rhodococcus; species Rhodococcus sp. 06-156-4. Next base: position 83,492 of record NZ_NPGB01000031.1, on the reverse strand, counting down.
TGCGGCGTGCTCGCGAGACGTTCGTTCGTGGGCTGGGCCTCGATCCGAGTGATCGCCTGGCAAGTCTGGAACAGCGTATTCTGACGCGGGATTCTGGGCTGCTCTCTCACGGTAGCTCTGTCCTGATGCAGACTGCGGCGGCGCAGGCTCGCGGCGGTGCGCGATCGCAGATCGAAAGTGCTACAGCGCTTCTGCCGCTTCTTGCCCAGTCCGGATCGGTCGACGCGGCCACCGAGCAGCGCGTGGCGACGATCCGCGCTGCCGAGCAGTTCGGTGATCCGGAGCTGACGGCACGCGTCGTCGTGGGTTACGACGTTCCGGGAGTCTGGACGCGGTCCGACGATCCGGCGAAATCAGCGGCCATCGTCGAGGCCGCCGACCGGACTCTGGCGATCCTCCCGCCGACGGCGTCGACCCGGGTACGGGCCCGTCTGCTGGCGACGATCGCGATGGAATCTCGTGGCGTGGACAGCCGGATGGACGAGGCACGAGAGGCCGAGCGGCTGGCGCGGACCCTCGCCGACCCGGCGCTACTCTGCCTCGCGCTGAGCGCACGCTATCTGCAGACGTGTCGGAGGACCGGCCTGGCCCGCGATCGTGAACGCATCGGTGCCGACATCATCGACATCGCCGTGGCATCCGAGTTGCCCACCTTCGACATCGCCGGTCGACTGATCCGCATGCAAGCGTTGTGCGCGCTCGACGACATCGACGAAGCCTCGGCGGAGGCAGACCTCGTGGACGGAATCGCCGCCAGATTCGATCGCCCCCTCGCGTCGGTGTTCACCGCGTGGTTCCGCTACACCTTCACCGGCGGACCACCTCCACCGGACGGTGACGAAATGCCTGGATTCCGAACCGGATTGACCGCCATGTCCGCGCTGACCACGGCTCTGCGGAACGACACTGCACTACCCAGGGGAGACTTCGGCCCCTATGCGCCGTGGGCCCAACCGCTCCTCGCGACCGACGCGGAGGCGTCGGGCATGCTCGAGACGGTCCCCGATCCGCCGCACGATCTGATGGCCGAAATCTGTTGGTACCTGGTCGGTACAGCTGCCCTCCGCGTCGGGCATCACGGCGCTGCTCGACGCGCACACACGGCCCTGCTCCCTGCAGTCGACGAGCGCGCGGCGGGGTCCGGAGCACTCGATCTCGGCCCGATCGGCCCGTTGATTACGGCGTTGGAGTGACTCCGCGGTTCGCGGTCAGAAGAAGCGGTCGGCCAATTCGCCGACGAGGGAGAGATCGCGTGCGTCGGGAATCAGGTACTTGGTGACCGTTCCGCTGATGAACGGGTGCCAGGCGCCGCCGCCGAACTCGTCGGCAACTACCACTGCTTGCCCGACGAACACGCCGGGGAAATGCCGAGCCGCCAGTGTGCCGTTGTGTGCGGCGATGGCCAGGAGTTCCTCGGCGCGGCTGCGGTCGATGACGTCGCCCATTCGTGCCAGGAGTTCGCGGCCCGTGTCGGCGGCCTGCGGACGTGGTTCGGCCGACACCAGAACGAGCTGCCCGACGCTCACGCCCCGGCGCTGGAGCTCGACGGCTATCGCGTGGGCGAGAACGCCGCCGAAGGAGACACCGAGAAGATGCACGGTGCCCGACGCCTGGACCGCCACGATCTCGTCGGCGTAGAGCGCGGCGAGCGATGCCAGAGACTCGGCCTTGGTGCTGATCGCCTGAACCCCATACACGGGCCGATCTTCGCCGACATGCTCCACGAGCTCGGCGTAGCAGCTGGTCAGCCCCTCGATCGGGTGGATGCAGAAGACTGGAGCCTGGGTGCCGGTGGTGCGAATGGGCAGAACCGCAGGCGTTGCGTAGTTGGTGACCGCAGTGTCGGCGTAATCGGTGAAGGCCAACTTCGAGTAATCGTTCACTACGGTCATGCGGTGCCTCCAGGGTCGAGTCTGTCGGAATGTCTTCAGTGGGTCTCTTGTGCCGCCTGAGGAGTATGTCGCGCATTCAACCAACACTGTTACCCGCGTCACAGACTCGTTATATTACGATTCGGTCGAGCCCCCGAATGACACTGGTGGGATTCGTGATTCATCCAGTCCATCTCGAGTTCGCACTTGTGCAGACGACACGCCGGTGAGGACCTGCACAAGTGCGAATTCGACGGGTTCAGAACACCCAGTTCTGCAGGATGACGCAGGTGACGGTGCCGCCGAGGATGCTGAGGGCGATGTTGCGGCGCCAGAGGTGCAGGCCGATGGTGACGGTGACGCCGGCGAGGGGTGGGATGCCGTGGGCGGCGCCGGTGAGGTCGATGGAGGACAGGGCGTAGACGGCGAGGATGGCGACGGCGCCGAGGGGCATCCACTTACCGAGTGAGTCGAGGAGGGCGGATTCTCGCAGGGACGATCGGACGAGGAACGGAATTGCTCTCAGCGAGAATGTGATTCCGACGGCGACGGCCAGGGCTGCGGCGATGTACCAGTAGTCAACCACGCCGGTGCCTGACCATCAGGGCTGCGGTGAACACGCACATTGCCACGACCAGCATGGATCCAGGCGCGAGCACCCACCCGATCATCCCGGCGCCGACGGCCAACATCAGCGTCACCCGGTCGGGATTTTCGCGGTAGACGTCGAGGAACAGCACGACGAACAGTGCGGTGAGAACAAAGTCGAGTCCTTCGAGTCCGGCGAGCAGGGAGCTGCCCACACCGGCGCCGACGAGGGATCCGACCATCCACGACGAGTGCAGGCCGAACTGGGTCCACAGGATCTGTCGGCCTCGTAGTCGGGCGGATGCGAGGGCGAAGGCTTCGTCGCAGAGCGCGAAGATGCTGTACAGCTTGGCCATTCGGCCGTCGACGCGTTGCAGGGGAAAGGTGAGACCGTAGAACAGGTGCCGTGAGTTGACCAGCAGTGTGGTGATGGCGATCGCGGCGAGGGGCGCGGATGCGGCCAGGAGCCCGACCAGAATGAATTCGACGGAGCCGGCGAAGAGGACGCCGGAGATGATGGGCGCGAGCCACCACGGGAGATCGTGTGCGGTGACGATCACCCCGAAACCGATTCCCAGAACGAACAATCCGAGCCATACGACGCCTGCTGATCGGGTGGCGTCGCGGAACGGGGAGCGTAGCTGGGTGGGGGCGAGCGTGGTCATGCGGCAATGATAGGAAATACGTCGCGCGATTTTGTTGCCGCTTCTTGTGTAAAGCCCGAGATGCGCGCAATATCAGAGATGTGGATGCCATCGATGAGCACATTTTGTTGCTGCTGCAGGAGAACGGCCGGTTGACCAATCAGGAGTTGGCTGCGCAGGTGGGGCTCACGCCTGCGCCGTGCCTGAGGCGCGTCCGCAAGTTGGAGGAGGACGGCGTCATCACCGGTTACTCCGCCATAGTCGATCGAACACGCATGGGGCGGGGGTTCGAAGTCATCATTCATGCCGACCTCGTCGCGAAGGACTTCCGGACGGTGGCCGCATTCGAGGAACGCATGGCCGGGATGTCGGAGGTCGCGGAGTTGCGCAGGATGTTCGGCATCCCCGACTATTTCATTCGTGTTCGTGTGGCGGACCTTGTAGCGTTCGAAAAATGGCTCACGACACAACTTATGGGTGATCCGGCCATCGCGCGGGTGGACTCGCGCATCACCATGAAAATTCTCAAGACCGATGCTCCGTGAGTCTCGCTGACTTACCATCGTTCTCGTGAGAAAGCTGATTGCGTTGTGTGCGATCGTCGTTGCCGCACTGCTCGTCGGGAACGTTCCCGCGCACGCGCAACCACGTCCGTTGAGGGTGGCGATCGTCGGCGATTCCTTCAGCGCGGGTATCGGCGCGAGCAGCGGCTACGGCGGCTACGCCACTCTGCTCGGGGCCAGGGGTTGCTGGGATCTGAATCTGGTGGCGCGGTCCGGCAGCGGGTACGCGGCAAGCACCGACCCGTTCGTCAGTGTCCCGCGGGTAGCGGCCGTCGCGACGTCGCTTCCGGACGTGATCATCGTGCAGGGCAGCGGAAACGACCGCGGCGACGGCAGGTTGTTCGCGGCGGCGACCGGCCTGTATCTCACTTATCGCGTGGTGGCGCCGCAAGCGCGGATCATCGTCGTCGGGCCGACCGGTGCCCCCAATGCCAAACACGGCAACATCGACGAGATCCGACGCCACCTTCGCGATGCGGCCGGGGTGGCAGGCGTGACGTTCCTGGATCCGAAGGCGGAGCGATGGTTGAACCCGGCCACCGATTACGCGCCCGACGGAATTCACCCGAACGACGGCGGTCACGCTCGATTGGCGGACCGACTGTTCTCCGCGCTGTCCGGCCTCGGCGTCGGCGGTAGTTGCGGCTGATCGGTACGGCCGAGCTGTAGATCGCGCAGCCACACCAGCAGCGACAGACCGGCGAACACCACTCCGGTGATGCAGACTCCGGTCCAGCCGTAGTGCTTCCAGGCGAGCGTGCCGACGGCGGACCCCACCGACGCTCCGACGAAGTACGTCGTCATGTAGATCGAGTTGATGCGCGCCCGTGCTTCGGGTTCCAAGGCGTAGACGACGTTCTGATTGCTGACGTGCACGCCTTGCAGTGCCAAATCGACCAGGACGAAGGCAAGCACGAACACGAGCCAGACGTGGCTTCCGATCATGAACAGCGGCCACACGGCGATCAGCAGTACGACGCCGATTCCGGTTCCCCACTGAACCAGTCCGCGGTCGGCCAGACGGCCGGCGACCGACGCCATCAGCGCACCGGCCACGCCGGCGAGCCCGATCAGCCCGATCTGAGCTGCGGAGAAGCCGAATTCGGTGGTGAGCAGCAACGTCATCGTGGCGAACACTGCGCTGACCGACGCGAAGGACAAGGCACCGAGGGCGGATCGAACACGCAACCGGGGGTACCGACGGACGAGCACGCCCATCGACGCCAGCGCGGGCAGGTAGGACACGCCTGCTGTCCCCGAGTGTCGCGGCAGTACCCGCCACAAGCCCGCTGCCGCGATCAACATCAGGACCGAGGCCAGCCGGTACACCCCCTGCCATCCGGTCACGTCGGACAGTAGGCCGGAGATGCTGCGGGCCAGCAGAATTCCCGTCAGCAAACCGCCCATGACGATTCCGACGACTCGGCCCGACTCCGACGGGTCGGCCATCGAGGCTGCGAACGGAACGATGACCTGCGCGGCAACGGAGAACAATCCGGCCATGGCGGTCCCGACGAGCAACCACGAGAGTCCGGGCGAGAAGCCGGCGAGAGCCTGCCCGACGGCAGCCAGCGCCATCAGTCCGACGCTGAGCTTCCGTCGATCGACCACATCGCCGAGCGGAACGAGGAACAGCAGACCGAGTGCGTAGGAGATCTGCGCGACGGTGACCGACACTGCGGCCGCGGACTGCGAGACTCCGAAGTGTTCGGCGATGAGGTCGAGCAGTGGCTGGTTGAGGTAGTTGCCGCCGGCGCTCAGTCCCGTTGCCACCGCCATGAGGGCGACGACGGGAGTCCCCATCCCGGTTTTGTTCGACGTTGTCGTGTTCACGGGTACAGCCTTCTCCTGATCGATCATGCTGTCCAATAGATCGATCAGCACCATCGATCGCGCTAAGCGATAGATTGAGTGGGTGGAACTCCGTCATATCCAATACGCCGTCGCGGTGGCCGAGGAACAGCACTTCAGCCGAGCTGCCGCCCGCCTGCACGTCGCGCAATCCGCTCTGAGCAGTCAGATCCGCGACCTCGAGCGAGAGCTCGGCGTCGAGCTGTTCACTCGCACCAGCCGTAGCGTCACCGTCACCAAGGCGGGCCAGATCTTCCTCGAACGCGCCTACGGCGTGCTGGGTGCGGTGGCGCGCCTCGTCTCGGACGTCTCGCCGTCGAACACCGAAGTTCGACGCCTCCGCGTCGGAATGATCGTTCCTTTGACCCGGGTGGATGTGGTCGCGGCCGTCGCCGCGTTGGGGACCTCGCATCCCAACACGACGGTGTCTCTGCTGCCGAGGGGCAGCGCGGATACCGTCGCAGGTGTCGCCGACGGTTCCCTCGACCTGGGGATCATCGGCCTCGCGCCGGGCCGGACGCACGTCGGTCTGACGTCGACTGCGCTGTGGACGGAGAAGCTGTCGTTGTTCGTCTCCCCCCGTCACGAGTGGGCAGGCAGGGTGACGGTGCGCCTGGCTGAACTGGGCGGAGTCCCGATGATCGACCGGCCCGCGGGGAGCGAAGCCCGCATGCAGACCGATCACGCGTTCACGCAGTCGTCCGTCGAGCGGGGTCCGGTCATCGAAGCGGACTCGGCGGAACTCGTCACCGGGCTGGCGGAGGCGCAGCTGGGTGTCACACTGCTGCCGTCGTCACTGGCCGAGTTGTTTCCTCGGCTTCATCGGATCGACGTGGTCGACGCACCGACGCGCACCGTCTCGGTGATCACCCACCCCGAGCACATCACCTCGGTGACAACAGCGTTCACCGAGATCCTGCTGAATCAGGCGTCCTGAGTCCGGATCCGGGGGTAAGTGCCGTCGCCCAGGTTCGGGTCCGGCAGAACACCGTCGGGATCGATGAGCGCGACGTCTCGGCCGTCGAGCACGATGCGTCGCATACCTTCGAGAGTCATTCGTCGGCCGACGTCGGAGAACCGGTTCACCCGGGAGACGTCGAAAACGATTGTGCCCGAGGATGTGTCGCGGGACAAGGCGTCGAGCAGCATCTCCGCGCCACCGAACTGTACGACGCCCTGCAGCTCGACCGTCGATTCGCCGTCCTCGTCGCGGATGCTCCGCAGGACCGACGAACCGTAGGGCTCGACGTCCATCAGATGCATGCCCATGTCGTCGGACAGCCGCTCGAAGACCTGCACGCCGCGGACGCTGTTGCCGTGCGAGTCGAGTCTCGGTGACAGGACGCCGATTCCCACCTGGCCCGGCAGCGAACCCAGAAGACCGCCCGCCACACCACTTTTCGCGGGAATACCCACCGACGTCAACCAGTGGCCGGCTGCGTCGTACATGCCCGCTCCTGCCATGACCGACAGGGTCTGCCGGGCGACCGCCCTGCTGACGACCTGTTCGCCGGACGTCGGGTGAACCCCGCCGGACGCCAGCGTGGCTCCCATCAGCGAGAGGTCGCGGACCGTGACGTTGATGGAGCACTGCGTCGTGTAGCCCTCGACGACGGCATGGGCCTCGTCGGGGAGAATGCCGTAGTTGCGCAGCATGTGCGCGATGGCGAGGTTTCTGTCCGCAGTGTCCAGCTCGGACCGGCAGACGGACTCGTCGACGGACAGCTGCCGTCCGGCGAGGGTCGAGAAGAAACTCAGTGCGCGAGAGGTTCTTTCCTCGACCGACGAACCCAGCAGAGAATGTGTGGCGATGGCGCCTGCGTTGATCATCGGATTCTTCGGCCGGCGAGTGTCACCTTCGAGGGACAGCTCGTTGAACGCCTCGCCCGACGGCTCCACCCCGACCGTGTCGAGCACGGCGTCGAAGCCCCGGTCGGTCAGCGCGGCCGCGTACGCGAACGGCTTGGAAATCGACTGGATCGAGAACTCGGTCTCGTCGTCGCCGACGGAATGAGTCCGTCCGTCGACCGTCGTCACCGCAATCCCGAACACGTCGGGGTTCGCATGCGCGAGATCGGGAATGTAGTCCGCGACCTCGCCGTCCGTATTGCTCGACAGGCTGTCCAGTACTTCCCGCAGGTAATCGGGAACAGGTGACTTCACGGTACGAAATTTAGCACCGGGTCACCGGGCGAGGCTCAGATAGCGCCCATGTCTGCGGACAACCAGTGTCGAGGCTCTAGGTAGAACGCGACGTGTTCACCCAGGGTCTTCTCGAACTCGAGGTATCCCTCGACCTTGTCGGGCGCGAGGTAGCGGCTGGCCATCTCTCGTGACTTCTCCTCGCTGCCCGGCTCTTCGCGGAGCAGAGGCCCGTCGATCGAAACGTAGCGGATGGACGGCTCCGTGCGCTCGACCATCAAGCTGAATCGCCCTGCAGCACGGATCAACTCGGCCTTCCTGGAAGTCTTCCCGGTGAGCACCCAGGCTTCGCCGCCGGGGGTGTACTGGTACCAGATGGGTACGGTCAGTGGACCTCGATCGTTGCCGGCGAAGACCGACAGGGCCGCGATGTGCGGCTCGGACAGAAACTCTTCTCGTTCCGATTTCGACAGTGGCATGCGCTCAGTTTAGGTCCGTCACTCCAGCTCGTCGAAGGGTTTCGCATACCGAAAGCTCCCGTTCACCGGGCCTGCACCGAGCTGGAGGGCCTGGAAGAAGTGGCCCCACGCGGGGTCGGGCGATTCGACGCCGACATCGAAGGCCGCGCGAAACCCGAACCGGCTGTAGTAACCGGGGTCGCCCAGCAGAGCCAGCACCGGGATGTCGAGTGCCTCCGACGCGCCGATCAGCGCGTACATCAACGCTTTCCCGACGCCGGTGCCCTGGAACTCCGGGAGCACGGCGAGCGGTCCGATCCCGACCCCGAAGTCGACGCCGCGGCTACCGATGACGTACCCCGCGATTGTCCCGTCCACGACCGCGACCAGCGACAACTCGGGGACGTACCCGTCGGCGAACAGCTTCTCGGTCAACCCGACTTCGACAGGTTCGGCGTCGTCCTGGCGGAATGCTGCCCGCACGACGCCGAGCACGGCCGGGCGGTCGGCTGGACGTTCGCGTCGAATCATCACCGCCCGAGTATGGCTGCCGTTCATCGGTGTTCCGATTGCTCAGCGGGGAATCGGCTTGAGCACGATGTCGGTCGGATCAGCGTCGGCCGGTGTGTCGACTGCATTGCGGACTGCCTGTGCGACGGTGGATGCCCGCAGGAAGTGCGACGGCTCGTAGTGATCCCCTTCGTGTTCGACGATCGCCCTCTGCATGTCCGTGTCGATGCGTCCGGGGTGAATCGACGTGACCCGAAGCGTCGGCTCCTCCGCGCGCAACGCGTCGCCGAAGGCCCTCAACGCGAACTTCGACGCGGCGTACGCGCCCCACCCTGGATTGACACGCAGACCCGCCCCGGAATTGATGAGTACCACGTGGCCGCCTGCCCGTCGCAAAGCCGGCAGAAGAGCCTTCGTCAGGGACACGACCGCGAGAACGTTCGACTCGTACTGGGCGCGCCAATCCGCAATCGAGGACTCGGCAACCGTCCCCAGCGCGGCAACGCCTGCATTGTGCACCAGCACGTCGAGAGACTCGATACCCTCCGCCGCCCTGGCCACAGCGTCGTGATCGAGAAGATCCACCGGCCACGGCGTCGAACCCGGCAGTTCCGACGCAATCGACGCCAGCGAGTCCGCCGACCGTCCGCCCAGTCGAACCTCGTGATCCGACGCCAATACCCGGGCAATCTCCGCCCCGAGTCCCCGGCTCGCACCCGTCACCAGCGCAGTGGAAGTCATGCTTCCACCTTAGATCCGTGCACTGTGCCGGACCGAACGTGACGTTCGGTCACTTGGAGTGACCGAACGGTTCATTCGGTCCGACGGATCGGGCTCAGTCGAATGTCATGCCCGCTTCGGCGGCCATGGACATGGTGGTGCTGCCGCCGTCGAGGGATTCGCGGATGATGTCGGCGTGGCCGGCGTGCTGGGCGATTTCGCGCAGGATGTGCAGCAGGGTGAACCGTGCCGATTGCCATGCGCGTTCGGGAGCCCAGGGTGCCGTCGGGAGTGGGATTTGGGCGTCGAGGTCCATGGTGGCGAGTGCTGTTTCGGTGTCGGCGGCGACGCGGGCGAGGTCGTCGATCAGTCCGGCAACGGTCTCGTCGGGACCCATGACGTATTCGGTGCCCATACGGGACATGTCGAATTCTGCGTTCTCGTCCATGTCGGCGATGGTTTTCATCCAGCCGCGCTCGTTGCTGACGACGTGGTGGAGCAGGCCGCCGAGGGTCAGTTCGCTGACGGTGGTTCGGGTGCGGGCCTGGTCGTCGGTGATGCCGGTGACGGTGTACAGGAAGTTCTTGCGCTGATCGGCGAGCATTCGCGCAATGTCGGCTTTTTCACCGGTGAGAGTCATGGTGTTCCCTTTCGTTGCTGGTGAGAACGACAGTAGAGACGATTGCGGACAGTTACGGTCCTGAAAAAAACTCGAGTCTCGATGGGCGGAAAGTACGGAAGGGTCGCAAACTAGAGGGATGGGCGACCGTGGATTCACTTCGACACAGTTGGCCGCGCGGGCTGCCTACCTTCTGCGCGGCAACGACCTGGGCACCATGACGAGCGCCGCCCCGAAGCTGTATCCGCACATGTGGAGCTGGGACGCGGCGTTCGTGTCGGTCGGGTTGGCGCCGCTGAGCGTGGAACGCGCGGTCGTCGAGTTGGACACGTTGTTGTCGGCGCAGTGGAAGAACGGGATGATTCCGCACATCGTGTTCGCCAACGGCGTCGACGGGTACTTCCCCGGTCCGGCGAGGTGGGAGACGTCGGAACTGGCGGTGCACGCTCCGTTGGGGCCGCAGACGTCGGGCATCACCCAGCCACCCGTCCACGCGATCGCGGTGCAGAGAATTCTCGATCATTCCCGTCGTCACGGCCGCACCACCCGAGCGGTCGCGGAGGAGTTCCTCGACCGCCGGTGGGACAACCTGGTGCGGTGGCATCGCTGGTTGGCCGAGGCGCGCGACATTGCGGACAACGGCCGCGTCACCCTGTTTCACGGCTGGGAATCCGGGATGGACAACTCGCCGCGGTGGGACGCGTCGTACCGGGGTGTCGTGCCCGGGGAGATGCCGCCGTATGTGCGCAAGGACGACACGGTCGTGACCGACGCGTCGCAGCGGCCGAGCAATATCGAGTACGACCGTTACATCTGGCTCGTCGAGGAGATGAAGCAGGCGGGGTACGACGACGCTGCGCTCAAGGAGAAGATGAGCTTCGCGGTCGAGGACGTGTTCGTCAGCGCGATCTTCGCCATGGCGTGTGATGTGTTGGCGACCATCGGCGAGGAGCATTCGAAACCGAATTCCGATGTGCGCGAGTTGCGTGGATGGGCCGAGAAGTTTCGCACAGGCGTCATCGCCACGACGGACAGCCGGTCGGGTGCGGCACGAGATTACGATCTGCGGGCTCGGCGCTGGATCACCACCGACACCATCGCGATGTTCGCGCCGCTGTTGTGCGGTGGACTACCGCGTGAGCAGGAGCGGACGCTACTGCGGCTGTTCGAGGGAACACGTTTCTGTGGGCACCCCGACCTTCGCTACGCGGTACCGCCGTCGACGTCGCCGGTGTCGCGAGATTTCCGCCCGCGCGAATACTGGCGCGGTCCGGTGTGGCCCGTCATGACGTGGTTGTTCTCGTGGGCGTTCTCGCGCCGGGGTTGGGCGGAGCGTTCACTGGACCTGCGTGAGGAAGGCTTGCGGCAGGCCAGCGACGGTACGTTCGCCGAGTACTACGAGCCGTTCACGGGTGAGCCACTCGGCAGCATGCAGCAATCCTGGACTGCTGCAGCAGTTCTCGACTGGCTCGGCTGACTCACATGGGGGTTACCAGCGCGCCAACGGACGGATGTCGTCGCCGGAGTAGTGGTTGATGTCCGTCGGTGCATCGATCCCGGGGATTCGGCCGCTGTCGGTGTACTGCCAGAACAACCAGTTCGTCCACCCGCCGGGGAGTGGTCCGAGGGTGTCGTTGTAGTCCGCGATCCACAGTGGGTAGTGGTTGAACTCGTGGGTGTCCGCCATCGCGGTGCGCCAGAAGTTCGGATAGGTGTAGATGATCGGCTGACGTCCGGTGAGCAGGTGCACCGTGTTCAGGTACCGGTGGGTCCAGTCGATGAGGTGCTCGGGCGGCAGTCCGTGCGAGTGTTCGAGGTCCAGCACCGGAGGCAGGTCGCCTGGCCCGTTGATTCCGAGCACCACCGTCGAGTAGTAAGCGGCCTGTGCTTCGGGTGAAAGCCGTACGTCCGCATAGTGATACGCGCCGCGGGCCACTGCGGCTGCTCGCATGACGAGGCAGTCCTGCACGAAGTACGGGTTGATGTAGTCGAGCCCTTCGGTTGCCTTCACCATCGCGAAGTCGTGGCCGGACTTTCGCACGCTGTGCCAGTCGATCTTGGTGCCGTCGATGTGTTGCCACGAGGAGACGTCCGGCCCCTGCGCGCCCAGTGTCTGCGGGTTGGCCGACGCCACTGCGGGCATGCCGCAGATCAGTGCGCCGGCGATGACGAGAGATTTCAACGCACGGGTCATGCTCACAGCTTTCGTAGAATATAAATTTTGCACGTGAAAAGGCGTCAGCCGGCCAGCGCGCGCTCCAGGGTCGGCCAGGATGCGCGGAGAGCGTCCTGCCAGTACAGCCACGAGTGCGTACCCGGGTGTCCCAGGTCGAACTGCGCTGGAATACCCAGTTCGCCGAGCCGCTGCTGCAGCCGTTCGGCGCACCCGTTGGCGACGGCTTCGATCACCCCGCCCAGCAGAATCTGCTCCTGCAGTGGGGGTGAACCGACCGGGCGTACGGCGTTCGGCATCTCGTGCGGGCCGGGAAGACCGGTTGCGTTGGAGACGAACAGTTCCAGGCCGCGCAGCCCCTCGGCGTTGACGTACGGGTCGTGCTCGACCCAGCGAGGATCACCGTCGGGACCCCACATGTTGTCGGTGTCGCCTTTGCCGCGCACGGCGATGAGAGTGCGAATGAAGTTGCGTGCTACTGGATCCGATGTCTGCGCACACCCGCTGTACGACGCCACCCCGCGGTAGAGGCCGGGTGCCTGGATCGCGAGATCGAGGACGCTACCGGCGGACATGGACAAGCCGCCGATCGCGTTGACGCCGTTGGCCCCGAGTGCGTCGTCGAGGACGGGAGGCAGTTCCTCGGTCAGGAAGGTCTGCCACTTGTTCCGCCCGAGTCCGGGGTCGTCGTGCTCCCAGTCGGTGTAGTAGCTGAGGTAACCGCCGACGGGGATGACGACGTTGACGTTCTTGTCCGCGAAGAACTCCGGCATGTCGGTCTGCTTCAGCCAGTTCGCGCCGTCCTCGCCGCCGCCGGCTCCGTTGAGCATGTACAGCGTCGGCCGCGGTGCCGAGGTGTCCGCGGGTCGGAGGACCTGCAGTGGGATTACGCGATCCATCGACGGTGAGTAGACGTGCACGTCCCACCGTCGATCGCTGATCTTGTCGATGTGGTCGACGGAGCTCACCGCGCCGGGCGTCTCCGGTTGGGCGACGGCGACCGAGGTCGGTCCCAGCAGGAGTGCGGCGGCGGTGACCACGAGGGCCCGACGGAGAAATACCCTCACGCGCCGACCTCGAGGTGCCGTGCCACGAGCGGACCGACAGCGCGTAGCGCCGACGGCGACGTCATCTGCCAATGCGTGTGCGACACCGAGAAGTTCGAGATATCGCCGGTCACGTACGGGTGCCACGTCGCGAGTCCGTGCAGTTCCTCGTGCCCGGCGCTGACGAACAGGACGTCACCGTCGTAGACGCCGGGGGTGTGCCCGACGGCCAACTCGTGGTTGTGTCGTGCGGCAGCGATCAGCCGTTCCACCTCGTGCGTCTCGATGATGCCCGATCCCGCGACGAGCGACGGGAGCGAATCGAGGCGGATGCGCTGCCCCCCGCCCGGTCCGAATCCGTCGATACCGGGCATGGTGATTCCGACGGCGTCGAGCAGGTCCGCGGCGGGAAGCTCTGTCTCCCAGACGTCCTGGTTCTGTACTGCATGGCTGTCCAGCAGCACCAGGGATCCGACGGTTTTGCCCTGGGCCCGGAGGCGGACGGCCATGGCGTGGGCGATCGTTCCGCCGAGTGACCATCCGAGCAGGTGGTAGGGGCCGTCCGGGAGGATCTTCTCGATTTCGTCGATGTAGCGCTGTGCGAGGGCGTCCAGGCTGTCCGGCAGGTCGGACGGCGCTGGGGTCTGGATGCCGTAGATCGGCCGGTCGGTGTACTTGTCGAGTCCGTTGTAGCACCAGGACAGTCCGACGATCGGGTGGATGCAGAACAGTGGTACCCCGTCGCCTGTGGTGCGGATCGGGAACACCACGTCGAACGACGAGCTGCCGTCGGATCCGGAGTCCAGGAGTGTCGCAATCGATTCCGGCGTGGGTTCGGCGAGCAGTGCCTGCAGGGACAGAGCCGTGCCGGTCGATGCCCTCAGCTTGCTGAGCACACGCATCGCCGTGAGCGAGGACCCGCCTCGGTCGAAGAAGTCGTCTGTCACCGAGATGTCGTTCACTGCCAGTACCTCCGAGAATGCTTCTGTGACGAGCCGTTCGGTCGCCGTGGACGGGAGTCTGTTCGGGCCGGTGTCGCGGCCGAAGTCGGGTGGTGGAAGCGCACCGGCGTCGAGCTTTCCGGTCGGTGTGCGGGGGACGGTCGTCAGATATGTGACGGACGCCGGAATCATGTATCCGGGAAGCCGTTTCCGTAGGTAGCTCCGAAGTGCGTCACCCTGCACCGCGTCACCCTGCACCGCGTCTCGGTCGCCGAGGACGTAGGACACGAGCACCGTCTCGCCCGACGGCATGCCGTGGCCGACGGTCACCGCGAAGTCGACGCCGGGGTGAGTCGACAGTGCGGCGTCGATCTCACCGAGCTCGATGCGGAACCCGCGGATCTTGATCTGTGTGTCGCTGCGCCCGCTGTACCGGAGCCGACCGTCGGGTGTGCGGCGGACGATGTCCCCGGTCCGGTACATGCGGCCGCCGCTGATCGGATCGGCGAGGAATCGTGTCGACGTCAGCCCTGGCCGGCCGTGATAGCCACGTGCGACGGCGGGGCCGCCGACGTACAGTTCGCCGGGCACGCCGTCGGGCACCGGGTGGAGGCGTCCGTCGAAAACGTGAGCGACGAGGCCGGCGACGGGCCTGCCGATGTCGATGGGAGCGTCGGCGGTGATCTCGCCGAGTGTCGATATGTCCGTGGCTTCCGTGGGTCCGTAGCCGTTCACCATGATTCGGCCCGGCGCCCACCGCGCGATCAGTTCGGGGCTGCACGCCTCGCCGCCGACGCAGACGACCTGCACGGTGTCCAGGCCGCTCGGATCGAGCGTGGACAGAGTGGAGGGGGTCGTCAGCGTGTGGGTGACGGACTCGTCGCGCAGGAACGCGGCCAGTTCGTCGCCGCCCAGTATCTCCGGTGGTGACACCACCAGTGTTGCGGCTGCGGACAGGGCGGACACCATTTCCCCGACGGCCATGTCGAAACTCGGTGAGGTGTTGTGCAGGAACCGCGACGACTGTTCGATGCGGTGCACCTCGCGCCTGGACTCGGCGAGGTTCGCGAGTCCCCGGTGCGAGACGACGACGCCCTTGGGCAGGCCGGTGGAACCGGAGGTGTAGATCATGTACGCCGCACTGTCGAGTCCGGCGACGCCGTTCAGCTCTTCCGCTGCGACGGCGTGACGCGGTGCCCGCTCCACTTCGCTGCGGATCTCCGGGTCGTCGAGTTCGAGCCAGGTGATGTCGCCCGGCAGCGCACTGCGGTGCGAGGTGAGCGTGATGCCCATGACCGCACCGGAATCGGAGACCATGTGCTGCAGTCGATCCTGCGGATATGCGGGGTCGACGGGCACGTAGGCGGCGCCGGTCTTCGTCACGGCCCACACGGTCAGAACCGAATCCACCGAGCGGGGAAGCCCGATCGCGACGACGGTCTCGGGGCCGATTCCGTATCCGAGCAGTACCCGAGCCAATCGGGTCGACGCGTCGTCGGCCTCGCGGTAGGTGTGGTCCTCCCCGTTCCAGCGGATCGCGACCCCGTCGGGATTCTGCGCGACGGCCTGTCCGATCAACTGAGTGAGGGTACGGGGGCTGACCGCGTCCGGGCCGCGGACTGGTTCGCGTTCGAACGGTGCGAGGATGTCGATGTCGCCGACGACCTGCGCCGGGTTCTCCACTGCTGCCGTCAGAATCCGCGTGAACCGATCCACGAAGCCGTCGATGGTGGCGGCGTCGAACAGGTCGGTGCTGTAGCGCAGGGAACCGCCGAGGCCGTCTGCTGTTTCCCGCAGCGTCAGAGCGAGATCGAATCGCGTGACGCCGGATTCGTACGGAAATTCCGAGACCGTGAGGCCGGGCAGTCCGAGCGTCGACGGACGATCCGGTTCGAACGCCAGCAGCGCCTGGAACAGCGGGGAGTGGGATGTCGCGCGTGTCGGTCGCAGTGTTTCCACGACCTGCTCGAACGGGACGTCGGCGTTCTCCAGGGCTTCGAGGTTGGTGCTGCGCACCCTGTCGAGGAGATCGGCGAAGCTTTCCCCCGGCCGAATCTCGTTGCGCAGAA
Source organism: Rhodococcus sp. 06-156-4 (assembly GCF_002259345.1). Taxonomy (NCBI): domain Bacteria; kingdom Bacillati; phylum Actinomycetota; class Actinomycetes; order Mycobacteriales; family Nocardiaceae; genus Rhodococcus; species Rhodococcus sp. 06-156-4. The sequence continues at coordinate 67,297 of NZ_NPGB01000031.1, read as the reverse complement.
CCACGGTTCCGACGAACATGCCGACGACGTCGTCGAGGCTACCTGCGCTTCGACCCGCCACGGTGGTGCCGATCGGGATGTCGGTGGTACCGGACAACCGGGCCAGCAGGACTGCGTAAGCGGCTCCGGCGACCATGAACACCGAGGCACTGTGGCGATGGGCAAGCGACCTGATCGCCGACGCTACGGCCGGGTCGATGTCGAACGCCACCTCGGCCCCGCGTTGGGACGAGACAGCAGGCCGCGGCCGGTCCGTGGGCAGATCCAGCACGTCGGGAAGGCCGTCCAGCCGGGTACGCCAGTAGTCGAGCTGCGTGGACAGGACGGACTCGGGATCGTCCGCGGAACCCAGAACGTTCGATTGCCACAGCGCGAAGTCCGCGTACTGCACCGGCAGCGGTTCCCACGGCGCCGGCGCGCCGTGTGTGCGGGCCGCGTACGCGGTGACGACGTCGCGGGCGAGCGGGCCCATGGACAGCCCGTCCGCAGCGATGTGGTGAACGACGAGAAGCAGTACGTACTCGGTCGGGGATGTGCGAAGAACACTGCCGCGCAACGGTACTGCTGCTGTCACGTCGAATCCGCGATTGAGGACCGCTGCAGCCGAGGCCAGAACGGCCGATTCGTCGATGTCCTGCGGAGCGAGATCGAGTTCGACGTCGTCGGCCGGAAGGATCACCTGATGTGGGTCCTCGGCGACGGGGTAGACGGTCCGAAGCGACTCGTGCCGATCGAGTACGTCACGCACGGCTGCGGCCAAGGCATCCGCATCGAGGTCTCCGCTCAATCTCACGGCGAACGCGATGTTGTAGGCCGCCGAAGCTGGTTCGGCCTGATTCAACAACCACATTCGGCGTTGCGCGGCGGACAGCGGGATCACCTCGGGACGCGGACCCGGACGCAGCGCAGGCAGCGCCGACGATTCCGAAGCGTCGACGACCACGGCCAGCTGCGCAGGCGTCGGAGCTTCGAACAGCGCGCGCACCGGCAGTGCCCGCCCGACCCGCTCGTTGACGTGCGCCATGACCCGCGTGGCGACGAGCGAATTGCCTCCGAGGTCGAAGAAGTCGTCGTCGACACCGACGCGTGCGGCGCCGAACACCGCCCCGAACACCTCGGACACCACCGTTTCCGTGGGCGTTCGAGGAGCGAGAAACTCACGGGTCGCGAACACCGGTGTCGGCAGTGCGGTCCGGTCGGTCTTGCCCGTCGGCGTGCGCGGCACCCGGTCGATGATCGTGACGGCCTGCGGCACCATGTGAGCCGGCAGCGACCGCCGAGCGTGCTCGATGATCTCGGATGGCTCTGTATGTCCTCCGGACACTGCGCCGGAGACGACGACGTAACTCACCACGCTGTCGGCGTGCACGATCGACACCGACTGTTCGACGCCGGGGTGGCGGGTCAGGACGGCGTCGACCTCACCGAGTTCGATGCGGAATCCGCGGATCTTGACCTGGTGGTCGATTCGCCCGTGGTACTCGAGGGCGTCTCCGACGCGCCGCACCCGATCGCCGGTGCGGTACAGCCGATGCCCGCGCGGGTCGAACGGGTTGGCGACGAAGGACGCAGCCGTCGTTGCCGGGTGAGCGTGGTATCCGCGGGCGAGTGCGCCGCCGCCGAGGTAGAGCTCGCCGACGACTCCCGTCGGTACCGGGTGCAGGCGCGCGTCGAGCACGTACGCGTCGATTCCTCGGGTGGGTGCTCCGATTCGGATCGGCGCACCGACTGTCATCGGATCGGACATCGTCGCGACGACGGTGCTTTCCGTCGGTCCGTACGCGTTGAACAACGAGACCCGATCGGCCCAGGTGGAGATCAGATCGGGACCGCAAGCTTCCCCGCCGACGACGAGGACACGCAGGTCCGGTACCGACGCCGGGTCGATCGTTGCGGCAGCGGCGGGCGTCAGGAAGGCGTGGGTGACGCCGTCGAAAGCCGCTGCGAGCTCGGCGCCACCATAGATCTGGGGATCGGCGATGTGCATCGTGCTGCCGCTGCCGATCGCGAGGAGCAGTTCGAGGATCGACGCGTCGAAGCTGGGTGACGCGAAATGCAGTGTTCGACTGGTTCTGTGGAGACCGAGGCGCTCGACCAATTCTGCGCCGAGGTCGGCAAACCCGGCGTGGGTGACCGACACACCTTTCGGTGTTCCGGTGGACCCGGAGGTGTAGATGACGTAGGCCGGATGGTGGGGGCTCAGTGCGGCGTTGCGTTCGCGGTCGGTGATCGGAAACGCCGAACCGAGCGTCGGGTCGAGTTCGTCGGGATGAATCCAGTCGACACCGACCGACTCCGAACCGAAGCTTCCGTATGTTTCCGAGATACCGTTCATGTCCGAAATGCCAAGCCGTGCGCCGGAATCGGTGATGATGTGCAGAATCCGGTCGTGCGGGTAGCGCGGGTCGACGGGCACGAACGCGGCGCCGGTCTTGGCCACCGCCCACAGCATCGTCATCGCGGTGATTCCGCGCGGCAGCGCGATCGCCACCGCGGTCTCGGGGCCCGCTCCGCGCGCGATGAGCTGACGGGCGATGCGGGTCGAGGCGTCGTCGAGCGCCGGATAGTCGATGGAGACGGAGCCGGAGACCACCGCGGTACCGCCGGCGGACGAGACGACGGCTGCGGACAGTGCGTCGGGCAGGGTGCGGTGTCGCAGTGACGGCGTACCGCGAAGCGGATCGACGGACACCAGGTCGATGTCTCCGACGATCGTTCGAGGATCGGCGACCACCGCGTCGAGGACCGTCCGGAACAGCTCGGCGAAGGACCGAGCGGTACCGGCGTCGAAGAGATCCGTTGCGTAGGTCAGGGTTCCCGTCAGATCTTCCGACTCGAACGCCAGCTGCAGATCGAACTTCGCCACGGCGCCCACCGGAGCGAGAGGTGCGACCGTCAGCTCGGGCAGCTCGACCGTCGGTACCGGATCCTCCAGCGACAGCATCACCTGGAACAGCGGATGATGCGCGGTGGACCGGACGGGGGTGAGCTCCTCGACGACACGATCGAAGGGGATGTCGGCGTTGCCGTAGGCGGCCAGATCCCGGTCGCGTACCGACGCGAGCAGATCGGTGAACGGTGCGGCCGGATCCACGTCCGACCTCAGAGTCAGCGTGCCGACGAACATTCCGACGAGATCGTCCAGAGCGCGTTCTCCACGGCCTGCCACCGGTGTTCCGACGGTGATGTCGGACGTCCCGGACACTCTCGCGAGCATGATCGCCAACGCTGCATGGAGAACCATGAACTCGGTCGCACCGGAGTGCCGGGCAAGCTCGGTCAGTGCGCGTCGGGTGTCGGGGGCCACCGCGAACGTGACCGTCTCGCCTCGATGCGACGCGGTCGGCGGGCGAGGCCGATCGATCGGTAGCGGCAGGTGATCGGCGACACCGGCGAGTTCCCCTCGCCAGAAGGACAATTGACGCGCAGCGACGGATTCCGGATCCTGCTCGGAACCGAGCGACTCGATCTTCCACAGCGCGTAGTCGGTGTACTGAACCTCGAGGGCCGGCCACTTAGGTGTTGAACTTCGGGGTGTGGAACTTCGGGGTGTCGAACTTCGGGGTGCAGTTGTTGCGGCACGTGCGGTGTACGCGATCATCACGTCACGTGCCAGGGGCCGCATGGACCATCCGTCGGCCGCGATGTGATGGGTGACGACGACGAGCACGTGATCGTCTGCGGCGAGACGCAGAATCGCCGCGCGCACGGGTGGTCGTTCGGTGACGTCGAAACCGCGGACCGCGAGCCCGGCCACGGCGCCCGGCAACCCGGCCTCGGTCGTGGTCGTGATGCTCACATCGAGAAAATCCGAGTCGACGACGACCTGACGTGGGCCGTCCGTCGCCGTGGTCTTCCCTGACTCGGAGTCGGGGTAGAACGTTCGGAGCGCTTCGTGACGATCGACGACATCGAACACCGACTCGACGAGCGCCTCGGCGTCGAGCACACCGGTCAGCCGGACGGCGCCGGCGATGTTGTACGCACCGGACGCCGGGTCGAACCGATTGAGCAGCCACATCCGGTGCTGATTGGGGGCGAGTGGAACGTGCGCCGGCCGATCCCGACGGACGAGCGCGGGACCACCACCGCCGTTGCGAGAGAAGCGGTTCAGCCGTGTCGTCAGGCCGCGCACGGTCGGTTCCTCGAACAGGTCCCGGACACCGAGATCGCCCTGCAGTTCCGCGTTCATGCGCGCTACCACCTGCGTGGCGGTCAGTGAGTTGCCGCCGAGTTCGAACCAGCTCGCCGTCACACCGACACCGTCGACTCCCAGCACGTCGGCGAAGATCTGCGCGACGGCCGTCTCGGCTGCACCGTCGGGTGCGACGTGCTCGGCCTGGCCGACGGACGGCTCGGGCAACGCACTCCGATCGAGTTTTCCGTTGCGGCCCAGGGGAAGACGAGCCAGTGGCACGTACACCGTGGGAACCATGAACGCGGGTAGTTCGCCGTCGGCGTGTGCCCGGACGGCATCGGTCTCGGCGTCACCGCAGACGTAGGCGACCAGCTTCTCCGAGGTCCCCTCGCCGTGGACGGTGACCACGACAGCCGTGACACCTTCGGCGCGCAACAGGGCTTCCTCGATCTCACCGAGTTCGAGGCGCTGACCGCGAAGCTTGACCTGGAAGTCGTTGCGGCCCAGATAGTGCAGCTCACCGTCGAGGGTCCAGCGGACGAGGTCGCCCGTCCGGTACAGCCGACCGTCGCCGTGCGGGTCGGCGACGAACCGTTCGGAGGTCAGGGCTGCTCTGCCGGTGTAGCCGCGTGCCAGTTGCACACCGGAGAGGTAGAGCTCACCGACAGCTCCGATCGGGACGATCCGCAGCGCGTGGTCCAACACTCGGACTCCGGTGTTCCAGACCGGAACCCCGATGGGTACCGGCCCGGTCTCGGCGGCGTCGGTGCGGTGGTAGGTGACGTCGACGGCGGCCTCGGTGGGACCGTAGAGATTGTGCAGTTCGGCGGTCAGAGTGCTGTGGGAACGCTGCACGGTTCGGCGGCTCAACGCTTCACCGCTGGCGAAGATCCGGCGCAGTGAACCGGTGTCCTCGTGATCGCCGTGGTCGAGGTACAGGTCGAGCATCGACGGCACGAAATGGGCGGTGGTGACCGACTCGTCTCGTACGAGGCGCGAGAGGTACTTGGGATCGCGATGGCCACCGGGTTCGGCGATGACCGTCCTCGCCCCGGTGATGTGGGGCCAGAACAGTTCCCACACCGACACGTCGAACGTGGCCGGGGTCTTGTGCAGGACGGCGTCGGACGTGTCCAACGGGTAGGTGTCCTGCATCCACAGCAACCGATTGACGATGGCCGCGTGCGAGACCGCGACGCCCTTGGGTCGTCCGGTCGAGCCGGAGGTGAACAGGACGTACGCGGTGTTGCCCGGGCGAACCGGTGTGGGGCGCTCGTGCTGGGCGATGGGACCGGTGGCGAACGCCGACAGATCCAGGGTGCGCGGGTCTGCACAGGGCACCGATGTCTCGATATCGGTGCCGAGAATCAGTGCAGGAGAGGCAGTATCGACCATGTAGGCGATACGCGACGCGGGCAAGGTGTCGTCGAGCGGCAGATACGCCGCACCGGCATGCACGACGGCATGGATCGCCACGAGCTGGTCCATCGACCTCGGTAGAGACACCGCGACCACGGACTCGGCGCCGATTCCGCACCGGATCAAGTAGCGCGCCAGGCAGTGCACGCGGGCGGCGAAGTTGTCGTAGGTCAACGAGTGGCCGTCGTACACCACGCACGTGGACGAGCCGTACACCGTCGAGGACCGGCCGAGCAGATCCAAGAGAGTGTCGGTGCCGCAGTCGACCTCGGTCGCCACCCAGTCCGACGTGACGGCCTGACGCTCCAGTTCGCCGAGCACGTCGATGTCCAGAACGCGCCCCTCGGGCCGCTCGGCCATGGCCCGGATGGCCCGCTGGAGACGGTCGGCGAACGTCGCCACCTGACCGCGGGAGAAGGCGTCGGGCGAGAAGCGCAACGTCATCGTCGGAGTCGGCTCGAGCACGGTCACCAGAGTGAGCGGATAGTGCGTGGAATCGGAGACGTCGATACCGCGGACCGCCATGCCCGCGATGTCGGTCGCGGCGTCGAGTGCGCTGTGATCGACGGGGTAGGACTCGAACACCACGAGGGTGTCGAAGTCCGCGCTCCGCCCGGCCGCCGCGTGGATCTCGGCGAGTCCGACGTGATGGACGTCCAACAGTTCCACCTGCTCGCGCTGCACCCGCTCGGTCAGCGACTCGACGGTGTCCTGCACGTCGATCGAGACGCGGAGCGGCAGTGTGTTGATGAAAAGACCCAGCATCTCGGTGGCACCGGCGAGATCACCTGGCCTGCCGGACACGGTGGCACCGAACACGACGTCGTCGCGCGAGAGGACGGTGGACAGCACGATCGACCACGCGGCCTGCACCACGGTGTTGACGGTGACGTTCGACGCACGTGCGATCGACGCCAGGACGGAGCCGTCGATGCGAACGTCGACGTCCTCCGGCAACCGTCCGCTGGGAACGTGTGGGCCCGCGAGCAACGTCGGGCCGTCGACGCCTGCGAGGTGCGCAGCCCAGCGGTCGACATCCGAGTCGGAGCGACGAGCACTCGACCACGCCAGGAAGTCCCGGTACCGACGGACCGGAATCCCGATCTGCGTGTCGGCTGCGTAGAGGACCAGGAGCTCCTTGATCAAGATCGGCATGGACCAGCCGTCGAACAGGATGTGATGGTTGGTGACCACCAAGCGCGTGCCGGCGGGCCCGTGCACCAGGGCGAACCGGATGAGCGGTGCGTCACCGAGGTGGAAGCGACGGCCGCGTTCCGCCGCGATGGTCGCAGCGACATCGTCCGTCCGCACTTCCTGCCACGGGACGGCCACGTCGTCGACCACCAGCTGGACGGGGAGCCCCGCAGCGTCGTGCACGAACGCGGTCCGCAGGTTCTCGTGACGATCCAGCAGGCGCTGCGCGGCACGACGCAGACGGTCTCCGTCGACGACGCCGTCCAGATCGAAGACGATCTGCGCGGTGTACGGATCCACCCCGTCGCGCATCAGATCGGCGTGGAACATCAGTCCCCGCTGCAACGGGGTGAGCGGCCACACGTCGGAGACGTTCCCGAATTCGCTGTGCCACAGATTCAATCGAGCCTGGTCGACGGTCACCAGTGGAACGTCGCTCGGTGTCAACTCCCCCACGCCCTCGGCCCGGCCGTGCTCTGCGAGCTCGGTGATGGCATCGGACCACAGATCGGTGAGACGGCGGACATCCGCGGCGTCGAGCACACCCGTCGGGAAACCGATGCGGACGATCAACGAGCCGCCGCGTACCAGTGCGTTGATGTCCAGCTCGTACGCGGTACGCAGGGCAGACCCGCTCCCGACGTCGTTGCCGACGGTCAGGTCCGGTGTCCACGGTTGATCCGGCGTTCCCCCCGGCACCTTGCCCAGATAATTGAAGCTGATCCGCGGCGCGGGCGAATCGACGAATTCACCACGCGCCGAGAGGAGCCCGAACATCTGCGGTTCGGTGGGAATGCTCCGCAGCTGTTCCTTGAGCGCCTTGACGATCGAGGCGGCATCGGGACCGGACGGCGCGTCGATACGCACCGGGTGAGTGGAGGTGAACCACCCGACGGTCCTGGTGAGATCCGCACCGACAATCGAATCGGTATCGCGGCCATGGCTTTCGATCGAGACCAGGTGCGACGCCTGGACCCTCCACGTCCGAAGGGCCACCGCCAGGGAGGCGAGCAGAGCGTCCTCGGGACCCATCCGATAGCGGTTCGGCAGTTGTTCCAACAGCGCCTGAGTGGTGTCGGACGACACGGCCAGTTGGGCGACCTGGGTCGTGGCCCCGGTGTCCCGTGCGTCCAGTGGACGTGACCCGAGCAGGGCGTTGTCACCGCTCAACAGTGCGCGCCACGCGTCGGCCCCGTGCGACGGGAGGTCGTCGACAGCATGAGCCCACCGGCGGAACGAGGTCTCCACCGGCTGGAGGGTCGGTCCGGACTCGCGCAGCGCGTACGCCGTGACGAGATCCGGGAGCAGAATCCGCCACGACACACCGTCGACGACCAGGTGATGGGCGACCAGCACGATCCGCGGGCAGTCGGGGTCGGTGACGTGAACCACCTGGAGCATCACTGCATCCCGCGGCCGCAGACGCGCACCGGAACGAGCAATGATGCCCTCGAGATCGATCCCCGATTCGCCCCCCGAATCCACAGTCGAGCACTCCGTCGACACCAAGGCCGCAGCATCCACGGATCCGGTGGGCCCGACCACGAGACCGTCGTCGACGAGCCGTGCCCGCAGCGCATCGTGGTGATCGATCAGCACCGCCAGCGCGGCCACCAGATCCTCGGTGTTCAGATCGGACGGCGCGACCAGCACGAGAGCCTGATGAAAGTTGTCGAGGTCCGACGGCTGCTCGGCCCGCGCCAGGACGCTCGCGGCGATGGGCAGCAGCGGCAGGTCACCGACCCCGCCGCCGGGCAGTTCCTCGAGCCGGACTCGGTCGGTGTCGCTGACTGCGGCGTCGGCGAGGCCGGCGACCGTGCGACGCTCGAAGACGTCCCGCGGTGTGAACACCACCCCGGACGCCTTGGCGCGCGAAACAAGTTGAATGGCAACGATACTGTCGCCGCCGAGAGCGAAGAACGAGTCGTCGACGCCGACGGAGTCCTTGCCGAGCACCTCCGCCATCGCGTCGGCGATGATCTGTTGGACAGGATCGCTCGCGGCGCGGAACGGCGCGGCTTCGACGTGGGCGAGCGGATCCGGCAGAGCAGATCGATCTACCTTGCCCGACGGTGTGATCGGAACCGAGTCGATCTCGACCAGAAGGGAGGGAACCGACTGCCGGGGAAGGAATTCCGATGCCAATGCGATGAGGGCGTCGCGATCGAACTCGTGACCGGCCTTGGTCTTGACGTAGGCGACGAGGGTGGATCGGTCGCCGCGTCGGGCCACCGTCGAGACGACGAAGTCCACGGACTGATGCCAGGACAGAACGGCGTCGACTTCGCCGAGTTCGATACGCAGGCCGTGAAGCTGCACCTGGAAGTCGCTGCGGCCGAGGAACTCCAGATCCACACCCGCTGTGTTCGATACACGCCACCGAACCACGTCTCCGGTGCGGTACAGGCGCTGACCCGAGCCGTACGGATCCGCGACGAAGCGGGTCGACGTCAACCCCTCACGGTTGTGGTAGCCGCGGGCCAGACCTGGTCCGCCGACGTAGAGTTCACCACTCGAGCCGACCGGTACGGGTCGAAGCCACCGATCGAGCACCACGGCGGTCGCACCCTGCAAGGGCCGCCCGATGGTGATCGCCCGCGGATCCTTCTGGGGTTCGGTCATCGTGATCACGATGGTCGATTCGGTAGGGCCGTAGCTGTTCCGCAGCTCTGCTCGCGACCGCATCCTGTCCACCAGGTCCGGGGGGCAGACGTCACCGCCGACGACGACGGACGTCAACGACTCGACCTTCTCCACCTCGACGGTGGACAGCAATGCAGGAGCAGTGACGATGTGTGTGACGGCGTGCTGCGTGAGCAGCTCCGTCAGTTCGCTGCCGCCGTGAACATCCGCAGGCGCGACGACCATCGTGGCACCGGCCCCGAACGCGGCGAGCATCTCGAACACCGAGGCGTCGAAACTGGCCGACGAGAACCGCAGGACACGGGAGTCCGTCGTCAGGGCGAGTTCCGGGCGCTGAGCGGCGGTGAACACGGACAGACCGCGGTGGCCGACGAGCACGCCTTTCGGTGTCCCCGTCGATCCCGACGTGTAGATCATGTAGGCCGTGTGGTCGAGACCGAGTCGAGACCGCCTGTCCGCGTCGGAGATCGGTGCGTCGGAGCGTGTCCCGAGCTCGCTGGTGAAGCCCGGGTCGTCCATCCCGAGCCAGTGCACGGCGTCGGGAAGAGAGTCCGCCAACGCTGTGGTGCTGAGGCCCACCAGGACACCGGAATCGGTGACCATGTGGCCGATCCGCTCGGGCGGATACGTCGGATCGATCGGCACGAAGGCCGCACCCGACTTCGCGGCGGCCCAGAACGCGACCACCGAGTCGATGGAACGCGGAAGCGCGACGGCCACCACCGAGTCCGGACCCGCGCCGCGGGCGATCAGCGCCCGGGCGATGGTGTTGCTGCGCCGATCGAGTTCGGTGTAGGAGAGTTCGGTGGTGCCGTCGACGAGAGCGATTCCGTCCGGGTTCCGTGCCACACCGGCCGCGAGGATGTCCGGAAGCAGCATCGGTGGTGCATCCGGTCCGCCGCGCGCGGGGACCACGGCGTCGATCTCCGCGTCATCGAGGAGGTCGAGATCGGTGACTGCGAAGTCCGGATCGCTGTGGAGGAACTGCGCGAGAAGCCGGACGAAGCGGCGGTACAGGTCCTCGGTCGCCTCGGCGCTGTAGACGTTGGGGTTGGCCTCGAAGTCGATACGGGAGCCACCGCCGTCGACAGGTGGGTAGATGTTGACCGACAGATCCTCGACCGGGCCCGTGGACAGGACGTTGAAGTATCCCGTTTCGCGCCCGAATTGCACCTGACGTTCGTACGCCATGATGTTGATGGCGGTACCGAAGAACCCGCGATGCTCCTGGCTGGCACCGGCGTCGCGTCGAATGTCCTCGGCGCGGTAACGCTGATGCCGCAGAGCACCGGTCAGTTCCAGCTGCACAGCGTCGACGAGGCTCGCGACGGTCGTCCCCGGCACGATGCGCACACGGATCGGGAGGACGTTGGACACCATGCCGCCGGAGCGTCGCAGCACCGCCGTCGTGCGTCCGGCAACGGGCAGCGACAGAACGATGTCGTCGTTGCCGGTCAGACGGGACAGGAACGCAGCGACCGCGGACACGGCCAACGGAGCGAACGCCGATCCGAGCCTGTCCGCGGCGCGGGTGAGTGCCTTCTCGAGAGTCTCCGGTAGCGGCTCCCCGCAGATCCGCGACCGCGGTGCCGGTGGGGCGACGATGCCCGACGGCGACACCGGAGCCGGCAGCGCACTCGTCTTCTCCCGCCAGTACTCGCGGTCCTTGTCGAAGCGCGACGAAGAGCGGTAGTCGTCCTCGGCTGCGTAGACGTCCTCGAGTGCGCCCGCCTTCGAGACCGACGGCGACTCACCGGCCTGAACCGCCGTGTAGATCTCCGCGGCACGGTTCATCAGCCGGACCGCGCCGTACCCGTCGAGAGCGATGTGATGGACGTGCGAGTACCAGAACGTTCGATCGGCGCCGACGCGCAGCGTCGCAGCTCGGATCAGCGGGCCCTCGATGATGTCGATGGGTCGGGAGTAGGCGGCCTGCATCCAGTCGATCGCCGCGGCCTCGGGGTCGGGTTCCTGAGTGAAATCGAGATCCGTCGACTCGTGTCGGGTCGACTTGTCGATGTACTGGTGTGGTTCACCGTCGATTTCCACCAGGCGTAGCGAGCCCGCACCGAGCTCGGCCGCAGCCTGCTCCACCGCCCCACGCATCAAGTCACCGTCGAGTTCGCCGTGGACGTCGATGTAGTTCGCGATGGTGATCGGAACGTCCGGCATCAGGTGCTGGGCGAACCACAGCCCGCGTTGTGCAGCAGTGAGCGGGAACGGCGCGGACGTCACAGTGTGCCCGGTGTCGGTCCTGCTCAGCGCAACTGAATCAGCCGAATCCACAGTAGTGCTCTCTCGGTCGAAGGAGCGTGGTTGGCGGAGGCTCGGAACCGGACGTGGCGTGCGCTGCCCCGAAACGCCGCTCGCTCTGTGACGAAGGTCCCACCCGCTAGGTCTGAGAATTCGAGGTTTACACAACCGTTACCCAAGGTCAACCGAACCTCGCCCCTGGCCGGGACTGTGAAGAGAATTCACAGATACAGCCAATTATTTGAATGAGACCTAACAAAGCGGAAGGCGCGCACAGCCCTGTGGGCTGTGCGCGCCTTCCGCGAATCGTGCTGTACGAGTTCCGGGTAGCTAGACCTTCCAGACCGCCACCATCGAGGGACGGGGCTGGGAATCGCCACCGTCGGGCCAGTGCGACATGGGGTTGTCAGCAGACGCCTCGTCGAACTCACCGGGGTGCTGCACGGCGACGACGACGCGCTCGTCCTGGATGATCGGACCACAGGTCTCACCGCCCGCAGGGACCGTCAGGAACTGCCGGGTCTCGCCGCGGCGATCGCCGTCGAGGACCACCGCGAACAGGCCGTCGTTGGATTCGAGAGCGTTGCCGTCCGTCGAGACCCACAGGTTGCCCTTGGAGTCGAACGCGAGGTTGTCCGGGCAGGAGATCGGGCTGACCTGGCTCTTGTCGAAACCGCCGAAGTAGGTGTCCGCCTCGTTCGGGTCTCCCGCGACGATGAGCAGATTCCACACGAAGGTGGTGCCTGCGTGGTCGTCTTCCAGTTCGAGGACCTGACCGTTCTTGTTCTTGTTGCGCGGGTTCGCTTCGTCGGCAGCGGCTTTGCCCTCGGTGCCGCGGTTGGTGTTGTTGGTCAGCGCCACGTACACCTTGCCGGTGACCGGGTTGGGCTCGAAGTCCTCCGGGCGGTCCATCTTCGTGGCCCCGACCTTGTCGCCTGCCTGGCGGGTGAAGATCGCGACCTCCTCGGCGGACATGCCGTCGACGAGGGACTCTCCTCGTCCGTCCTCACCGGTGCGAAGCAGCGGAATCCACTCACCCTTGCCGGCGAACTTGCCCGACGGCGGAAGGGTTCCGCTGCCGTCGATGGCGTCGGGTGCATCGCCCGTGAGCACGGCGACGTACAGCGTGCCCGCGTCGAGGATGGTTCGATTGTGCCTCATGGCGGCCTGCCCGTTGCCGGACATCATCTTTCGACTGGACACGAACTTGTACATGTAGTCGAATCGCTCGTCGTCACCGCTGTAGGCGACGACCGTGCCGTCGTCGGTGACGTAGATCGTCGCGGCCTCGTGCTTGAAACGGCCCAGAGCGGTGTGCTTGATCGGAGTGGAGTTCGGATCCCACGGATCGACCTCGACGACGTAGCCGAATCGGTTGACCTCGTTGGGTTCCTGCGCGATGTCGAATCGCTTGTCGAAGCGCTCCCACTTGCGATCGCTCGCGGCTCCTTCGATGCCGTAGCGCGCGAGACGCTCGGCGACGACGGGATCGGTGACCGACTCCGCGTTGCCGAAGTACTGGTTGATGTTCTCTTCACCCGAGAGCACCGTCCCCCACGGCGTCAGGCCACCGGAACAGTTGTTGAACGTGCCGAACGCCTTGGTGCCGGTCGGATCGACGGAGGTCTTGAGGAAATCGCTGCCCGCGGCCGGGCCGGTGATCACGAATTCGGTGGTACCGGTGATACGACGGTTGTACTGGCTGAACACCGGAGTCAGCTTGCCCGAACCGGACTCACCGTTCACCTGCAGGACCGAGAGGCCATGTGCGGCAAGCGCGATGTCGAACTGCTCGCGCGTCGGGTTCTCCTCGTCGTATCCCTTGAACAGAAACGGCTCGGTGGTGTACTCGTGGTTGACCACCAGCAAGTACGCGTTCGGGGTTCCCTCGATGGGCAGCAGGCCCGCGAAGTCGTTGTTGAAACCGAACTGCATGGCCTGCGCGGCTGCGGTCTGGTTGTCGAAGTCGAACTCCGGTGCACCCTCGAGCACAGGATCGCCCCACCGAATGATGATGCCCTGCTCGTACCCCTCGGGGACGACGACGGCGTCCTCGGTGTTGGGCGCGACAGCGGTGAAGTCGACGCCGTCGACGGGCGGGGTGTCCGTCGACCCGGCAGAACCGGTAGCTGCAGGCTCGTCCGTGCTGCAGGCGGCGAGAACACCACCGGCACCGACCGCGACGACGGCCATCGCGCCGCCGCGCAGCACTCCACGCCTCGACATCGCCGTCTTGACGATGTCGCCGAAGTACTGGCCCTTCGACGTGTTCGGGACCTCGTGGAAGCACGCGTCTCCGCACTTGTACTTGCACGTCAGGTTCGATCGCGAGGAACTGCCGTCATGAACCGAGAGAATAGGGAGAAGCTTCATGAACGGGGAGAGTGTCAGTCAAAAGCGAAGGTAAAGGAACGTGATGGTGAAGTCACGACCAACGAGCCTTACCTAACTTCCATTCGCACAGGGCTACAGAACCTGAGACAGGAACTGCTTGAGACGATCGGTGTGCGGATCGTCGAACAGCTGATCAGGAGTTCCGGTTTCGACGGCACTGCCGTGGTCCATGAACAGAACCTTGTTGGACACCGAACGGGCGAAGCCCATCTCGTGCGTCACGACGACCATGGTCATGCCGCCGGAAGCGAGGTCGGCCATCAGGGCGAGGACGCCCTTGACCAGCTCCGGGTCCAATGCGGAGGTAGCCTCGTCGAAGAACATGACCTCCGGCTTCATGGCCAGAGCTCGGGCGATCGCCACACGCTGCTGCTGGCCTCCGGAAAGGTTGCCGGGGCGCGAATCGGCCTTCGCGGACAGTCCGACGAGCTCGAGCTGTTCGAGCGCCGCGGCCCGTGCCGCGTCCTTCGACAGGCCTTTCAGCTTGCGGGGCGCGAGTGCGATGTTCTCGGCAACGGTCTTGTGCGGGAACAGGTTGAAGTGCTGGAAGACCATGCCGATCCGCTGACGGAGATCGTCCGGATTGTCCTTCAGTACCGACTTGCCGGCGAGCAGGATGTCGCCCTGGTCCGGCTCGTGCAGACGGTTGAGTGCACGCAACAGCGTGGACTTTCCGGAACCGGACGGGCCGATGACCGTCGTGGTCTTGCCTGCGTCGACATGGATGTTGACTCCGCGCAGCACCTTGTTGGTACCGAACGCGAGGTGAATATCGGTGCCGGTCAATGAAACCGAAGACATGACTACCTCTCCACCGCGATGATCTTTTCCACCGGATCCAACGTTCCCGACGTGTCGGCCTTGCCCGATCGCAGCCGCTTGTCGATGAAGTTGACCAGGTGGGTCAGCGGAATCGTCAGGAACAGATAGAACACGCCTGCCGCGAGCAACGGTGACAGGTTGCCGGTCTGCGCGGCGGTGTCCTGACCGACTCGGAACAACTCACGTTGCGACGCGAGCAAGCCGAGGAAGTAGATCAGCGAACTGTCCTTGATCAGCGAGATGAACTGATTGACGATCGCGGGCAGGACGCGGCGGATGCCTTGGGGAACCACGACGAGCGTCATCGATTTCCGGTAGCTGAAGCCCAGAGCCCGTGACGCCTCGAGCTGACCGGAATCGACGCTCTGAATGCCGGAGCGGAAGATCTCGCCGAAGTACGCCGCCGCCATGAGCGACAGCGCCAGGATGCCGAGCGGAAACGGGCTGCGGCTGCCGGTGTACTCGGTCAGCGTCGGCCCGAATCCGAGGCCGATGAGAAGAATGACGACCGCCGCGGGCAAGCCACGGAAGATGTCCGTGTACACCCGCGCCGGCCACCGGAGCCAGCGGGTGCGGGAGATACCCGCCACCGCCAGCCCGAGCCCGATCACCGTACCGATGACCCCCGACGACGCCGCCAAGATGAGGGTGTTCGGCAATCCGACGGTGATCAGTTTGGGAACGGTGTCCCAGATGAGTTCCCAGTCGAAGAACGTGTCGTACAGATTCGACAGTGTGCTCATGTTCTAGTTCGCCGGAGGGGTGGATGCCTTGCTGCCCGGCTTCCAGTCCGCCGGAACCTCGCGGTCCGGGTACCACTCCTTCTCGAGGGTGCTCCAGGTACCGTCCGCCACCACAGCGTCGAGGCCTGAGTTCAGCGCGTCGATGAGAGGCTGGTTGTCCTTCGCGACAGCGAACGCCGTGAAGTTGGTGGTGTTGATCGTCTTCTCCAGGATGGCGACGCCGTCCTCGGCCTTCACCTGGCCCGAAGCCTGCTGCGACGGAGCGACCCACGCGTCGATCTGGCCGGACTTCACGTTCGCGTACGCAGTGTTGTAGTCCGGGAAGCGAACCGGCTCGATGCCGAGGGTGTTGGTGACGTAGTCGTCCTGAACCGTGCCCTGCACGACACCGATGCGCTGCTGGTCGTCCAGCTCGGCGATGGTCTTGACCGCGTAGTCGTTCTTCGCGACGAGCGCCATTTCACCGAAGTCGTAACCGTTGGTGAACCCGACGGTGTTGCGGCGGGCGTCCGTCGTCGAGATCGACGAGGATCCGGCGTCGTACACCTTGTTGTTGACCGCTGCGAGCAGCGAGGAGAACTCGGTGGCGGAGAACTCGACGGTCAGGTCGAGCTTCGCAGCAACGGCCTTCAGCAGCTCGTTGTCGAAGCCGGTGAAGTTGCCTGCCTCGTCGATGAAGATGTTCGGCGGGGCGTCGGACAGCGTGCCGACGTACAGCGTTCCCGGCTTGATGAGGCCGAGGTTCGCGGTGTCGATCTGATCGAGCGGTGTCACGTCCTCGGTGGTGTACTTGTCGAGGGACTGCTGGTCGGAACCGGCGAGTGCGTTCTCCCCTGTCCCGCCCGAGCTGTTGTCGCCCCCGCAGGCTGCCGCCCCGAGCGTGAGTGCGAGCGCCGCAGCGACAGCCGCGATGGCGCGGCCTCGTAAACGTCGACTGGTCAAGAGAGAACTCCTCGGTGCATGGTTTCGATGACCACTGAGGCTAACGTGCCTGAGCTGGTGATCGGTACCCGGATTGCGAACGTGTTAACCAACTCGCATCGTCGGCGTTGTATTCCGCCCGTCGCCATGACATTCGTCATCGTCGATCCGTGACGTTGTAACAAGAACCGGTGACCGCGCGCACTGCCCCGACGCGAGCAGGTCCGGAAGGCTTCGGAGTCATGAGGAAGTTGACGCCGTTGCGGCCGTGGCAGGTACTGAACAGGTACCTGTACGAGCTCGACCTCGCCGGGACTCGGTTCACGGTCGAGGTCGACATCGCCGACGGCGATACGGCTCAGCTCTACGCGGACGGGCGGCTCGTATCGACGCAGGACTTGCCCGCGTCGTTCGCTGTCGCCGACGGCCGAATCGACGTCGCCGCGTCGCTCTACGGCGTCACCCGGGTCCATTTCTCGAGACGCGACGGCGTCGGGCGCAGGCTCACGCCGGTGCGAGGGACGCTCGAAGACCGTCGCCGACGCCTGGGCGAGCGTCACCCGGTTGTCAGCAGGGTCATCGGGTGGGTGGCGATCGTTCTTCTGATCGTCAACTTGGTTCTGGCGGTTCCGTTCGCGCTGGAGATCGCGACCGGAATCCCGGCGGTGGCCGAACGCTTCGGAACGTTCGTCTCGCCGATTCAATTGCCGGTGTGGGCGAACACGGTCTTGTTGTTCGCCGGGATCGTCGCCGCGATGGAACGCGCATTGACGCTGCGGCACAACAAGATTCTCGACATGGAAACGATATGGACATCGATGTGAACGAAGGAAACGGAGAAGACATGACTGCACCCGACCTGATCTCGATCGAGGATTTCTTCGGCGCGCCCGAGCGCACCGGGGCGTCGATCTCCCCCGACGGCAGCAGGATCGCCTACCTCGCGCCGTGGCGCAACCGTTTGAACGTGTGGATCCAAGACCTCGAGGAAGGCTCCGAAGCGCGCTGTGTCACCGCCGACGATGTCCGAAGTGTGCTCGACTATCGGTGGACGGATGATCCTCGCTGGCTTCTGTACCTTCAGGATTCCGGTGGAGACGAGAACCACCACGTCTTTCGCGTCGACCTGCACGACCCGGAGGCCGACGCCGTCGACCTGACCCCGTTCCCCGGATCGCGGGTGTACTCGTTGGAACAGTCCCGCGACAAGGACGGCGTGTTCACCCTCGCCATGAACGCGCGGAGCCTCGCCGAGTTCGATCTGTACGAATTGGTGATCGCCACAGGAGAATTGACGGTCATCGGCGAGAGCCCGGGACCGGGGACGGGCTGGAGTGCAGGCGTCGGAGGCGACCTCCTGCTGTCCGAGTTCACCGATCAGGGCCACATGAAGATTTCCCGTCGCCGCGCGGGATCCGACGATGTCACCCACGTGACGACCTTCGACGGGTCCGATTATCCGTACGGCGTGACGCTGACGCACCCGACAGCCGACGGCACGGGAGTGTTGATCGACTCCGTGACGAACAGTGATCTGACGGTGCTCGCGCGCATCGACCTGGAGACGGGCGAGGAGACCGTCGTCGACAGTCATCCGAGCATGGAGCTGGATGCGTCTCGGCGTGCTGTCGAACAGAGTGGCTCGCCGCTGATCTTCAGCAGGTCGACGGGTGAGCTCATCGGCGTGCGGTACCTCGGCGAGCGCCAGGTGATTCACGCTGTGGATGCGGACTTCGCCGAGGTCCTGAAGAACGTGGAGGCATTGTCCGACGGTGACGTGGGAGCCCTGTCCTCCGATGATTCCGGCAAGAAATGGGTGGTCGGTTTCACCCACGACCGTGACCCCAACGTCACGTATTTCTACGACCACGAGACGGGTGAGAGCCGGATGCTGTTCCGGCCGTATCCGCACCTCGACCCGCGTGACATGGCGGTCATGACACCGGTGACGATCGAGGCCCGCGACGGACTGCCTCTGCCGTCGTACCTCACGCTTCCCGTGGGTGTCGAACCGGCCAACTTGCCGATGGTCGTTCTCGTGCACGGTGGACCGTGGTACCGAGACGCGTGGAGGTACACGCCGGGTGTGCAGTTTCTCGCCAATCGCGGATATGCCGTGCTGCAGGTCAACTTTCGCGGATCGACGGGATACGGCAAGGCCCACACTCAGGCCGCGATCGGTGAATTCGCGGGCAAGATGCACACCGATCTCGTCGACGGCGTGGAATGGGCTGTGGCCCAGGGTTACGCCGATCGTGACCGCGTCGCCATCATGGGCGGGTCCTACGGCGGGTACGCGGCCCTCGTGGGCGCCACGTTCACGCCGGAGGTGTTCGCGGCATCGATCGACTACGTCGGGGTCTCCGACCTCGCCAACTTCATGCGTACACAACCGGCGTTCGCACGGCCGGGCCTGGTCAACAACTGGTACCGGTACGTCGGCGACCCCGCGATCCCGGAGCAGGAAGCGGACATGCTTGCTCGGTCACCGATTTCTCGGCTCGACGACGTCACCCGCCCGCTCATGATCGCCCAGGGCGCCAACGACGCCCGCGTGGTCAAGGCCGAATCGGACAACGTCGTCGAGCGGCTTCGAGCGAGGGGCGTCGAGGTCGACTACCTGGTCTTCGACGACGAAGGGCACGGCTTCGTCAATCCGGAGAACAACATCACGTTCTACCGTGCGGTCGAGAAGTTCCTCGCCGAACACCTAGGCGGGCGGGCGAAGTAGCCGACGGGCCCGGAGAACGGTGTCGTGGGTGTGATGCGCCCCCGCGGGCGGCGCAGTCGATCGAGGTCGCGTCTCGTCGACCTCGATCGTCCACGACTCGTCCAGGAGCTCAGCGATGCCGTGTGGTTCGAAGAAGTCCGACGGCTTGATCCCGTTCCACTCCTGGTCGGCACCCACGTCGTGATTCACGACGAGGAGAGTCCCGCCCGGCGCGACGGCGTCGGCGATCGCGCGAGCCGCGGCGGGATTCGCCTTGGGGATCGCGAAGTAATGCAGTGTCACCAGGTCGAACGCCGCGGCCGCCGGTGCCTCGGCCACGTAGTCCGCGTGGACGAAGGTGATGTCCCTGGTGCCCTCCGCGCGCTCGGCGGCGCGAGCGAGAGCAACGGAGGAGATGTCCGACGCCGTGACGGTCCATCCTTTCGACGCCAGCCATCTCGCATCGTCGCCCTGCCCGCAGCCGATGTCCAGCGCACGCCCGGGCTTCAGATCCGCGACCTGCTGCACGAGAACCGGATTGGGATTGCCGCTCCAACCTGAGCCGCTGCCCGAGTGCATGTCGTCCCAGAACTTCTCGTCCATGATCATCGGCCGATCACCTCGAATCCGTGACGAGCACTGCCGAGCACGATCTCGCAGACCTCCGCCTCGGAACTTGCCGAGAACACATCCATTTCCGTCATGAGACCAACATGCCCCACCTGCGGGCGTTCGGCAATTAGCTTTGCCGAAATGGCAAAATTGTCGATGAAGGGCTCTAGCCGTCGTTCGCGGCATTCCGCCAGGCGATGGCCTCTTTCAGCTCGGTCAGGTCGTAGTCGGGACCACTGGTTCCGACGGTGAACAACGTGGCCCCGGCGTCGACGAAGCCCTGAGCCTTGTCCGCGCCCGGCCAGGCGACGGACCTGGCGATCGAGCTGACGTCGCGCCCGACGGTGTCGCCGTGATCGGCGAGGATCCCGGACTTGCGCTTCAACTCGTCGAGATCGGCGAAGCTGTGCCAGATGTGGGCGTACTGGGCGACGAGCTTGAGGGTCTTCTTCTCGCCGCCGCCGCCGATGAGGATGGGGATGTCGCGCTTCGGCGCCGGGTTGCCGACCTTCAAACGATCGACGATGCGCGGCAGGTACTCGGCGAGGAGCTTCAGGCGTGAGCCCGGTGTGCCGAACTCGTAACCGAAGTTGTCGTAATCCTTCTGATTCCATCCGGCGCCGATGCCGAGGATCAGCCGACCTCCACTGATGTGGTCGACGGTGCGAGCCATGTCGGCGAGCAGGTCCGGGTTGCGGTAGCCGCCGCCGGTGACGAGGGCGCCGATCTCCACGTTCGATGTCTGCTCGGCCCACGCGCCGAGCATGGTCCAGCACTCGAAATGTTCGCCGTCGAGGTCGCCGTACAGCGGATAGAAGTGGTCCCAGTTGAAGACGATGTCGACGCCTGCGTCCTCGGAACGGAGAACCGCGTCGCGGATGAGCTGGTAGTCGGGAGCGTGCTGGGGCTGAAGCTGAACGCCGATTTTCACAGTCATGACCTCCAGTATGCGCGCTATCCGATGGTGACGCCGCAGTCCAGCATCGTCGCGCGCAGCACGAACCCGGCTTCCTGGCCGATGATCTCGCCGACCAAAGTGATGAACAGATCCACGAATTCTGCACCGTGCGAGGAGTTCTCGGCGCGATCGAAGTGATGCGCCAGCTCGTGCAGGACCACCAGTTCACGCAGCGCCCACGCCTCGTTCCGGCGGTGAAGCGGAACGGCGATGGTCTGAGTGTCTGGTTCGTAGTGCGACGCCCCGGTGCCGGACCGCTCACGAACATGTACGACGCCGTCCGCATGCGGCCACCGGGCCTGCACCCAGTTCATCGCCAGAACCGCATCGACATACCTCTGCACGGACTCGATCGACGCGAACTTCCGCTCCACCGGCAGCGTGATGGTGGAGCCGTGGATCTCCACGGACCGCACAGTGTGTTCCTCGGCGCGATCGAACATGCGCCGGACCATCGTCTCCGCCTCGTACACCTTGGAACGCTGCGAGTCCCTCGTCTTCACCGGCGCGATCATAATGCCGCCCACCGACCGTTCACGCCCGGTTCCGGAGGATTCACCTCTGCGGGCGGGTGCGCTCGTTGTACTCCAGGGCAACGCCGATCCAGTAGTCCAGACTGTCACCGGCCACACCGTCGGAGTCGACGGTGATCCAGCCGTTGCCCATGTCGCGATCTCCCATGACCGCGGCTCGTGCGCCCCGTCGAGAAATCAGTTCTTCCGTCTGCGCGGGATCGGTTTTGACGAGCAGTTCGCCGTCGAAGTGGGCACCGACGGCGATCTTGCCGCGGACCATGAACTGCAGTCCGCCGAACATTTTCTTCTCCACGACGGACGGCTCGTCGACGAGTGCTTCGCGGATCCGATCCGCCAATTCCGCGTCGTACGCCATGGACGGATACTAGGACGCGGGAGGCGCCCCGTCGATGTATAGTCCGCTATACGTATAGCTTCCTATACATCGGAGGATGGACATGACCCGTCGTTGGTTCTACGCCGGATCGACCGGGCTTGCTGCAGCCCTGCTCGTCGCCGCAGCGGCCTGGCTCCTGTCCCCGGTCGCGCCGGGGCTGTCCGCGATAGTCTTCGGACTGTGTGCGCTCCCGGCGTGTGGCGCACTCGGATGGTTGTTCTGGGTGGCGCCTGTGACGATTCCGAAACGGGGACCGTCCGCGGGTGACGTCGAATCCACTTGGCTCAGTGCAGCATTGAGTGGAACAGCTACCGATCTGATCATCGTGATCGGCCTCGGCCTCGCGGCAGTGTCCATCGGTCGAATCGATGTCCCGGCAGCGACACTGTTGATCGGGCTGCTGCTCGTCGCCCTCGCATCGTGCACGACACGCTACGCGATCGAGCGCCGACGAACCCTCGCGTGAGATGAAGAACGACGTTCGACGACGACGACTCCAACTCGGCTGGTCCCAAGCAGATCTCGCCGACCGCATCGGCGTCACACGGCTCACCGTCATCTCGATCGAGAAGGAACGCTACGACCCGAGCCTGCCCGTCGCATTCCAGCTTGCCGCGGTCTTCCGATGCCGAATCGAGGACATCTTCGACCCGCAATGACGCCGGACCTACGGCCGAATGCGAAGAACTCGAATCTTCTCGGCGTCGTCCAGCTCGAGATGGAACCGCAAAGTGACGGGACTGCCCGGGAAATCACCTGCGATCTCCGCCTTCACGTCATGACCGTCACCGGACACCGACGGCGTCCCGGGACGATAGGTGACGTCGGGAACCTCGGTCCGCCACGCGCGAATCTCGTCGATGCCGTGGTGCTCCCGGCCCTCGTCCTCGACAACGGCGTCGGGACGGAACTGAGCAAAGTACGCCTCCAGATCGGAATCGGCGGCGAGTTCGAAATACCTGTCGATGAATGTCATGACGGACACGCTCCACCCTCCCCCACCGGGAGAGTCAACCCCAGGCAGGATGTGGGCATGAACGGCCTGCTCACCATCGGTGAGTTCTCCCGCATCACCCATCTGTCGGTGAAGACGCTTCGTCGCTATCACGAATCCGGCATGCTCGAACCCGCTGAGGTCGACGCCCACTCCGGTTATCGCTATTACACGACGGCGCAGGTGCCCACGGCTCAGATCATCCGCCGGTTTCGCAGTTTCGACATGCCGGAGCGCGAGGTGCGGGCGATCGTCACCACCCCGGACCCGACGCAGCGGGCCGGGCTGATTCTGGGGCATCTGGAACGGCTCGAACGTCAGGTGAAGGAAGCGGAGTCGTCGATCAGCGCGATGAAGAGACTCCTCCAACCGACCGGGGCTTCCGTGGAGGTCACGCGTCTCGTCACCGAAAAGGTCACGGTCGCGGCGATATCCGGCGAGGTGGACTCGTCGACCATGCTCGAGTGGTATTCCGACGCCATGGCCGAGCTCGACGCGGTGGTCTCCCCCGTCGGCAGTCCTGGCGGGTTGTACAACAACGACCTGTTCACCGACGGCCGCGGAACGATGACGGTGTACCTGCCCACGACCGATGCACCCCGGCTGGGACGGGTGCAACCGCTGACGATCGGCGGAACGGAGCTGGCGACGACGGTGCACCACGGCAGCCACGACGACATCGATGTCACCTACGGTGCGCTCGGGGTGTACGTCGAATCGAACGGCCTCGCGATCGCCGGGCCGGTGCACGAGATCTATCACGTCGGACCACGCGACACTGCCGACCCGAGTCGATGGCGAACCGAGATCGGCTGGCCGGTTTTCGGAACGTAGCCGACGGGTGCGGTTACCATTCGTCGTCGGCATCCGTCGGCACCCAACACTCGGATCGTCCGGCACGTTCCTGCCGGTGGAGGGATCTGTTTTTCATGGCTTCGATCACGTTCGACCGTGCCACCAGGCTTTTTCCCGGCTCCGACACCCCCGCGGTGGATGCGTTGGACCTGGAGATCGCCGACGGCGAATTCCTTGTCCTCGTCGGCCCGTCGGGCTGCGGTAAGTCCACGTCGCTGCGCATGCTCGCCGGTCTGGAGGAGGTGAACAGCGGCCGCATCCTCATCGGCGGCAAGGATGTCACCCACGCCGAGCCCAAGGATCGCGACATCGCGATGGTGTTCCAGAACTACGCGCTGTACCCGCACATGTCCGTCGCCGAGAACATGGGCTTCGCCCTCAAGCTCGCGAAGGCGAGCAAGGACGAGATCCGCAATCGCGTCCTCGAGGCGGCCAAGCTTCTCGACCTGGAGGCGTACCTCGACCGCAAGCCCAAAGCGCTGTCCGGTGGTCAGCGACAGCGAGTTGCCATGGGGCGGGCCATCGTTCGTCAACCACAGGTGTTCCTGATGGACGAACCGCTGTCCAACCTCGACGCAAAACTTCGAGTGCAGACGCGCACGCAGATCGCTCAGCTGCAGCGCAGGCTCGCGACGACCACCGTCTACGTCACCCACGATCAGGTCGAGGCGATGACCATGGGCGACCGGGTGGCGGTGCTCAAAGGTGGTGTGTTGCAGCAGTGCGCATCACCCCGCGAGTTGTACCGCACGCCGACCAACGTCTTCGTCGCCGGATTCATGGGCTCGCCGTCGATGAACTTGTTCCGCGTACCCGTCACCGACGGTGGCGTGCGGATCGGTGACCAGATCATCCCGGTGTCGCGGGGCACGCTCGCCGGCTCGACCGGTAGCGAAGTGGTGTTCGGCATTCGCCCCGAGCACGTCGACATCGTGTCCGACGGGCTGAAGTTGGAGGTCGACGTCGTCGAAGAACTCGGTTCCGAGGCCTTCGTCTTCGGTCGGGCCGACATCAACGGCACAACCCAGACGATCGTCGCCCGCGCGGACTGGCGTGATCCCCCGCAGAAAGGTGACGTGGTCGGCATCCGATTCGACGAGGCGCATGCGCACGTGTTCGACGGCTCCGAGGCCGGGGTCCGGCTCAGCTGACCCCACTCACGTAGGGAGTTCCGTACGAACAACGTCGTCGCCGTCGGTCACCACGATCGTCGCCAGTGCCGTCCGCCCCGCCGGGTGGATGCGCACGGTGACGGTCCCTGCGTCCGCACCGTCCAAACTGCGCGCCACCGCGCGGCGTACCTCGTCAGCGACCCGACGAGGTTGGTCGGTCAGGCCACCGTCGTCGAGCAACTGCACGGTGACGCCCCGCTCGCGGGCGGCTCGCGCTGCGGCCACCACCACCGGCACGTCCAGTGCGCGGGCGCGAATGCTGTCCCGCAGGGTGGCTTCCACCAGCAGCGCCTCGGTGCGGGCGGCGTCGTCCAGTGGGTTGTCGGCGATGCGCCTCAGGACAGGGCGAACCAAGTCGTCGAGCCGGTGTAGTTGGTGCTCACGTTCCTGTTCGGCCGCGCTCACGGCGGCGCGCTCGGCGAACGTCGCAGCGCGTTCTCGGCGGAGCGAGTAGATCGACGCTGCTGCCGGCCGGACGGCGAAAGCGAAGAACGTCGCCATGATCATGACCCCGGCACCCGTGACGAAAGTCGATGCTGCACCGGCGAAGTCAGGGGCAGCGGTCCAGTACACCGCGAACGCGGCCAGTTGGCCTGCCCACGCCCAGCGAATCCTCCCCCGTACACAGAGGAACGCGCAGAGCGCCGCCCCTCCCCCGACCGTGGTGGTCACCGCCTGGGACTGAGTCGCCCCCGTGTCCACGACGCGGATCAGTGCAACGAACTGCGCGGCCGGCACCGCTGCGACGGTCACTGAGGCCCACTTCGGAAACGGATCGCCTGGAACGGCGACGAGGAGCGCAGCGCCGACCGCGAGAAGCGCTATCACCAGGCACTTCTCGGCGACACCGTCGCCGCCGGGGCCCAGAATCGCGACCGCAGCCGCAGTCACGACCGACGCGGTGACGGCGTAAGAGCCCCGTGACTGCATTCCGATGATCGTCGACGCGTCACCCCGCAGCGAGCTCATACCGCCGCCCACTCGACGATCACCGTCGTGCCCGCACCCGGCTCGCTGCGGATACGAGACCATCCGCCGTCGAGCTGCGCCATCCGGCCGACGATGCTGACGTCGATGCCGAGACGGCCGGACCCTGTTGTAGCGGTGTCGAATCCGACACCGTCGTCCTCGACGGTCACACGGACGAGGCCGGGACGTAGCTCGACGGCGATACGGCACTGCGCGGCGTGGCCCGCGTGCACGACGCTGTTGCGTACGGCCTCTGCCGAGGCGCCCACCACCGCGGACGCCACAGCTCCCGGGTATTGAGAGCGACCGTCGTCGACGGTTGCTCCGACGGCGACACCGTGGTCGGCTCCCAACGTGGACAGTTGCGCGAATATGCCGTCGGCCGACACCGTCGCGTCTCGGCTGGAATCGTCGACGACGCGGTCCAGCTCGGCCAAAGCAGACCTCGCGTCGGTCACGAGCCTGCCACCGGGATCGGCGCGATCCGTCGCCAGCAGAGTGCTCAGCACCTGGTCGTGGATCAGCGAATCGAACCGCGCTTTCTCGCGTTCGCGCGCCTGCGCGGCAGCGGCTATCGCAGCACTGCGATCGAGAGATTGCTTGGTGGAATCCAGTATCGATCCGCTCCGCAGCGCCATGATCACCGCGGCGGTCAACAGCGCCGACAACCCGAACGACCACACCGCGGCATAGACGATGTCGGACTGTGATGCGCGGTTGCCGAACAACCCGACCTGGTCGACGGTGGCGATGGTCGAGGTTGCGACGAACTGGACGGCGAACGCGATCCACGGCTTCCACGCGAGTGTCGCGCACAGACCAGCCATACCCGCGAACGCCGACATCCACGTGCCCCGTGCAGAACCGTGCAGCACATCCCCGTTCCACGCGAGGAACCACAGGCAGGCGGCGATCAGAATTCCGACGGCCGCCGAACCTGCCGCTGGACCGATACGGCGGGGACGAGCCAGCGCCGCGACCAGCAGTCCGACACCGGGACCGAAGATCAGCACCACGGCCAGCGGCGTCCACCACGACGCGAGAATGCCAGCGCCCTCCGCAATTCCGGACAGCGACACGAAGAAATATCCGACGAAACCTACCCCGAGGAAGCGGGCGACCAGGATGCGTAGGCGCTCGCCGGGTGAGAATTCACGGCTGTCCGTCTGCCTACGCCACGTCACGATGAGGTCAGATTACCGCCCGAGCTGCTTCGAACCGCGGCCGATCTCGGTTTCACCCCCGAGCCGCGCAGTGCGGCCCGCCCTGTCCCCCGCGCGACTGGCGCCGTGCGAGTACCCCGCACCCGCGCTTCGGCTCCGCCAGGTGCCGCGCGCGGTGGAGTTCGACGAGTAGTAATCCTTCAGCTCGACCTCCTTGTTCCGCAGGACAAGAGCCGTGCCCGCGTCCGGTTTCTCCTCGGACACTGCCTTCGATTCCGCCTCCTTCTTCACCGCGGCGAGGCGCTTGCCCACCCGCGTGGCGAAGGCAGTCTGAAAGTTCAACCGCGCCGTGACCGCAGCGACGACGACCGTCTCCTGGCGCTTGTAGCGTCGGCGACCGATCTTTTCCACCACCGTGCGTACCGCAGTCTCGTTCTTGTACTCGCCCGATTTGATGTAGGCGTCCGACGCCCGCACCATCTGGACGAGGAGGCTCGAATACAGCGCCTCGGTGGTGTCGATGTCCGACGCGAAACCGTAGGCGAACACCTGCGTCGACGACCGTGCGACGTCGCACGTCACGTCGTTGGCCGCAGCGATCGAGACGAACAACTGGACGAACGTCTTCAGACCGCGTTTGCCTGCCTCTCCGATGGGGACGACGCGCTGCGTCGGCGTCGCCTGCTTCTCGCGCGAAGCGCTGTGCGAGCGGGCCACGGCCAGATCGATCGACGTCGACGTCGCGAGACGCTGTGCGGCCTCCATGAACGCTTCCGCCTCGTGCGGGTTGTCCGTCGACTCCGCCTGGCGGAGAAGCCCACCGATTCTGGTCAGCATCTTGTCCGAAGTCACCTGGGCGAGGCTACAACCACTCACCGACAGACCCGTCGCGTGAGGGTTGACCGATTCAGCAACGCCGGTAATGGCCCGCGGCGACCGAAATGTGTATAAGTTCCTATCGACATGTGCGTCGGGGGGAGCACATTCGCACATTCACTGTGCCGCCTCCCACACACACCACCGTGTACGAAGCAAGTGGAGAGAACTCATGGCGTCTTTGATCTCGAAGGTGGCGGTGCTCGCAACAGCAGCCTCGCTGCTGACGCTCACCGCATGTTCCAGCGACAGCGGATCCAGTGATTCCGCATCCGAGAACACCGACGGCCGCGGACCCATCACCTACGTCGAAGGCAAGGACACCACCGAAACCGGTGTCGTCCGTCAGATCATCGAAGAGTGGAACGCGGCCAACCCGGACGAGCAGGTCACCTTCAAGGAACAGTCCAACGACGCCGACCAGGCACACGACGACCTGGTCCAGCACCTTCAGGCCGAGCAGAGCGACTACGACGTGATGGCTCTCGACGTCATCTGGACGGCCGAGTTCGCGGCGAAGGGCTGGCTCGTGCCGCTCGAGGGCGAGTTCGCCCTCGACAACGCCGGAATCCTCCCGTCGACGGTGGACAGCGCGACGTACAACGGCACCCAGTACGCGGCCCCGAAGAACACCAACGGCGGTCTGCTGTTCTACCGCACCGACCTCGTGCCCGCAGCCCCCACCACCTGGGACGAGCTGACGGCCAGCTGCACCGTCGCCGTGGAGAACAACATCGACTGCTACGCAGGACAGTTCGCGTCCTACGAGGGCCTGACGGTCAACGCGTCGGAGATCATCAACGCCCACGGCGGATCGTTCGTCGCCGAGGACGGCAAGACCCCGACCGTCGACTCCCCCGAAGCCAAGGCAGGCCTGCAGGCACTCGTGACGGCGTTCCAGAACAACGTCATCCCCGCCCAGGACACCACGTTCAAGGAGCCCGAGAGCCAGCAGGCATTCGAGGACGGCAAGGCGCTCTACCTGCGTAACTGGCCGTACGTCTACGGCACAGCAGCCAAGGAAGGCTCCGCAGTCGCCGGAAAGTACGGTGTCGCGCCACTTCCCGGCGTCACCGGCGTCGGAACCTCCACCCTCGGCGGATACAACGCAGCGATCAGCGCGTTCTCGCAGAACAAGGCCACGGCCGCCGACTTCCTTCGCTTCCTCCAGGGTGAGCAGGCTCAGCGCATCATCGCCGAGGGCGCACTGCCTCCCGTACTTGCATCGCTGTACGACGACCCGGCCCTCATCGCCGAGATGCCGTACCTCCCGGCCCTGAAGGAATCGATCGAGAACGCGGTCCCGCGTCCCGTCACGCCGTTCTACCCGGCAGTGTCGAAGGCCATCCAGGACAACACCGCCGCCGCGATCAAGGGTGAGAAGCAGGTCGACCAGGCTATCGCCGACATCCAGGCCGGCATCGAGTCCGCAGGCGCTAACTAAGCCTTCGGCTTTCGATTTCAGGAGAATTTCATGGCTCTACCTACTGGTGAACCCAGTGGGGCTGTAAACGTCGACGCGGCCGGGGGATCATCCTCCGGCCGCGGCGGGAGCGCAGCCAGCGGAGTGACTCCATCAGGACGGCATGTGCGCACCGACAAGAAGAGACGATTCGGGCTGAGTGCCGGGCGCGCCTGGTTGCTCATCGCCCCGACTCTGTTGATTCTCGCAATCGTCATCGCCTATCCGGTAATTCGTGCCGTCGTCATGTCCTTCCAGAAGGACGCCGGTCTCGATCCCGCGACGGGAATGTTCGTCAAGGGCGGTAGCGCCGGATTCTC
Source organism: Rhodococcus sp. 06-156-4 (assembly GCF_002259345.1). NCBI lineage: Bacteria > Bacillati > Actinomycetota > Actinomycetes > Mycobacteriales > Nocardiaceae > Rhodococcus > Rhodococcus sp. 06-156-4. The sequence continues at coordinate 37,767 of NZ_NPGB01000031.1, read as the reverse complement.
CAACTACACACACTGGATCCTGCAGCAGTGCACGTCGGCGTCGGGCACGCTCGTCCCGTGCCCACCGGGCACCCTGGGCTCGCAGTTCTGGGGTGCGGTCGGCAACACGGCGTTCTTCACCGTCGTGACGGTGTCCATCGAGGTGGTCATCGGATTCGCGATGGCCGTCATCATGGGCAAGACGTTCGCCGGCCGTGCCTTGCTGCGTGCCGCCATTCTGATCCCGTGGGCGATCCCGACGGCGGTGACCGCCAAGCTCTGGTACTTCATCTTCAGCTACGACGGAATCGCCAACAAGCTTCTCGGCACACAGATCCTGTGGACGGGAGACGCGTGGCCGGCAAGGTTCGCGGTCATCATCGCCGACGTCTGGAAGACGACACCGTTCATGGCACTGCTGATTCTCGCAGGCCTGCAGATGATTCCGTCCGATGTGTACGAGGCAGCGCGCGTCGACGGGGCGTCCGCGTGGCAACGGTTCACCAAGATCACACTTCCGCTCGTCAAGCCCGCGCTGATGGTGGCCATTCTCTTCCGCACGATGGACGCGCTCCGGATGTACGACCTGCCCGCCATCCTCACCGAGGGCAACCCGGCGACGCGGACCATCTCGATTCTCGTGGTCGAGCAGATCCGGCAAGGGTTCAACGCAGCGGCGTCCCTGTCGACCATCTCGTTCGTCATGATCTTCATCGTCGCCTTCGTGCTCGTGAAATTCCTCGGCGCGAACGCGGTTGCCACACAGGAGAACCAAAGAAAAGGCACGATCCGATGAAGACCGCCCGTATCTACCTCGGCGTCGTGATCATCCTCGTATGGGGGCTCGCGCCGTTCTACTGGATGGCTGTCACTGCGTTCCGCGACCCGCGGTACACGTTCGACACCACACCCTGGCCGACGCACGTGACCACGGAGAACTTCAGCAACGCTCTGTCCACGAGCAACGGAAACAACTTCCTCCGTGCAGTCGCCAACAGCCTGATCATCGGCGGCGTCACCACGTTCATCGCGCTGGTGATCGGAATCTTCTGCGCATACGCGCTGTCCCGCATCGACTTTCGATTCAAGTACATCGTCGTCGGCATCGTCCTGGGAGCATCGATGTTCCCCGTCGTCGCTCTGGTGACACCGCTGTTCCAGTTCTTCACGAACATCGGATGGATCGGCAGCTACCAGGCGATGATCATCCCCAACATCTCCTTCGTGCTGCCCCTGACCATCTACACACTGACGGCATTCTTCGCCGAACTGCCCTGGGAACTGGAAGAAGCCGCCCGCATCGACGGCGCCGGGCGGTTCCAGGCATTCCGCCTGGTGATGCTTCCGTTGGCCGCGCCGGCACTCTTCACCACCGCAATCCTCGCGTTCATCGCCGCAGTCAACGAGTACCTGCTCGCCAGCCAGCTCTCCAGCGACAAAACCGAACCCGTCACCGTGGCCATCGCACGCTTCTCCGGCAACGACCCACACGTCGTGCCGTATGCGGCGATCATGGCAGCGGGAACCATCGTCGCCATCCCACTCGTCGTCATGGTGCTGATCTTCCAGCGCCGCATCATCTCCGGACTCACCGCAGGCGGCGTGAAATCATGACCGCTCAGGATCACCTGCAGATCCTCGCCGGCATCCTCGGCTTCTTCGCACTGATGGCCTTCATCGCCGCAGTCGCAGGCATCCTCGGCGGAGACCCGCCCGTCTGGCCCTCCGTCCTTCTGCTCGGCCTCCTCGCCGCCCTGACCTACGTGGTGCGCAAAATCCGAGCCTGACGGCGGGTCACTCCGCCGGCTGCGCTCCTGCCCGATCGGGTCACTCCGCCGGCTGCGCTCCTGCCCGATCGGGTCACTCCGCCGGCTGCGCTCCTGCCTGATCGGGTCACTCCGCCGGCTGCGCTCCTGCCTGATCAGGTCACTCCGCCGGCTGCGCTCCTGCCTTGAGCTTTGCCAGGGTCATGAAGATCGGCACGTCGCCGTCGAGGTCGATTTCCTTGCGCTGCAGGAATGCGTCGAGCAGTCCCCAGACCAGGGTCGTGAGTTGGTCGACGAAGTCGCCTGCGTCGAGTTCCGTGTCGTCCAGCCAGAGGTCGGTTGCGGCCAGGAGAGCCCCGACGGCGGCGCGGCACGCGTATTCGATTCCCGAGGTGTCGGCGTCGACCGAATCGAGAATCGTCTTGGCGACGGTGGCGAAGCGTGTCGCGATATCACGCCCGATGTCGAGGGGCGGAGCGATCGCAGGGTCTTCGGGAGTGGATCTGGACTGGGCGAGGAACCGGAAGACGTTGGGGTGGCGCCCCACCACATCCGCGTAACCGGAGATCGCATGTCGTAGCGCGGACACCGGTGCGTCGAGCAGGAAGTTGAAGTCGGATACGGCGAGCGTGTAGACCTCATCGGCCATGCGCTGTGCCACGGCGCTGTACAGATCTGCCTTGTCCGCGAACTGCCGGTACAGCCTCGGCTTCGTGGCACCTGCCTCCCGCGCGATGTCGTTCATGCTCGGGTTCGGTCCGTGCGCGTCGATGACCCTGAACGTCGCGTCGACGAACTCCTCACGTGCCCTGGTTCTGCGGGCTTCGGGATCTCGCGAGGTAGGCATCTGGTCATTCTAGGTGTCGCCCCAGGTGGAGGCGGTCGTGTCTTGACACCTCCGCGGAGATTGTGGAGAGTTCACAGCAATGGCGTACCGGCGGTAACGTTAAACGTACTATCGGTACGGGGCGGATCGACGGGAACAAGCGGGGAGTGGGCATGACCATCGAGAAGGCGCGCGACCGAACACGCACCGTGCGTGTCGACGGTGCGGGGCTCTACGTGCAGGAGTTCGGCAACTTCGACGGCCCGGTGCTGGTGCTGGTGCACGGCTGGCCGGACACCCATCACCTGTGGGACGCGGTGGTCCCGTTGCTGACCGACAAGTTCCACGTCGTCACGTACGACACGCGTGGTCACGGCGAGTCCTTCGGTGACGGCACCGTCACGGAGATGACGCTCGAACAGTTGGCCGCGGATTTCATGGCCGTCGTCGACGCAGTGGCGGGGTCGATACCGGTGCACGTTCTCGCTCACGACTGGGGATCGGTTCAGGTGTGGGAGGCAATTTGCGAGCCGGGTGCCGACACCAGAATCGCGTCGTTCACCTCGATCTCGGGCCCGAGCCTCGACCATATGGGAATGTGGCTGCAGTCCACACCGACGAGCCCGAAAGCGCTGTGGCAGAAACTCACTCAGCTGGTCTCGGGTGCGTACACGCTGTTCTTCATGTCGGGGCCGCTGTCTCGGACTTTCTTCCGCATCTTCGGTAGGCGCTGGATCTGGTCGTTGCTCCTGCGCATCGTCGAACGCGTGGACAAGCGAAATCTCCATGTCGCGCCGACCCTGAACCGCGACATGGTCGACGGGTTGCGCATCTACCGCGCCAACGTCCTTCAGAAGGTCCTGAGGCCGACGGAGCGGTACACACACGTTCCGGTCCACTTGCTGGTCACGCGACGGGACCCTGCCATCAGACCCGCATCGTTCGACGGCATCGAGCGGTGGGTGTCACGGGTCAGCCGCACCGATGTGCGCTCCGGGCACTGGCTCCCCCTGAAGAACCCGGCTCTCGTCGCCGCCGAAACAACGAAGTTCGTGGAAAGGATCGATCGTGAACGATCACGACCCCGGTGAAGTGTCCTTGCAGGCACGTAACGTCGCCTTCGACTGGTCGGATACTCCGTTGCATTGGATGCCGAACGAGCCCATCGCCTCGCACAGTCTCAGCGCGTTGAATCTGCTACTCCCCGAGGGGGAGCGGTGGTTCTGCGCCACCTACACCGAAGCTCTCCCCCTGATCGCCGACGCGAAACTGCGCGAGGACGTCCTCGGCTTCATCGGGCAGGAAGCCATGCACGCCGAGACGCACAATGTGGTGTTGTACGACTACCTCGACGCACACGGCGTCGATCCGAGGCCGTTCACGTCGCACTCCGAATATTTGATGCGCAAGGTGCTCGGGCCTCGGCCGGCGCTGTCGGCGAGAGCCCAGAAGCAGCAGCTGGTCGGACGAATCGCGATGATCGGCGCGATCGAGCACCTGACGGCTTTTCTCGGTGACTACGCGCTGAACTCGAGATGGGACGACTTCGACGGCGACCCCGCGATGGTGGATCTCTATCGCTGGCACGGTGCCGAGGAAGTGGAGCACCGCAACGTCGCCCACGACGTGGCAACGTATTTCGGCGTCGGGTACTTCCGGCGAAACTTCTCGATGCTCATCGCCTTTGTCGGCTTCATCGTACTGATGCTGCGCGGCACGCGATTCATCGTCCGCCAGGATCCGACGCTGACCGACCGGGGTTACCTCGTCCTGTGGCTGCAATGGTTGGGTGCGATGCGCAGAGGATCACTCCCGTCGCTCGCCCAGATGACGAAAGGCGTTGCACGGTATCTGAAACCGTCGTACACCCCGGAGGACGAGGGCGACACCGCCCAAGCCGTCGCCTATCTGGCGAAGTCCCCCGCTGCCCGATCGGCACTGCCGTGAACCTCCAGCTACCTGTACCGACCACGATGCCCGGTGACCTCTACGGTCGTCACGAACGGGACCCGCTCCTCCGAGTGCTGGAACGGGTCATGAACGCGCACATGGGCACGATGCGTCTACTGCATCGCAAGGAGTTCGTGGGCGCGACGGACGATCGGCGACTCGAGGTAGTCGTTTCCGAGCGTCGCATCGAGGCGTTCGACGAGAACGTCGTGAGCTTCGTTCTGTCGGCGGCGCACGGCGGCGAGCTACCGTCCTGGCGCGCAGGAGCGCACATCGACGTCGAGATGCCCTCGGGGAGGCTGCGTCAGTACTCTCTGTGCGGGGATCCCGCGGACAGCACCCGCTATCGCATTGCAGTGCGGCGCATTCCGGACGGCGGCGGCGGATCGATCGAGATGCACGACCTGGAGGTCGGCAGCAGTTTGACCGTCCGAGTTCCGCGAAACGCGTTCGCCTTCGCAGTTCCCGGTTTCGGATCACCCGCGGACAGTCTGCATTTCGTCGCGGGCGGGATCGGGATCACGCCGATTCTCCCGATGATGAGGCTGGCGCACCGACTGGGACTCGACTGGTCGATGGTCTACACCGGCAGAAGCCGAGAGTCGTTGCCGTTCCTGGGTGAACTCGACGAGTTCGGCGGCTCGGTGACGCTTCGAACCGACGATGTCGACGGAATCCCGACGTCGGAGATGTTGCTGGAAGGATCGCAGCCGGGAGCGGCGATCTACGCGTGCGGACCGATGCCGATGATCGGCACACTGCAACGCGGAGTCGACCCGGAGTCGGAATTTCACTTCGAAAGGTTCTCGGCACCACCGATTGTGAACGGCGTCGAATTCCAGGTGGTCCTCGCCAGTACCGGCGAACGGGTGACGGTCCCGGCGGACAGGTCGATCCTGGACGCGGTCATGCCGTTGCGCCCGGACGTCGCGTACTCCTGTCGTCAGGGCTTCTGCGGTACCTGCCGAGTCCCTGCAACGCACGCGCCCGACGGAATGCTGATCTGCACCGAGCGCACCGACGGGGACGAAGTGACCCTCGCCTTGTGAGCGGAGCCTGCGGAGTGACCTGCAGGCCACCGGGAGTGGAGCCTGCGGAGTGACCCGCAGGCTCCACTCCACTCATGTGAGGGCTAGGCGTCGATGATGAACGCTTCGAGCTGCTGGCGCGCGACGTCGTCGGCGAGCTGCTTGGGAGGGCTCTTCATCAGGTAGGCCGAAGCCGGGATGACCGGTCCACCGATGCCGCGGTCGAGGGCGATCTTGGCGGCGCGGACGGCGTCGATGATGACACCGGCCGAGTTGGGCGAGTCCCATACTTCGAGCTTGTACTCGAGGTTCAACGGCACGTCACCGAAGGCGCGGCCTTCGAGGCGGACGTACGCCCACTTGCGGTCGTCGAGCCAGCCGACATGGTCGCTCGGCCCGATGTGGACGTCCTTCGTGTTGAATTCGCGCTGCAGGTTCGACGTGACGGCCTGGGTCTTGGAGATCTTCTTCGACTCGAGGCGGCTGCGCTCGAGCATGTTGAGGAAGTCCATGTTGCCGCCGACGTTGAGTTGCATGGTGCGGTCGAGCTGAACACCGCGATCCTCGAACAGCTTTGCCATGACGCGGTGCGTGATGGTGGCACCGACCTGGCTCTTGATGTCGTCGCCGACGATGGGAACGCCTGCGTCGACGAACTTCTGGGCCCAGACGGGGTCGCTGGCGATGAACACGGGCAGAGCGTTGACGAACGCGACACCGGCATCGATAGCGGCTTGTGCGTAGAACTTGTCTGCCTCTTCCGATCCCACGGGGAGGTAGGACACGAGCACGTCGACCTTGGCGTCGCGGAGGGCCTGGGCGACGTCCACCGCTTCGCCGTCGGCCTCGGTGATGGTCTCGCGGTAGTACTTTCCGAGCCCGTCGAGGGTCGGTCCGCGCAGAACCTGAACGTCCTTCGGCGGTACGTCGGCGATCTTGATGGTGTTGTTCTCGCTCGAGAAGATCGCGTCGGAGAGGTCGAATCCGACCTTCTTGGCGTCGACGTCGAACGCGGCGACGAATTCCACGTCGCGGACGTGGTACTTGCCGAACTTGACGTGCATGAGGCCGGGAACGGTGACGTTCTCGTCGGCGTCCTTGTAGTACTCGACGCCTTGGACGAGCGACGCGGCGCAGTTGCCCACACCCACGATGGCTACCCGGATGGCGTTGCCGTCCGAAGTGTTGTTGTTCTCACCCATGTTCGGGTTCTCCTTCTTTGTTCGTAACGCTTTTCGGGTTGGGCGTGGCGGTCGGGCCCGCCTGCTCGGCAGCGATCACTTCGTTGAGCCAGCGGACTTCTCGTTCGCTGGATTCGAGTCCGAGCTGATGTAACTGACGGGTGTAGCGGTCGAGCGTCCCGCTGGCTCGATCCACCGCTTCGCGGAGCCCTTCTCTGCGCTCCTCGACTTGACGACGTCTGCCTTCGAGGATGCGCAGCCGCGCTTCCGCCGGCGTCCGGCTGAAGAAGGCGAGATGCACGCCGAAACCGTCGTCCGTGTAGTTCTGCGGTCCCGTGTCCGCAACGAGCTCGGCGAATCTCTGCTTGCCCTTGGGTGTGAGCTCGTAGACCCGACGTGCTCGCCGCTTCACGAGTGTGTCCGGACCGTCGTTCTCGGCGATCAGCCCGTCCGCCTGTAGGCGGCGCAGGGCCGGGTAGAGCGAACCGTAGGAGAACGCTCTGAATGCTCCGAGGAGTCCGGTCAGTCGTTTACGCAGCTCGTATCCGTGCATCGGGGATTGAAGTAGCAGACCGAGAATTGCCAGCTCGAGCATGCCTACCTCTCCCCTCGACGTGTAGTCGTGCACCTGATGCGGTTCCCGAGCATATACACAAAATGTATCGGCTCGATATATGTACATACATCTATACAAGTCATAATGTAAGGACATTAATCTAAAGCGCAGATTTCTGCCGACGCAGGTGAAGGGGTCAGCCGGAGTACGGCGAGACGCGCACGATGTTGCCCGCGAGATCCGCCACGATCCGGCCGCCGCGACGGTCGGCGTCGTACGCCGTCACTGCAATCTGCGGAACGCCGTCGTCGGTGTCGATGGTCACCCAGTCGGCAACTGCATCGGGAACCCCCACGGCCGCCGGTGCTCCGGCGATCAGACCGGCAACGACGCCTGAGTCGACGAGCGTCCAATCGAACGGAATCTCGGACGGATCCAGCAGGTCGGTGGTGCGATACACCTCGAAACCGCCTGCGACGAAGACGCGTTCCCGACGTCCGTCTGCCGAGACCCGGTACACATCCGCGCGGTTGTCGTCGTCGACCTGAATGCTCAACTCCAGGACCTCGGTCGTTCCGAAACGTTCGATGTACCGATTGCGGAAGTCCTCGAGGCCCGCGGCGGTGTCGAAGACGAACGGCTGCGCGACGATCGGCGTCACGTCCGCCGGCAGGGGCATCGACGGTTGCGAGGGTGGTGACACCGTCGTCTCCTGTTGCGCTACAACGGGTTCCTCCTCGGAGTCTCGGGTCGCGAAGAACAGTGCCAACCCGGCGGCGATGATCACGACGGATCCGAGAGCGAGAAACACGCGGGGTTTCGGCGCGGACCGTCGGGCAACGGGTTCGGGGAGATCGACGTCGAGTTGCAGATCGCTGACCAGACGGTGCAGTTCGTCCAAGGTCACCGCGTTGCGGGCCCGTTCGCTGCGCAGACGATGCTCGCCGAAGGACAGCTGACCGTCGGCGTAGGCCGTGTCGAGCGCCGACGCGGTGAGCGCGCGGTCGATGTCGCGTGCGCGGAATGCGGTGGAACGGTATTTCGCCGCCATGAGAGTCCTACTTCCCGAACTGGAACGGGGTCACGTACAAGAAGTTGCCTGCCGGATCGACCGACATGGTGCCGCTTTCCTCGTCGGTGTTGTCTGCGCTGATCAACACCTCGGGACCGTCGGACTCACCTCGCATCTGAATGTTGAGGCTGTCGATCCTCGACAGATTCAGGCTCGCCGCAGCTCCGGCCACGACGGCAGCCAATTTCGGTAGGTCGACCGTCGCGAGATCGATCTGCTGCTGATCCGCCCGCCTGGACGTCGACCAGTCCTCGTCGAATTCGAGCACGCCGTCGCGGAAGTCGTAGGTGACCTGCTTCTGCGGCGCCCCGGGCGCGGGCATCCTGAGGATCGCGTAGGACTCGTACAGACCGAGACTGTCCACGACGGTGGTGCCCGTCCGAGCCTGCAGAGCGGCTGCGATATCCGCCACGATGGCGGGGTTCTGGTAGCCCATCTCACCGTAGGTGGCGACGGGGTCGCCCTCCGCAGCGCACGACCTGACACCGAACGTGATCGCGACGGCCGCTGCCACCAGCGGAATCGCGACCGCGAAGAACCCCAGGCGCGACGACCTCGCCGTGCGAACCGGATGTACCAGCTCGATCGGGTCGGCCATGGGAGCAAGGTCGGTCTCGTTCTGCAGGTCCTCGATGAGCGAGTGCAGATCCGCCAGCGTCTCCGCTTCCATCGCCAGGTCGATACGCGCCGCGTGCTCCTCCTCGGACAATTGACCGTCGGCCCGGGCCTCGTCGAGAGTGGCGCATGCCTGAGTTCGGTCGGTATCCCTCGCCCGGGTGGAGGGCGGAAGTCGCGTCGGCACAGGTGGAGCATAGTTTCGGGTCCCCGAATTGCCCAGATGCGGTGACACCGGCGCCCACCCGTCGGCGGCCGCACGTACTCTGGTTCTCGTGCGACTTCAGCGACAGGTGGTGGACTACGCCCTTCAGCGACGGTCGCTGCTTGCCGAGGTGTACTCGGGCAGGACCGGAGTGAGCGCCGTGTGCGACGCCGATCCCTATCTGCTCCGGGCCGCCAAGTTCCACGGCCGCGGCAGCGACGTCGTCTGCCCGATCTGCAGGAAGGAACAGCTCACCCACGTCTCCTGGGTGTTCGGCGAGAAACTGGGCCCACTGTCCGGGTCCGCTCGCACCGCGGACGAGCTGGTACGCCTCGCCGCGACGCAGGAGGAATTCTCCGTCCACGTGGTGGAGGTCTGCAGGTCCTGCAGCTGGAACCACCTCGTGCAGTCCTATGTCCTCGGCGCCGTGCCCGCGCCCAAGCAACCGCGACGGTCCCGGTCCAATTCTCGCGGACCTGGCCGTCGAACAGCGAGCGAGTGACACAATCGCATGCGCTGACCGACCCCGGTCTTCCATGTGAGTAGTGCCCGCCCAAGACCACTGGAGTTCTGTACGTGAGTTCCCCCTACGACAACACCCCCGGCGGTAGCTCCGGGGATCGTGACCCGTCCAGGCGCCCACCGAACGTGCCCCCCGGCACCTCCGGTCGTCCGCCGGGCCCACGTCCCCCGATGCCACCCCCCGGGCGTCGTCCGGCAGGACCTCCCCCCGGTGTCAGGCGCGACGCGCAAGGCCGTCCTCTCGGCCCACCGGCCGGGCCCCCGCCCCTGCGTCGTGACGCGCAGGGTCGGCCGATTCCGCCGAATCCACGCCCCCCGGCACGTGACGCCCAAGGGCGCCCTTTGCAGAACCCGCCTCCCGGTCGTCCCCCGCTGCCGAACGCCCGGCAGGATGTCCGACGCCCTGCCGCCGGTCCGCCGCCTCCCGTTCCACCATCCAATCTTCCGCCGACCGGACCTCCGGACGACGGTGTTCCACGCTCTTCGGGCAACGAACCGCCCGAACCGCCCGAGAGAGGTTCCGCCGCGAAAACGAAGAAGAAGTCCAAGTGGCGCACAGTTCGACGGACCTTGTACGTGCTGGTCGCGTTGGGTCTGATCGTTCCGATCCTCACCTTCATGGTGGCGTACACCGTCGAGGACGTCCCTCGTCCCGGCGACATCAAGACCAATCAGGTGGCGACGATTCTCGCCTCCGACGGCACCACCGAGCTGGGCCGGGTCGTCCCACCTGAAGGGAACCGGACCGACGTCACGATCGACCAGATCCCGCTGCACGTGCGCAACGCCGTGCTGTCGGCGGAGGATCGTGACTTCTACTCCAACCCCGGCTTCTCGATCACCGGCTTCGGTCGCGCGTTGCGCGACAACGTGCTGGGCCGCGACAGCGCCGGCGGTGGCTCGACCATCACTCAGCAGTACGTGAAGAACGCACTCGTCGGATCCGAGCGCACTCTGACTCGAAAGATGCGTGAGCTCGTCATCTCCTCGAAGATGGCTCGCCAGTGGTCCAAGGACGACATCCTGGCCGCGTACTTGAACACGATCTACTTCGGTCGCGGTGCGTACGGCATCGCGGCAGCGTCGACGGCGTACTTCGGCAAGCCGGTCGACCAGCTGACGATCGAAGAAGGTGCCGTCCTCGCCGCGACGATTCAGCAGCCCTCCGGCTTGGACCCCGAGTTCAATCCCGAGGGTGCCCAGTCGCGGTGGAACTACGTGCTCGACGGCATGGTCAGCCAGGGCAACATCGATCAGGCTCAGCGCGCAGCCATGGTCTATCCGCCATGGATCCCCAGCTCGGCTGCATCGAACGACGACACCGACAGCGGCCCCAACGGACTGATCAAGGCGCAGGTTCTCCGCGAACTGTCCGCCGCGGGAGTCAGTGAGCAGGACCTGAACACCGAAGGCCTGCAGATCACCACGACGATCGACCCGGCCGCGCAAGCGGCCGCCATCGACGCGGTGAACAACAATCTCGAAGGAGAGCCGGGCGACCTGCGCACTGCATCGGTGTCCATCGACCCCAGAACCGGCGCGGTCAAGTCGTACTACGGCGGCGCCGACGGCCGTGGATTCGACTTCGCGCAGTCCGGTCTGCAGACGGGCTCGTCCTTCAAGGTGTTCGGTCTCGCCGCGGCGCTCGACCAAGGCATCCCGCTGTCGCAGATGTACGACAGCTCCCCGCTGACGGTCAACGGCATCTCCATCGGCAACGTCGAGGGCGAGTCCTGCGGAACGTGCACCATCGCAGAGGCACTCAAGCGATCCTTGAACACGAGCTTCTATCGCATGCAGCTCGCCATGGACAACGGCCCCCAGTCCATCGCGGACATGGCGCACAAACTGGGTGTCGCCGAGGAAATTCCAGGCGTCGGACCCACGCTGACCGAAGGCGACGGCGTCGGACCCAACAACGGGATCGTCCTCGGGCAGTACCAGTCACGCGTCATCGACATGGCTTCCGCCTACGCCACCCTCGCCGCATCGGGCGTCTACCACGCACCGCACTTCGTGCAACGCGTCGTGACGGCCGACGGCACCGTCCTCCTCGATCGAGGCGCCGAGCCCGGCCAGCAGGTCGTCCCCGCTGCAGTGGCGGACAACGTCACCGCCGCGATGCGTCCCATTGCCGGATACTCCAACGGGCACAACCTCGCCGGTGGACGACAGTCCGCAGCGAAGACGGGCACGGCGCAGCTCGGCGACACCGGCGAGAACAAGGATGCCTGGATGGTGGGTTACACCCCGTCGCTGTCCACCGCCGTGTGGGTCGGTACCGAGCAGGGGCTGCCGCTGCAGAACAGCTACGGCGGCTCGATCTACGGCTCCGGAATTCCGTCGGACATCTGGAAGGACACGATGGACGGAACCCTCGAAGGAACGACCAACGAGACGTTCCCGACGCCTGAGCCCATCGCGGGACAGGCAGGCGTGCCGCAGTATTCGGCGCCGGCCGCGCCGACGACCGTCGCGCCGACGTCCGAGCCTCCGCCCATCACACTGCCGATCCCGACAGAGATCTCGCCGCCCGTGGTGATCACCCCGCGGCAGGTGGAAATCCTGCCCGGCGTGACCATCCCGCTACCCGGACTGGCGCCCGCTCCGACGCCGGAGACTCCTGCCGAACCGGAGGCTCCAGCGCAGGAACCCGAACCGGCCCCGGGCCGGTAACCTGTCCGGAGTGAGCGACAGCAACCCCGGCACCCCCGTCGAACGCAGGGTTGCAAGTCCGGGGCCGCTCGCGCCGGATCTTCGCTCGAACAGTGCCCGGGATCTACCCGCCACGTCGGACCCGATGGCGGCCGAACTCACGGCCGCCATCGGAGGCCCCGCCGGTCGGCACGCGCTGATCGGCAGGCAACGCTTCTTCACCCCGCTGCGGGTTCTGTTGCTGCTCGCCGTCGTGTTTCTCGCGTTCGGCTGGTTCGCGAAAGCAGGCTGTATTCAACAGGCCCCCAACGGTCCCGACGGCGAGCTCGGGCTCGACTGGAGCGGCAGCCGTCAGTACGTGGCAATGTGCTACTCCGACACCGTGCCGTTGTTCGGAGCCGAACGTCTCGACGAAGGCGCCTTCCCGTACAAGAAGTCCTGGGAGGAAGTAGCTGCCGACGGCACAACCCAGATCCGCTACATGGAGTACCCGGTGCTGTCCGGGCTGTACCAATACGGGTCGATGGTCGTGGCCGACGCATGGAGTTCGGTGTCCTGGTTGCCGCAAGCGCTCCCGGTCGCCGTCTACTTCAACGTCGTCGTCATCGGCTTGGCGATCGCCTGGCTGGTGACGGTGTGGGCCACCGCCATATCCGCCGGACGCAGAATATGGGACGCCGCTCTCGTCGCCGCGTCACCACTCGTCGTGGTACACGGCTTCACCAATTTCGACGCTCTCGCAACCGCTTTCGCCGCCGGCGCCCTCCTCGCCTGGGGCCGTAAGAGACCGATCCTCGCAGGTGTTCTGCTGGGGCTCGGCGGCGCCGCCAAGCTGTATCCCCTCCTGCTGCTCGGACCGCTCCTCGTACTGTGTTGGCGCGCCGGCAAGATGAGGGAATGGGGACAAGCCACCTGTGCGGCCGTCGCCGCCTGGCTCGCCGTCAATCTTCCCATCGCACTGCTCTATCCGAGCGGATGGTACGAGTTCTTCCGCCTCAACTCCGCCCGCGGCGCCGACCCCGACTCGATCTACAACGTCATCACGTCCTTCACGGGCTGGGGAGGCTTCGACGGCACCCTCTACCCCGGCGACAAACCGTTGGTACTCAACGCCGTCACCCTCGGACTCTTCGCAATCGTCTGCGTCGCAATCGCCTACATCGCAGTCAACGCCCCGATGCGCCCCAGGCTGGCGCAACTCTGCTTTCTCGTCGTCGCGGGATTCCTCCTGACCAACAAAGTCTGGAGCCCCCAGTACTCCCTCTGGCTCGTACCGCTCGCCGTCCTCGCACTACCGCACCGCCGACTCCTCCTCGCCTGGATGACCGTCGACGCCCTCATCTGGTTCCCGCGGATGTACTACTACCTCGGCATCGGCAACAAAGGCGTGCCCGAGCAATGGTTCACCGCCGCAATCGTTCTCCGCGACATCGCCGTCATCGGCCTCTGCGCACTCGTCGTCCGGCAGATCTACCGACCCCAGGAAGACCTCATCCGCCGCAACGGCACCGACGACCCCATCGGCGGCGTCCTCGACCACACCCGCGACGTCCACCGCGTTTCCACCGGTACCCCTGCAACCCAGCCACCCGGGGACCGAACGGTTCATTCGGTCACTTGGAGTGACTGAACGGCACGTTCGCTCCGGCGGGATGCGGGCGGCGGCGGGGCGAGGTTGTCAGGGCCGGATGTAGGGCCCGAGTTGAGGGACGGCTTCGCCGGCGTGTTTGGCGTTGATGCCTTCGCCGATGGCCTGGAGTTTCCAGTTGCCGCCGTCGCGGTAGACCTTGGCCATGACGAGGCCGGTGAACGGCATGCCGCCTTGCAGGGTGAAGCGTGCGAGTTCGGCGTTGTTGGTGTCGTCGACGAGCCGGCAGAAGGCGTTCTGGATCTGCTCGAACGTCTGCCCCCGGTAGGAGGTCACGGTGAAGACGATGGCCGTGACCTGCGGGGGTACGCGGGTGAGGTCGACGTTCACTACCTCGTCGTCGCCTTCTCCTTCGCCGGTGAGGTTGTCACCCTGGTGCAGGATGGATCCGTCCTTGGCGCGGAGTTGACCGTAGTAGACGACGTCGGCGACGTTGTTTCCGGCGAACATGATGGCCGACGCGTCGAGGTCGACGTTGCCGCCTTTGCCGCCCCCGCCGAAGAAGCTGGTCTTCTTCGGTGCCTGGACGGGGTCCCAGCCGAGTCCCATGCGGATGATGGTCAGCGCGACTCCGCCGTCCTTCTTCAGCGTGACCTTCTGGCCTTTGCTGAGGCTGACGGGGCGTGCTTTCGTGAGGTTGACCTCGGGTGGACCTGCCGGCGCGGCCGGTGGTGGCGGCACGGGCGCGGCCGCCGGAGCGGGTGGTGGTGTTGCGGCGGGAGGCGGTGTCGGTGCTGCGGGGGCAGCCGGCGCATCGTCGACGGATACGCCGTGGTCGGTCACCAGGGCTGCGAACCCGCCGGCATACCCCTGCCCGACGGCGCGGACCTTCCATGCTCCGGAACGACGGTAGATCTCGACTGCGATGACGATGGACTCGCTGCTCAGGCCGTCGATGGTGTAGTGGTAGAGGGGATTTCCCTGACCGTCGCTCACGTACGCAGCCGGGGGTGCGGACCGGCCGAAGTTGGACGATGCATCCTCGAGCGTGATGACCGCGCGAATCTGCTCGATGTCCGCCGGTATCTGCGCGAGCGACACGGCGAGCTGTGCCGGTTGCCCGGCTTGGCCGGAGACCAGCCGAACGCCAGGTCCGGTCGGCTGGTTGAAGAAGACGAAGTCTGCGTCGGTTCGCACCTTTCCGTCCGCTGTCACCAGTAGGGCGGACAGGTCGGCGGGTGCGGACAGTTGCACAGAGACGAGAACATCGGCTGCTGTGATCGGGCCGTTCTGACCCTTTGCCAAGGGTTGGCCGGGAGCAGACATGAAAGAAGTCCTTCGGTCGGATGCGGATGCTGCACACCAATGTACTGGGTGGATTTGTCCGGATGGGGCTACTGCGTCCGGACGCTGAACAGGTCGCCGGGCGTGCACCCGAGCGCGAGGCACACCGCCGTCAGTGTGCTGAACCGAATTGCTTTGGCTCGGTCGTTCTTCAGCACCGACAGGTTCACGACGCTGACGCCCGCGACACGGGAGAGCTCGGCCAAGGTCATTCCGCGGGCATCGAGTATCTCCCCGAGATGGCAGGTGATCAGGTGTTCGGTGGGCTCACCCATCAGACCAATCCCTCGGTGTCCTCGACGAGCCTCGTGCCCTGTTGGATTGCTGCGTAGACGAATTGAAGGAATGCGGCGACCGCAATCGCGATCCAGACCCCGTCGAAGCTGGCCGCGGTGTCCAGCACATCGGTCAGCTCGAGCGATCCCAGGACGGAGTTGGTGCCCATCTGCCGCAGCATTCCGGTGAGGAACGGGTAGAGCACGACGACGCCGGCTACCACCGTCAGGTCGACCGTCGCACCCTTCCCGAAGGCCCGGCCGTCGATGACTCGGTCGCAGAATCGGTAGAGGAATGTCATCCCCACCAGCAACAGAACCAGCCCGACGACTGTCTCGGAGTATCGGAAGAAATCGATCATTCCCATCAGGCGTTGCACGTCGGACTTGGCGAATGCCAACTCGGCCACGTTGCCGGGCTGGAGCTCACCGCCGTAGAGGCCGACGACGGGAGTGTCGACGACGGGCTCGACCGAGACCCGAACGTAGGACGACAGCCCGTACTCGAACAGCCTCCACGCCGACCAGCCGACGGCGATCAGGGCATAGATTGCCATCACTATCCGGTTCGATCGTCGCGATCCCAGTGACGAGCCCATGACAACTCCATATCGATAGTCGATAACAACGAATATCGATATAGTATCGAGAATCGTTATGGTGTCAACGGGTCATCGAACCGCCGTGGCTTTCCCGACGAGCCCTCGAACCTCCGCTACCAGCTCCGACACCGACACCGGAATCACGCTGATGATCGACGTGTGCCGGATCATGTAGCGCCCGTCGCCGGCGAAATCCACCCACTGCACACCGGTCGTTCCCTCGGTCAGCCTGCTGTCCGGTGCCGGGCCGGCGCACACCAGGATCTCGCCTGCACTGGACGGTGGACGGGAGAACAAACGCTCGTAGCGGTCGTCGTTGCTCGTGCGCGACATACTCTGCAGCAGAGGTGATCTCTCCGTGTCGCCTTCGGTGGCGGGCCGGCTCACATCGATCCGCGGGCCGGTGCCGCGCACCACGTTCGGCAACACATCCACGACGGCACGCACACCTCGGATCGATTCCATCGTCTCCAGAGTGATGTCGCCGCCGGAGCGGTCGTCGATGCCGGGTGCCTGCGTCAGAACGACGGCTACGTCGTGTCCCACAGCCGCGTGCGCGCGCAGTTTCGTGTGCTCGGTGTCTCCGGTCCTCACGTGCCCGACGAGTTCCACCCGGACAACCGGCTCGACGATCGTCCGGATCGCGAAACGAAGATCTTCGTCCAGGATCTCGAGCGCGGCAGTCGTGGCCTCGTGACGTCTGCGGTGATAGTCGGCAGCGGAGTCGGCCATCGGACGATGCTGAACGGGGAACGGCAGGCGGTCTCGCCCGGATTGCTCGAGGAGCATCCTGAACACGAGACCGTCGAGTGTCCAATGCCGAAGTGTCACTCTCCGAGCACCGGGGGTGCCACGAGCGGAAGCGATCCGATCAGTTCGTCTCCGTTCACCGCGTCGATCAGGTAGCCGGGTGTCTGATGGACATCGTCGTCGCCACCTCCCCCTCCACGGCCCGCCGCAGGGGCCATGCCGCCCATACCCATTCCCGGGGTGCCGGGACGTCCAGCCGTCGCTCCGGCTGCCCCGGCGACACCGCCGCCCCCGGCCGCACCCAGTCCGCTCCCGGACGGGCCGCCGACCGACGAACCTCCTCCCGGTCCGCCGAAACCGCCTGCGCCCAGGCTGCCTGGACCCAGGCCGCCGCCACCGCGCACGCCGCCGGAGCCACCCGAAACTCCGGAACCCCCCGAACCGAACCGCGAGCCTGCGCCGCTACCTCCCGGCCGCCCGCCGGACCCGCCCGGCGCGAGTGCTCCGCCGACCGGTGATCCCGCCGCTGCGCTGCTGGTGGAGGAGGGTGCTCCGGTGCCCTGTGCTCCACCGTTTCCCTGCCCGGCACCGTAGGGGCTCGAAGTGGTCTGGCCCGCAGGCGATGCAGCGGATTCTGCGGGCGCCCAGCTCGATGCCTCGGTGGAGGGAGCCTGCGGCGTTGCGGCAGCGTCGCCGCCTGGGTTCGCCGTAGTTGTCCCCGCGCTGCCGGGACCGGCACTGCCTCCGGACATACCGCCCCACCCGGAACCATCGGAATCCGGTCGAGACGCGCCAGGGGACGAAAAGGTAAGCCCCTCGGAACCGCTCAACGGGTTCAGTGCGGGCGGAAGAACCGGAACCTGAACGGCCGCTTCACGAATGACGGGCGCATACTGACTCTTCATCACGGTACGAGCAGCCTCCTCCGCTTCTTCGTGGAGGTGTTGGAAACTCTTGAGGTCACCGGGCAGCAGTGTTCTGGTGAGCCAGGAACCGACGTCGAAGATCTTCTCGCCGGTGCCGTACGGAACGGGCGGGGGCAGAGCAGCGCGGGTGGCACTCACCCCGGCCGACGTCGCTTGAACCTTCTGGGAAAGACCGTCGGCGGCCAGCATCAATTCGCCTGCCGAGGTCGCGTAGCGATCGACACCCTGCCCGGCGGCCTCGGCCGCGGCGCCCTGCCAGTTGGTCCCGACCTGGTTGGTCACCTTCAACGCGAAGGCGGCGGCGTCGGTTGCAGCGTTGTTGCCCAGAATTCGCCAGTTGCCGGACGTGGCGTCGATGTGCTCGGCCTGAAGCGCCTGCGCTTTGCTCCAGATGTCCTCGTGCGACATGACCTCGAACGGGTCGTCGTCGACGGGCCTGCCCTCGTACACCGCGGTGTACCCGAACTGCGCCATGGCGTTGTCCCTGATCTCGGCCCCGGCCTCGCGCGCCCGGTCGGAGCCACCGTTGAGTGCGAGATCCATGCCGCCGGGGAGGCCGATCACCGATGCTGCCACCGCCTCCGCTGTGGCCGGCTCCGGATTCACCGCCCGCTCCGGTCAGGTCCGCTCGCGTGCATCCCCATGACTGCCCCCTGTAGTGGTCCAACCAGCTTCTACGCAACCCTTTGCCTAGTTGGACGCACCGGAGACGCTCACGGTTCCCTGTGCTCCGCGATTCGCCCGAAAAACCAGTCGAGGATCTCCTCGCCCGCGCGTCCGCCGGTTGCGGTGGTCACGGTCAAGCCAGGTGGACGAAAGTTCAGTGCCTCGAGTTCGCCGTGTGCGGGCCGAATGGCATGGTCCGCGGCGAGCAACATGTCCGCGTCGAGTGCGCCGTCACCGGCGGCGAGGGTGATGGACTCCGGCCTCAGGAATCCGTCGTCGACGGCGCGGGCGTGGACCTCGGCGACGGCGCGGCTCTTGCTGACCACGTCGGGCATCGAGTAGATCTTGCGCCCCTGTTGAGACACGTTCCATCCACGCGCGGCGCACCACTGCGACCAGTCGTCCATGAACCCGGCAGGCACAGCGTCGGGCTCCACGACGAGATAGCAGAACAGGTCGTCGGCGGTGCGTCGTTTGAGAACCCAGTCGCCGTCGGCGCGTGCCGCGAGTTCCTGCTGGACGGCCGGTAGGTCGACGTCGTCGAAGGAGGCACGCCACGAGGCGTCGGGCACGCCGTCGACCAGGATGTTGCCTCCGTTGGTGGTGATGGCGTATCGCCACGGTGCGCCGGGCAGATCGATCCTGTCGAACTGCTCGACGGTCCTCGTCGTCGTCGGGACGACCACTGCCTCGGAGGCCAGTTTCTGCAGTAGTTCCGTCGAGCGCACGCTCATGTAGGACAACGGCCCGCCGTCGTACATCTCGACGCAGGTGGCCGACGCGTCCAGCGGAAAGCCCAGAGCTGCCGACGAATAGATCATCGTGCGATCCAGGTCCACCGAGATCAGGGCAGTGCTCACGTGACGTCCTTGATCAGTCCCATGCAGGAGTACGCGAGATCGGGAACTTCGACGACGGGAACCCCCCTCGCCTCGGCGAGCATCCGAATGTGTTTGTGCTCGGGAGCTTTCGCATCACGTACCAGCACCCGCCAGGGAACGCGCCTCAGCAGGACCCGGGTGGTCTCTCCCACTCCTGGCTTGACGAAGTTGACGTGCGAGATGCCGAACTCCTCGCGCACCTTCTCCACCGACGCCCACCCGGTCCACGTCGGCGTCCGATCCGACTTCCCGATCGCCGAGGCCTCCGCGGTGGCGGCGTCGCGCACGTCGGCGAAGCGTGCGGAGACGGTGTCGAGGAGATGGTTGGAGACGTCGTCGGCGGCGAGTTCCGCGTAGTACTTGGCTCCGTGGAAATCGCCGTCGCGGATGAGATCTGCGTTGAGGACGGTGCGGGAGACGAGGCCGGACACCGTCGAGTTGAGGCAGGCCGACGCGATGAGGAAGTCGTCTCTGGTGCCGTACGTTCTCGCGCAGTGGCCGGGGTCGGCCAGGACGGCGAGGTCGTCGTCGAAGTCGGCTCCGTCGAATTCCGCCAGTGCGGCCGAGAGTTCGCGTGCGATAGCGCCCTTGCCGGTCCAGCCGTCCACGAAGACGACCGATCGTGGGTCGTGGTGGTCGGCCAGGTACTTCAGTGCCACGGAGTCGATTCCGCGATCGCGCACGATCGACACGGCGTAGTGCGGGATCTCGATGCCGTGCATCTCGTGAGCCCAGCGACGCATCAGGATGCCGACCGGTGTGCCCGCGCGTGCGAGCGACGCGAGAACGATGTCGTGTCCCCGTTCGGCGAGTACGAGCTCGGTGACGGTTCCGACGGCAAGAGCCAATCGAGATGCGCTGTCGTGCAGAACTTCTTCGAACAACTCGCGATATGCGGCGTCGGGTTGGTACTCGACGGGCAACGATTCGGCGTAGTGGGCCGTACCTTCCTGGATTCTCCGCTCGCGTTCGGCGATGTCCGCTTCCAGGGAGATGTCGGACAGATCCTTCAGTAGCCACGTCACCTCGTTCGGTGCGTAGGATCCGAAGTCCGGTCCGGTCAGAGGTGTCGCGCGTCGAGACACGATGAGCCGCTGTGGATCCGCGCCGCTGACCACGACGACCAGGACGTCGGAACCGGATGCGGCCACGACGTCGGCGACGCCGCCGGACGCGAAGAGGCGGTCGGTGTCCGCGGGTGCGTCGACGATCAGCACGATCTGCGCGTTCTCCGGTCCCGACGCGTTGTAGACGTAGCGGGCCTGTGCCTCGTCGTCTTCCGGGGCGAGGAACTCGAACCCTCGGCGAAGGGGGTAGCCCGGCTCGTCGAGTACGTAGGCCGGCGACCGAGTGGTGGTCTGGAACAGTGCCGGGTGCCCACGGTCCGACAGTGCGGCTGCGACTTTCAGCGGCAGGTACATCAGTTCCTCGTGCCCGAGTACGACGACGGGCCGCCCGGGCTCGAGTGCCGACGCGACGGCGTCGGCGACCTCGGCGGCCGCGGCGACGAACGACGCGGTGTCACCGGCACGGAAACCGTGACGGCCACCGTCCGGGACCGTCTCGGGCCAGTGCGCGTCGACGCGCGTGATGGTGCCTGCGTGGTCGGCGACGGGGTTGTACGCCGGTTCCGGCAACGCGACGACGGACTCGATCAGGTCGTCCGCCAGTGCGACGCGGCCCTGGGCGAGGCTCACCGAGTCGAGGGTGACTCCCAACTCCTCGGCCGCTGCGGCGGATTCCGCGAGATGCTCGTCGGTGCGCATGTCCACGAGCGAGGCGATGACGTACCGGGTGCGTGGCGTCACGGCGTGGAGAGCTCGAACAGCGTCGAGTGCTGTTCTACCGGTGGATATCTCGTCGTCGACGAGAACGAGTGGCAGCTGGGGGTCGAGAACGCGCGGCGACGTGGGTAACAGTTGGTGGTCGGTGGCGTGGGAGTGGCCTTCCTGGAACTCGGCGTACACACCGGTTCCCGGGACGTCTCGCCGCGTCGAGTGCAGGTAGCAGTGCGCGTTCAGGCGTGAGGCGACACAGTGGCCCAGTCCCGTTGCGGTTTCCGCGAAACCGAGGACGTCGACGTCGGATCCGCCCACTGCTTCGAGAACCAGGTCTCCCAAGGCGTCGGCAGCACCGGTCACGACGGATGGATCGACCGGAATGTGCTTGCCGAGTACCTCCGACACCAGCAGATGTGCGCGGCGGGGATTGCGCCGCAGTCCCGGACGGACGAGCTCCTCGATGGTCCAGTCCGACGAGGTGCTCGTGGTGGTCAGGTGTATTCCCGAGGTCGGGTCGGTCATCGCTCTGCTAGCTCTTTCAGTAGTTCGACGAAGGTGATGCCCTCGTTGGTCACCCCGAACGCGCGGGCGCGCAGTAGGGTTTGGTGCGCCCAATTGCGGTGCGGGCCCAGCTCGTTCATCTTGTTTCCGTATCCGGACGCCCGCACACCGCCTGCGTCGGATTCCAGGATGTCGAGAGCGTCGTGGTACTCCTCGTGGGTGACGGCCGACAGTGCGTGCACCGCCGCTACGTGCGACGGATGGATGACGGTCTTTCCTTGAATTCCGTTGGCGCGGTCCAGGGCAACCTCGCGAAGCAGCGCATCGAGGTCATGGCTGACGAGCTGGTGGCGGAAGCGCACGGCTTCCTGCTCGGCGAACGGTGTCTGGCGAAGCATGGGCCGGAACATGCGTTCGTGGTCGGCGAAGTACTCCCACACCGGTCCGGTGATGACGAACCCGGATTCGTTGCTCCGGCCCAGGTGGTTGACGATGGCGCTGATGACGTCGGCGACGACGCGCACGTCGTAGATGGTGAGGTCTCGGTCGCGACGGATCCCGAACATCCCGCACATGTCGGTGGCCCCGATGCGCACGGCGAGGATCTGTTCTCGATGATCCTGCAGCAGAGCGCGGATCGCGACGAGCTCGGTGTCTCGCGTTTCGCGGAACACCACCTCCGGTGACTCCAACACCGGCATCGAGAAGAGGCGTCGGCCGAGGCGGGTGGAACCGCGAGCGACCTCGTCGAGGAACGCACCTCCTCGTGCGGCGGTGAACTTGGGAATCACGAACCCCGCCAATGCCGACGCGTCGGTGCGGAGCGAGGTGCAGATGCGTTCGATCTGCTGCGAGGTTCGTGCGCGGACGAACACGAGCGAGCCGTGAACGTCGTCGGCGGCGAGGGCGTCGAGGGTCGCGACTGCGTTGTGGATCGCCTCTTCGAGGTTGTGATCGGCGACCGCGTCCTCGAGATCGATCACGAGCGAGCACACGCCTTCTGCACTGCGCTTGATCAACGTCTCGGTCAGGTCCGCGCGGGTCGCGGGCATGTAGAGGGTTGCCCCGAGACCGACGGCGACGAGGCCGAGATCGCCCGCGGTGTCTATCTTTTCCGGCGCGTGCAGGAACAGTCGATCCAGGACTGCCCCGTCGAGATGTCTGAAATGTTGCACCGAGATCCTTCGCGGGTAGTGACAGGTGATCTAGCGAGCCGAGCCGCGCATTCGGTCGATCACCCCGGAGATGAAGCCGGAAATACTTCTCAGGTCCTGGAGGTAGGACCAGTAGTCGGGGTGTGTTCCTGTCAGCGTTGCGGTTGCACGGTCGATTCGAGCCAGCTGAGCATCCAACACCGACCCCCATTCGGCAACCAGGGAACGATTGACGGCGAGCTGTTGTGCATCTCGTAACTTGAAGCGCACCGCGCGTTCTTCGCCCGTTGAGTCGAGCTTCACCTCACGCAGCAGTTCGAGGCGATCGGTGACGGCGTCGACCAGTTCCTCGGCGTCGGACAGGTGGCTACGCGCCTGGGCGATGTACTCGAGCGCCTGCTCCGGGTTGGACGAGGAGAACGACGCGCGGGCCGCGGACAGGTCCTCCTCGGCCTGCTCGATGTGCCGGGCGCTGTGCTGTTCGTTGTGCGAGAGATCCGCGGAACTGGCGACGTTGAACTCGCGTAGCAACGCGGAGAACGCGGGGGCGAGACGATCGAATCGGGTGCGTACCGCTTCGACTCTGGTTTTCACCGACGTCAGCGCGGCTCTGGCCTCGGCGACGCGGCCCGGTGCTGCGGCAACCGCGGATTCCAGTTCTTCGGCGGCTTCCCGCACCGCC
This sequence comes from Rhodococcus sp. 06-156-4, assembly GCF_002259345.1. Lineage (NCBI taxonomy): Bacteria > Bacillati > Actinomycetota > Actinomycetes > Mycobacteriales > Nocardiaceae > Rhodococcus > Rhodococcus sp. 06-156-4. The sequence goes on along the minus strand of NZ_NPGB01000031.1, from coordinate 14,262 downwards.
GCCGCGGCGGTACGGGCTCGCGGGGCGTCCTTCGAGCTCATCGCGGCGTCGAGGGCAGCGACCGCGGTGTCGACGCCGCGCCACGCCGAGCGAATCGAGGGGTAGTCGACGAATGCAGGATCGGCCGACGCGACGGCCAGTTGAGCCTTCTCGGCGAGCGCTGTGGCGTCCTGAGCCAATCGCGGTGTCGCGGCGAGCGCGGATCGTGCCTGTTCGAGGTCGTCGCGATGGGCCGCGTAGAACCGGTCGACGGCTTTGGCTGCTTCGCCCAGCAGGTGGGCGGCGTTCTGGAACGCAGCCTGGGCCGGTCCGGTCTCGATGCCGTCGTACTGTTCCATCGCCGCGAGGTATGCCGCGCCTGCGTCGAAGCAGGCCTTCTCGGCCGGTGCCCACGCGGTGGTCGGATCCCGATCGGGGTACATCGACCGGACGGCGTCGACGCCGGACGACGCGATGGACTGGCGCTTGTCCATATCGAGAAAGGCAGCGACGGCCGTGCTCTGTGCCTGGGATGCGTGGGCCTCGCGCGCACGCGGATCCGACTCGCCCGAGCGGCGGAAGAGTCCAGGTCGGCGACTTGTCACCAGCCCGATAGTACTGACGGGAACTTCGCGGTGTGTGGTGCGCGTTAGCGTTGTGAACCGAAGACGAAAGTGACCAATCGGGCACGCGAGACACTACGGTGTTCCTCGGTAGGGGAACTCACGGCGAAAGGAAAGTCATGGGCGTCAGCCTCAGCAAGGGCGGCAATGTCTCACTCACGAAGGCAGCTCCCAACCTGACCGCAGTCACGGTCGGCCTCGGATGGGACATCCGATCGACGACCGGAACGGACTTCGACCTCGACGCCAGCGCCATCGCGCTCGGTGCCGACAAGAAGGCCCTCAGCGATCAGCATTTCGTGTTCTTCAACAACCTGAAGTCCCCCGACGGTTCCATCGAGCACACCGGTGACAACACCACCGGTGAAGGCGATGGCGACGACGAGCAGATCAAGGTGGACCTCGCCGCCGTGCCGCCGAACGTCGACACGATCACGTTCCCCGTGTCGATCTACGACGCCGACGCACGCTCGCAGTCGTTCGGTCAGGTCCGCAACGCGTTCATCCGCGTGATCAACCAGGCCGATCAGTCGGAGTTGGCGCGCTACGACCTCAGCGAGGACGCGTCGACGGAAACGGCCATGGTCTTCGGTGAGCTCTACCGCAACGGCGCCGAGTGGAAGTTCCGTGCAGTGGGCCAGGGCTACGCGTCCGGCCTCGCCGGAATCGCTCGCGATTTCGGAGTAAACGTGTAGTAAAGCCCAGGTCAAGATTGGGACTACCCCGCCTCTTCCTTCATGATTGAGGCGGGGTTTGTCGTGTGTAGACACAGCCCGGTTCGTCCCAATACCTGCGCCGGCTACAGAAAGGCCACACGCCCGTGGTTCTACGCATCTTCGGTTGGTCCATAGGCGTCACCATCGTTTCGGTGATCGTCGCCTTCCTCTACGGCGGTTGGCAGGCACTGTTCCTGGTGCTGATCCTCGGCGTTCTCGAGGTGTCGCTGTCCTTCGACAACGCGGTCATCAACGCGACCGTTCTTCGCCGCATGAGCGAGTTCTGGCAGAAGATCTTCCTCACCATCGGCATCATCATCGCCGTCTTCGGTATGCGGCTGCTGTTTCCCCTGGTCATCGTCTGGGCTGCGTCGGGTCTCGGCCCCGTCGCCGCAATCGATCTCGCACTCAACCCGCCGCCGAACGACGCCGCGTACTTCGACGACGGTCGTCCCAGTTACGAGACGCTTCTGACGGACGCGCACCCACAGATCGCGGCGTTCGGCGGCATGTTCCTGCTGATGCTGTTCCTCGGCTTCATCTTCGAGGATCGCGAGATCACGTGGCTGAGCTGGTTGGAGAAGCCACTCGCGCGGATTGGCCGGCTGGATCAACTCGCAGTCGTCGTCGCCAGCATCATCCTGGTCCTCACGGCCGAGTTCCTCGCCGAGGACGAGAAGATCTCGACGGTCATGGTTGCCGGTGTACTCGGCATGATCACCTACATCGCCGTCAACGGCCTCGGCGAGTTGTTCCACGTCGAGGAAGAGGGCGAGGAGGGCTCGGGCGGACCGAGCGAGCTTGCCAAGGCAACCGGCAAGGCCGGCTTCTTCCTGTTCCTCTACCTCGAGGTGCTCGACGCGTCGTTCTCGTTCGACGGCGTCATCGGCGCGTTCGCCATCACCGCGGACCCGATCATCATCGCTCTGGGCCTCGGCTTCATCGGCGCGATGTTCGTTCGGTCGATCACGGTGTTCCTGGTCCGCAAGGGGACGCTCAGCGACTACGTGTACCTCGAGCACGGGGCGCATTGGGCGATCGGTGCACTGGCGATCATCCTGATGGTGTCCATCGGCGTGCACATCAACGAGATCATCACCGGATTGGTCGGTGTGTTCTTCATCGGTGCGGCGTTCATCAGTTCAGTGGTACGGAACCGGAAGCTGGAAGCCGCAGGCACCGACACGCACATGCACGTCTAGTCCTCACCAATCGTCGAGCTTCGTATGGCCGTCCTGTAGCGCACGCGCGAACAGGGCGGCCTTCGTCGGTGCTGGCCTGCCCACGGCGGAGTACTTCTGACGAATCCGGGTCAGGTGAGTGTTGATGGTTCCCACGGAAATGTGGACGGATGCAGCCGCGACGGTTTTCGAGTCCGACGCGAACCAGGCGATCATCACTTCCACTTCCCGCGCGCTGAGCGGTGGTCTGCGATACACGTGCTTACTACGTTCTCCGATCGATGAAACAGACGTCGGTGCGTGCGTACGCATCGGTGCAACGAACACGGAAAAGTACCCCCAGACGAGAAGAATCCCGGACTTGAAAAACCATCACTGAAAACATCGATGACGCCCGACCGCCGTGGTCCGATCCTGTAGCCGTGACGGCCGTCTGGCCAGCCCAACCAGGGGGTCCGTACAGGTCAATACACCGAGACCTGCTTCGACCACCGTGAAACCGACCGTTCGCTTATAGTTCCGCCATGACAGCGGTCCAGCCCGATCCCCGCACCATCACCACCAAGGCCGAACTGACCGCGGGCCTGCGCTCGGTGCGGGAGAACTCGGGCAAGACGTATCGAGAACTGGTGAAATTGTCCGGCGCCCTCCACGGCACCATCAGCGGATGGTTCTCCGGCCAACACCTTCCGATGGACGCCAGCGCCGACATGTTCGACAGGGTCCTGCGCGAGTGCGGCGTCGGCGACGCGGACGAACGAGCCCTGTGGTGGGACGCCATCGTCCGGGTGCGCCCCGCGTCGGGCAAGCGCCCCGACCGCAGCCGGGCGCCGTACAAGGGCCTCGAATCGTTCGAGGCGTCGGACGCGGAATGGTTCTTCGGGCGGTCCGACGTCGTCGCCGAGCTTCGCGAGAAAGTACGTCGCGTCGCCGACGACGGGGGCGGGGTCGTCTTCGTCCTCGGGGCATCGGGATCGGGTAAGTCGTCGGTACTGCGGGCGGGTTTGGCGGCGTCCCTCGGCGGCGCCGGGGTGGACGGTGCTCGGGTGCATACCGGACTGTCCGGCATCGAGGCCTGGTCGACGACGGCAACCACGAGTTCCGATCCGACGGACCGAACGGACGGCAGTGTCGTCGTCCTCGACCAGGTCGAGGAGTTGTGGACGCTCGCCGGCGCGGATCGGCGGCACGCCGTTCTGGCTGCGGTGCAGCTGAAGGTGGTGGCGGGTGCCGTCGTCGTGATGGGTCTGCGCGCCGACTTCTATCAGAACGCGGTGGCCGAGGACGTCCTGAGGCTCGGCCTCGTCGACAATCCGATCGTGCTCGGTCGCCTTCGTCCGGACCAGCTGCGGGACGCCATCGTCGAACCTGCACGCAAGGCCGGAATCGGCGTCGACGACGCACTGCTTCGGACCTTGTTGTCCGAGATGGAGCCGTCGGGCACGGTGTTCGCCCATGATCAGGGTGCACTCCCGATGCTGTCGCACGCACTGCTCGCCACGTGGTCGACGGCGACGGGACCGACGATGACCGTCGACGACTACTTCTCCACCGGCGGGATACCGGGGGCAGTCGGCCAGTCCGCCGAGGCCGTCTACTCGTCGCTCGACCCGGCCCAGCAGATCGCCGCGGCCCTGGTCTTCGTGCGATTGGTCAACATCGAGGACGACGTCCTGACGCGTCGACGCGTGGACCGCGGCGAACTTCTCCGCGGGGAGGGCACCGACGCCGACGTCGAAGTGGTGGTGGAGCGTTTCGCGGCGGCGCGTCTTCTCACCGTCGAAGAGGACTCGGTGTCGGTGACACACGAGGTGCTGCTGACAGCCTGGGATCGGCTTCGCCGATGGATCGACGGGGACCGGCAGTGGCATCTGGTGCATCGCCGCCTCACCGACGCTGCCGTGCTGTGGGATCACAGTGGGCGCGACTCGACGGTGCTTCTGCCCGCGAGTCGCCTCGATGCCCTGCACGATTCGCTCGCCGAGGGCGGCCGGGAGGGTGACCTCAACGTCGTCGAACGTGACTACCTCGCCGCGAGCGAGAGGCGAGTCGCTCACACCGAGTCGCAGCAGCGCAGGCGTCGGCGAGTGCTCGAGGTGTTGACCGCAGCGCTCGCGGTGCTGACGGTCGTGGCGGTGGTGTCGGCGGTGGTCGCGTTCTCGGCGAGCAGCGATGCGGACGACAGGCGCGTCGAGGCCGAAGCCGCGTTGGCGGGTCAGTTGGCGGGCTCGGCCGAGCGTTTCCGCGCACTCGACCCAGGCCTGTCGGTTCATCTGGCCCTCGCTGCGTACGAGATCGATCCGGCGACGGCAGCGAGATCGGCGCTGCTCGACGCTTCCGCGGTGCATGCTCCTGTCCGGCTGCCCGGCGTGTCGGGCGAGACCGTCGCGCGAGTCGATTCCACCGGGGAGGTTCTCGCGGCTGCGGGCGCCGACGGCACGGTCCGGTTGTGGTCGCTCGGTGCACCGGCTCGGGCCCGCGGAACCGTCGACATCGGGGAACCGGGCAGCGCGCTCACCGTCGCGTTCGCGCCGACGAGCCGGACTCTGGCGGTGTCGGGTGCGTCGGGAACAAGCCTGTGGGACATCGCCGACGTCGATTCGCCGGCGCTCCTGTCGGCCGTCGGCGACGACGCGACGACGGCGAAAGCGATGGCGTTCGCACCCGACGGATCGTCGTTGGCGCTGGTGTCCGGCGACGGCGCCGTCTCGGTGTGGAACGTGGCCGACCCGGCGGCGCCCACTCTCGCCGTCGTTCCGGCGACGTCGGTCCCGATGAATGCCGTGGCGTTCTCTCCGGACGGATCGGCACTGGTCACAGCGGGCAAGGCTCGTGGGTTGCAGGTGTGGGAGATGCCGGCGCTGACCACGACCTCCTTCGAGATTCCGTCGGACGGCGGCACCTACGACTACCTGTCGGTGACGTACTCCCCGGACGGTCGCACGATCGCTGCAGGAACGACAGGTCGAGACGTGGCGCGTTGGGCCGTCGAACCCGGTGGTCGCCTCGCCGCACTAGCACCGCTGACCGGCTTCACCAGTTACGTCAACGACGTGGCATTCGACGGCACCGGATCGGAACTCGCCGCCGTCAGTTCCGACAACTCGATCAAGACGTGGGATGCGGCGACGGGTGTTCTACGTGAAACATTGCCGGGATCGACGGTCGTCATGTCGGTCGACTACGCACCGGACGATTCCGCTCTGATCACGGCGGGGCAGGACGGAGTCACCCGCGTCTGGCCCCTGCCTGGACCGGTGATGCCAGGACAGACCGACACCGTCTTCATCAACCCGACGGACGGCAGCGGAACACGAGTCCTCGCCGGCGTCGGTTCGCGCGGCGACGGCCTTCGATTGTGGGATGTCACAGATCCGGACCGACCGATCGCGTCCGCGAGGCCGCTGTCCCCGACCACCGCCGACCCGCTGACGGGTGCGGCGGCGCTGTCGTGGGATGGATCGTTGGCCGCCGGTGGCACGTCGTCGGGAGCGTTCCAACTGTGGGACGTCCGGGCGCCGCAGAATCCGATTGCGCTCGGAACCCCGCACGCCGCCGTCGACTCGCTCGTAGGCGTGTTGGTCTTCGGCCGTACTGGTGATCTGTTGGCCGTGTCCCCGCAGAACACTCCCGACGTCGAACTCTGGGACGTCCGCGATCCGTCGCGGCCCACGCGGCTGTCCGGCTTCGACGTCGGCAACAATCCGCAGGTCATGGCCTTCAGTCCGGACGAACGAACGCTGGCCGTTCCGACGCTGAACGACGAGGTCGAACTGTGGAACGTCAGCGACCCGGCGGCCCCGGTGAAGGTGTCGACTGTCGCGGGCTTCTCCGGCGACGCGCAGGCAGCGGCGTTCTCACCCGACGGGCGACTGCTCGCCGCGGGCAGTGCGGACCACACGCTTCGGCTGTGGGACGTCGCCGATCCGACGACGCCGCGCCACGTCGCCCAGATCGTGGGTCCGCGGGAGGCGGTGTATTCGGTGGCGTTCGATCCGAGTGGCACCAGACTCGTTGCAGGCGTCGACGGCCAGTCGATGTGGATGTGGGACATCTCCGACCCGTTCGATCCGCGGACGTTCGCGACGCTGACCGCCTACGGCAACCGCGTCAACGACGCAGTGTTCACCGCAGGCGGTGCCGCAGTGATCGGCGGTGGACCGGAGAAGGACCTACGAGTGTGGCGGACCGATCCCGAGGACGTGGTCGAAAGGATCTGCGCCGGTGGAGGATCGACGATCACCCGGGAGGAGTGGGATCAGTATCTCCCGGGATCGCCGTTCCGCGAGCTGTGCTGATTCGTGAGCTGTGCTGATTCGTGAGCTCGGCAGATGGTGGGCGTCAGAGATCGGCGATGTCGATCAGGCCGTCCTGCAGGGCACGGGCAACGAGTGACGCCTTGGTGGACGCGGTACGGCCGACAGCGGCGTACTTCGCGCGAATACGCGTGAGATGAGTGTTGACAGTTCCCAGCGACAGGAACAGCGACTTCGCGACCTCGACCTTGGAGTCGCACTTGATCCAGCCGGTGAGCACCTCGATCTCGCGCTGGGTGAGCATGGGCCGAGGGAGAAACGGTCCGGTTGCGCGCGATCCGCCGGTCGGAGGCAGCTGGATGGGCGGTGGGACGAGAGACATGGTCCGTCGCGGAGCTGCGTTGCCGAGCCCGCTGCCCGTACCCGAGGCCGAGGCGTCGAAGGCTGAAGCGTCGAAGGCTGAAGCGTCGATGCTGACTGTCATGTGAATTCTCCCCGAGGTTCCTGCGGTTGTGGCTTGGCACAACCATTCGCGTAAATGATCTTCACAGTTGACTGCCAGGTTTGTCTGCCCTGAAAACTAGGGGCATTGAAACGACAACCATGTACACGGCGTGCACTGTGACCGAGATGACGTACAGGCGCGGTGGCCCGTCAGTTCTGGTTGGGTGGCTCCGGCATCGGGAGCCAGCCGTCTTCCACGGCCCGCTTGTAGAGATCGGTCTTGGTCGGCGCTGGCCTGCCTGCCTCGGCGTACTTGTTCCGGATACGCACGAGGTAGTCGTTGACCGTCTGCTCGGACAACCCGGCCAGCCGAGCGACGCGAGCAGCTTTCTCGCCGGATGCGTACAGCGCCAGGACTTCGCGTTGGCGTGGGCTGAGTCCGACGTCGGGAAGATGCGGATCACCGTCGATGGCCGCGGCCCAGTCGGTCGTGACCACCTGACCACCTGCGGCTGCCCGGCGAATGGCCGAGACGATCGCGGCGGCGGGTTCCGACTTGCGGACCACGCCGAGCACGCCCGCCCTCGCGGCGGAACGCACGAGGAACGGGTTCTCGGCACCGGTGTAGACGAGGACCTGCACGCCGACGGAGTGCAGCCTCTCGACGTTGGACCTCGGCGACGAACCGTCACCCAGCCGAAGATCGAGTACGACGAGATCCAGCCGGTGGCCGAGTCCGACGAGCTCGTCGACGGTGGTGGTCACGGCGACGAGCTCGAGATCGGCTTCGTCGGACAGAATGGCGCGGAGACCGACCGCGACGGACTCGTGGTCCTCGACCAGGCCGATCCGTCGGCGACCTGCCGCGGCGTCGGGCACGGTGTCGCTGCCCATCGACGTCTGCGCCGGCAGCGGTTGCCCTGCTGCTGGTGAATGCGGTTCATCCGCCGCGATGTGCGGTGTCGTCGCCCCCGGAACCACTGTCATTGCCCCACCTCTGATGTCTCAGCCGAGGTGAACTCGGCTGCCTGAGACGAATGTCGAACAACGCGACCGGTTCGTTACGTCTGCGGTGTGGAACGGGGAGAAGTCAGGACTCGGTCAGGGAGCAGCGGATGTCGACGACGTCGACGAGGCGGGAACGTCGGGCGCCGGGACGTCGCCGTCGCGGCGGGACGCATCGAAACGGGGCCGGGCCCGCGCGAACACGAAGAACGCGACGACCAGCAGTACTGCGCGACCCCAGACCCCGAATTCGACGAAGAATTCCTCGGTACCCGCATCGGTGCCCTGAGCGAGCGCGGCGAAGTACCGGAAGACGCCGATGCCCATCGACAGATCGGCCACCAGGTAGGCCGCGACCAGAGCCCACGGCACTCGGAGCAGGACGAAGAACGGGATGAGCCACAACGTGTACTGAGGTGAATGGACTTTGTGCAGCAGCAGGAATCCGCACAGCATGGATCCGCTGACAGCCACCCACGGGTACACGTGCTCGGTACTCGCGCGACGCACACCCATCCACAGCGCAAGACCGAACGCCGCGAACACCAGAAGGGGCGACAGAATGTCGACGGTGTTCTGGAACGCCGTCTCGGCCTGCTCGTGACTTTCCGCCGTCATCGCGTCGGTCACCCACAGTTGCCGCAGACCCCAGTACCAGATCGAGTTCGTGGTGATGTCGGCTTGCCGCAGACTCTGGAACGCGAACGACGCCTTCCATCCCTCGTATCCGAGGACCGCGAAGGGAAGATTGACGACGACGACGGTTCCTGCCGCAGCGGCGAGGACGGACAGCGCGCCGCGCAGGTCCAACTTGGTTCCAGGCACCCGGCCCGTCGCGCCGCCGTACGCGACGTACGCGGCGAGTGGGAGGACGAAGGCGCCCGGGTACAGCTTGAGACAGAATCCCACTCCCAGCAGTATCGCCGCAAGAACAGCCTTCACCCGCAACGACATCCGCATGCTCATCACGAACACTGCACCGACGGCCGTCGCGACCACGGGCAGTTCCCAGTTGTGGAACGCGTACATGACCAACGGTGGACCCACCGACCACAGCAACGCGGACTTGCCGGCCAATCGGCCCAGCATCCAGGCCGTGATCAGCCCGAACGGCGCGAGAAGCAGAGCCGTGTAGAGGAGGAACTCGGCGTCGGTGTGGGCCGGTACCGCACCCAGCCACATCAACACCCCGCTCAGCACGGGGTACTCGACCGTTCCACCCGTCAACACCCCGTTGGAGGTGATCGCCCCGTGAAGGTAGGGGAACACGTGGTTGTCGATGTCGCGGCCGAGCCACAGGAACTGAATGTCGGAGTAGCAGACCCAACTGTCCTTGACGGAGTCGAACGTCGTGCTCCGGCCGTTGTCGTAGAACGGCGCCACGGCACAGCGGGCCTTGTTGAGGTAGCCGAGAATCAACGTCAGCGCACAGAACGCGACCAGGACGATCATCGTCGACGTCGACGCGGCAGCCGATGGCAGGCGACGCCCACGAGACGACCGTCCACCCGGATGCATGAGGTAAGCCTAGGACGAGCCGAGGCGGTCGTCGGAACCGTCGTCTGATTTCGCAGGTCAGGGCATGGCCGTGTACCCTCCAAGGGTTGCTGACGCAACGACCCTCCTGCCGCGGATCGTCCGCGGCCGTTTTCACTCAGTCCACAGGAGGTGATGAGGTCTTATGCGTCATTACGAATTGATGGTCATTCTCGACCCCAATCTGGACGAGCGCACTGTCGCTCCGTCGCTCGATACGTTCCTCAACGTCGTTCGCAAGGACGGCGGCAGCGTCGACAAGGTCGACGTCTGGGGCAAGCGTCGTCTGGCCTACGAGATCGCCAAGCACGCCGAGGGCATCTACGCCGTTGTGAACATCAACGCCGCGCCTGCCACCGTCAGCGAGCTCGACCGCCAGCTCGGACTCAACGAGTCCGTTCTGCGCACGAAGGTCCTGCGACAGGGCAAGTAATTGTCGTTGCTCGCCTCTAGGCTGGCATCAACAAAGACTTACTACTGAAAGAGGAACCATGGCAGGCGAGACCGTCATCACCGTCGTCGGGAACTTGACGGCAGATCCAGAACTTCGTTTCACCCCGGCCGGTGCGGCCGTGGCCAACTTCACTGTTGCGTCCACACCGCGCACGTTCGACCGTCAGTCCAACGAATGGAAAGACGGAGACGCACTCTTCATGCGCTGCAACATCTGGCGTGAAGCTGCGGAGAACGTGGCCGAGAGCTTGACCCGCGGGGCACGCGTCGTCGTGACCGGCAGGCTCAGGCAGCGTTCGTACGAAACGCGTGAAGGTGAGAAGCGGACTGTCGTCGAGCTCGAAGTCGACGAGATCGGTCCCTCGCTTCGCTACGCCACCGCCAAGGTCAACAAGGCCAATCGTGGTGGAGGTGGCGGAGGCGGCGGCTTCGGTGGTTCCTCGGGTGGATCGGGCGGCGGACGCTCGAACTCCAACTCGGGATCCAATTCCGGCGGAGACGACCCTTGGGGCAGTGCCCCGCAGGCGTCGGGCTCCTTCGGTGGGTCTCGCGGTGGGGACGACGAGCCTCCGTTCTAGATCCTTCGTGATCGAGAACAACCAGACGTAACGGAGAAAGACCATGCCGAAACCGCCATTGCGCGACAAGGTGCTCAAGAAGAAGGCGTGTTCCTTCTGCAAGGAAAAGAACACACAGATCGACTACAAGGACACGACGCTGCTGCGTAAGTACGTCAGCGACCGCGGAAAGATCCGCGCGCGTCGAGTCACCGGCAACTGCGTCCAGCATCAGCGTGACGTGGCCGTTGCCGTGAAGAACTCGCGTGAGGTAGCTCTGCTGCCTTACGCCGCGACGGCACGATAAGAAAGGAGCGATCATCATGAAGCTGATCCTCACCGCTGATGTGGACAACCTCGGTGCGCCCGGCGACACCGTAGAGGTCAAGGACGGATACGGCCGCAACTTCCTGCTGCCCCGTGGACTGGCCATTCAGGCCACCCGCGGAGCCCAGAAGCAGGTCGAAGGCATCCGCCGCGCTCAGGAAGCTCGCGCCGTTCGCGGCCTCGAGCACGCCAACGAGCTCAAGCAGGCCATCGAAGGACTCGAGTCGGTTTCCCTGTCGGTCAAGACCGCAGGTGACTCGGGCAAGCTGTTCGGCTCCGTGACGGCTTCGGACGTCGCGTCTGCCATCAAGGCAGCAGGCGGACCGGTCGTCGACAAGCGCAGCATCGATCTCCCCAAGGCTCACATCAAGGCAACGGGCAAGCACGACGTCGTCGTGAACCTGCACCCCGATGTGGCTGCGAAGTTCAAGCTGGAGGTCGTCGGAAGCTGATTCAAGCTTCTGGCCCGATACGGCTGGGAAAAGCCCCACGAACCTTGGTTCGTGGGGCTTTTTTCGTGGTTTGTCACAAAAAATACACTGCCGCAACGGTTTTCAATTGTGAGGAGACTCTCATCACGGGCGTGTGACCCAAGGTTTGCGTACCCTTTAACGAGGGGCGACAGAAGCACACAGATGTGCGTACGCGACGCGCAAACGACCGACCAGACGCCTAGACGCCCGGAGGACCTGCCGTGACCACGACAGTCGACAAAGACTCATCGGACAGCGAGTCATCAACGAAAGGATCCGAGTCTCCATCTCGGATCGGGAGCATTCTGAAGTTCGACGTACCGGCATCGCTGGTCGTATTCCTTGTGGCGGTGCCACTTTCGATCGGTATCGCAGTTGCATCGGGTGCGCCCGTGATGGCCGGGCTGATCGCAGCCGTGATCGGCGGCATTCTCGCCGGCGCACTGGGTGGATCGCCTTTGCAGGTCAGTGGACCGGCCGCAGGTCTGACCGTGGTGGTGGCCGAGCTCGTCAATCAATTCGGTTGGGCCGTAACGTGCCTCATCACCGTTGGTGCAGGTGCGGTGCAGATCCTGTTGGGTCTGAGCCGGATTGCCCGGCACGCGCTCGCCATCTCGCCGGTGGTGGTGCATGCCATGCTTGCCGGAATCGGTGTAACCATTGCGCTGCAACAGATTCACGTTCTGCTCGGTGGTGAATCCGAGAGCTCCGCGGTCGAGAATCTGCTGGCCATCCCCACGTCGGTTGCCGACGGCCAGTGGCCGTCGATCCTCGTCGGTGGCGTCGTCATCGCGTTGATGTTGCTGTGGCCGAGGCTGCCGGGTGCAGTGTCGAAGGTGCCCGGTGCACTCGTGGCCGTCGTCGCGGCAACCGCCTTGTCCGTTGTTCTCGATCTGAACGTCGAACGAATCGATCTGCCAGGCAACCTGATCGAGGCGCTGAGCCTCCCCGCGCTTCCCGAAGGCCAGTGGGCAGGCGTCGCCACCGGTGTTCTGACCATCGCGTTGATCGCCAGCGTGGAGAGCTTGCTGTCCGCCGTCGCGGTGGACAAGATGCACACCGGACCGCGCACCAACTTCGACCGTGAACTGCTCGGACAGGGTGCGGCCAACATGGTCTCCGGTGCCGCAGGTGGCCTCCCCGTCACCGGTGTGATCGTGCGCAGTTCCACCAACGTCAAGGCCGGTGCCAAGTCGCGTGCGTCGGCGATCCTGCACGGTCTGTGGATCCTGGTCTTCTCCGTTCTCTTCATCTCGGTCGTCGAGCTGGTTCCGTTCGCCGCACTCGCCGGTCTACTGGTCATGATCGGCGTGCAGCTGATCAAGCTGGCAGACATCAGGATTGCCCGCAAGACGGGTGACATCGCGGTGTACGCGGTCACCGTTCTCGGCGTGGTTGCACTGAACCTGCTGGAGGGCGTGCTGATCGGATTGGCGCTCGCCATCTTCCTGGTTCTCCGTCGCGTCGTGTGGGCGCACGTGCACGCCGACGAGACAGTCGACGGTTCCTGGCGCGTACACATGCAAGGTTCGCTGAGCTTCCTGTCGCTTCCTCGCCTGACCCACGTGTTGTCCTCCGTACCAAGCGGTTCCAAGGTCAACATGGAACTTGCCGTCGACTTCCTGGACCACGCAGTGCACGAACATCTGCACGAATGGGTACGTCAGCACGAGCTCGGTGGCGGCACGGTGCAGATCGAGGAGAACGGATCCGCCTCGCTCGCAGCCGCAGCCGAAGCACCGCCGAAGCGCGGACTCGCAAGCGTCCGTGGCTCGCTGGCCCCGTGGTCGGCATGGCAGCTGAAGGAAGACAGTGCGGTCGACGACAACCCGCCCGCACTGCGACCGGTCCTGTCCGGCGTCGCCGAGTACCACCGGACCCACGCCGAGGCCATCAAGCCGCACCTGCAGGGCCTCACCGAATTCCAGGACCCGGACACGTTCTTCCTGTGCTGCGTCGACTCGCGGGTCATGCCCAACACCATCACCAGCAGCGGACCGGGTGACCTCTTCACCGTGCGGAACATGGGCAACATGATCCCCGCACAGGGTCAGGACACCTCGGTGGAAGCCTCGCTCGCCTACGGCGTCGACGTCCTCGGCACCAGCTCCGTCGTCGTCTGCGGCCACTCCGGCTGCGGTGCGATGAAAGCTGTCCTCGCCGGACCGGACAAAGCAGGCGACGAACGCGTCGTCGAATGGCTCGAACACGGCCTCGCAAGCCTCGAGGCCTACCGCAGCGGGCACCCCGTCGGACGCGCAGCCGCAGAACTCGGCTTCTCCGAAGGCGACCAGCTCGCCATGGTCAACGTCGCAGTACAGCTACAGACCCTCACACGACACCGCGTCGTCGGCCGCGCCTCCGCAGAGGGGAAACTGAGGGTCACAGGGCTCTTCTTCGACATCCCCACCGCCCGCGTCCTCCAAATCAGCACCAAGGACATCACCGTCCTCGACACAGCCGAAATCCAGCCCGCCTGACCCGCCCGGCCCTTGGCCTCCAGCGCGTCCTACGCCCCACGCCCCCATTTCGGACCGAATGTACCGTCCGGTCACTCAGAGTGACCGAACGCCACATTGGGTCCGGATGGGGGCGTGTGTCGTCCACCCGGTTCGTGAGCGAACGTGCCGTTCGGTCACTTGGAGTGACTGAACGCCACGTTCGGTCACGAACCGGGTGGACGACACACGCCCCCATCCGGACCCAATGTGG
>NZ_NPGB01000019.1:0-1320 GCF_002259345.1 Rhodococcus sp. 06-156-4 | reverse complement strand
CCGCCTTCCCCGCCTGGCGCGACACCTCCCTCGCCAAACGCACCCAAATCCTCTTCAACTTCCGCGAACTACTCAACAAGAAAAAAGGCGAACTCGCCGAAATCATCACCGCCGAACACGGCAAAGTCCTCTCCGACGCCCTCGGCGAAATCTCCCGCGGCCAAGAAGTCGTCGAATTCGCCTGCGGCATCCCCCACCTCCTCAAAGGCGGCTACACCGAAAACGCCTCCACCAAAGTCGACGTCTACTCCATCCGCCAACCCCTCGGACCCGTCGGCATCATCTCCCCCTTCAACTTCCCCGCCATGGTCCCGATGTGGTTCTTCCCCGTCGCCATCGCCGCCGGCAACACCGTAGTACTCAAACCCTCCGAAAAAGACCCCACCGCCTCCATCTGGCTCGCCGAACTCTGGGAAGAAGCCGGCCTCCCCCCCGGCGTCTTCAACGTCCTCCAAGGCGACAAACTCGCCGTCGACGAACTCCTCGAGAACAAGAAGATCAAATCGATCTCCTTCGTCGGCTCCACCCCCATCGCCCAATACGTCTACGCCACCGGCACCGCCAACGGCAAACGCGTCCAAGCCCTCGGCGGCGCGAAGAACCACGCCATCGTCCTCCCCGACGCCGACCTGGATCTCGCCGCCGACGCCATGGTCAACGCCGGCTTCGGCTCCGCAGGCGAACGCTGCATGGCCATCTCCGCCCTCGTCGCCGTCGGCGACATCGCCGACGAACTCGTCGCCAAAATCGTCGAACGCACCACCCCCCTGGTCACCGGCGACGGCACCCGCGGCGCCGACATGGGCCCCCTCGTCACCCAAGCCCACCGCGACAAAGTCGCCTCCTACGTCGACGCCGGCGAAGCCGACGGCGCCACCATCGTCGTCGACGGCCGCGCAGTCAAAGCCGACGGCGGAGACGGTGCGAGCGAAGCGACGAGGGATGTCTCCGGTGGCTTCTGGCTCGGCCCGACGCTCATCGACAACGTCACCACCGACATGTCCATCTACACCGACGAAATCTTCGGACCCGTCCTCTCCGTCGTCCGCGTCGACACCTACGACCAAGCCCTCGAACTGATCAACAACAACCCCTACGGCAACGGCACCGCCATCTTCACCAACGACGGCGGCGCAGCACGACGCTTCCAGAACGAAGTCGAAGTAGGCATGATCGGCATCAACGTCCCCATCCCCGTCCCCATGGCCTACTACAGCTTCGGCGGCTGGAAAAACTCGCTGTTCGGCGACACCCACGCCCACGGCACCGAAGGAATCCACTTCTTCACCCGCGGCAAAGCCGTCACCTCCCGCTGGCTCG
>NZ_NPGB01000010.1:0-1490 GCF_002259345.1 Rhodococcus sp. 06-156-4 | reverse complement strand
ACCCGCGTCGCCGCCCGCATCAACGCCGAACTCGGCACCTCCCTGACCCTGCGCGAAGTGTTCACCACCCCCACCATCACCGGCCTCGCGCACCTCGTCGACACCACCATCGCCACCCTCGACACCACCGGCGACGGCGCCACAGCACACCTGTCACCAGTACGCATCACCGACATCGAGGTCACCGACCCGATCCCCGCCTCCTACGGCCAACAAGCACTCTGGATCATCGACCAACTCGGCGGACCCGCCTCCCAGTACGTCGTACCCACGATCTGGACCCTCACCGGAAACCTCGACACCGCAGCCTTCACCGCCGCCATCGGCGACCTCGTCACCCGCCACCACCCCCTGCGCACCCTGCTCGTCGAACACGACGGCACCCTCACCCAACACATCGTCGAACCCACCCACATCACCGAACGACTCTCGATCCACATCGACGACATGCGCGACAACGCACCCTCAGACACACAAACCACCATCGACACCCTCATCGGCGCCGGGTTCGATCTCGCCGCCGACCTCCCCCTCCGCGTCGCTGTCCTGCGCACCGGCGACACCGAATGGACCATCGCCCTCATCGCGCACCACCACGCGATCGACGAATGGTCCACCCCCGCCCTGCTCACCGACCTCGCCGCTGCCTACACCGCACGACAGGCCGGCACCGCACCGACCTGGACACCACTACCGGTCACCTACGCCCACTACGCCACCTGGCAACGCACCACCCTCGGCGACGCCGCCGACCCCACCTCCGAACTCGCCGGCCACCTCGACTACTGGCGCACCACCCTCACCGACGCCCCCGACGAATCGATCATCACCCTCGACCACCCCCGCCCCGCACACCCCACCGGCCACGGCACCGACATCACCTTCACCATCGACCCCCACACCGCCGCCGCAGCCCGCACCGTCGCCGCCCAGCACGGCGTCTCGATGTTCACCCTCACCCACACCGTCACCGCCGTCACCGCATCACTGCTCGGCGCCGGCACCGACATCGTCATCGGCTCCCCCGTCGGCGGACGCACCGAACACGGACTCGAAAACCTCATCGGCTACTTCGTCAACACCCTCCCCCTACGCCACCACCTCCACCCCACCGACACCATCACCGACCTACTCACCACCACCCACCACACCGTCCTCGACGGCCTCGCCCACCAACACGCACCCTTCGAAACCATCACCCGCACCACCAACACACCCCGCACCACCAACCGCACACCCCTCTTCCAAATCCTCCTCACCCACAACAGCACCGACACCGACACCGGTGAGGTGGGTTCGTTGCTGCCGGGCCTGGTCGAATCAGTACTTCCGGCGGGCGCGGCAACGGAGTTGGGTGCGGCGACGGGGTTGGGTGCGGCCAAGACGGACCTCGAACTCGACCTCGCCGACACCCCGAACGGTATGGTCGGCTCCCTCACCTACGCCACCGAACTGTTCACCCCCGCCACCATCGACCGATTCACCACCAC
>NZ_NPGB01000013.1:0-1688 GCF_002259345.1 Rhodococcus sp. 06-156-4 | reverse complement strand
GTGACTGCCCTAGCGCCTAGGCCTACTCCCGCTGTGACGGCGGCTCGGCCTTTTCCGCCGCGGATGGGACCTAAGGGTTCGTTCGTTCACAAGGCGATTACGACCACTGATCCCAAGGTGTTGGGGATCATGTACATCGCGACGTCGATTGCGTTCTTCCTCGTCGGTGGGTTGATGGCGTTGTTGATGCGCGCCGAGTTGGCTGTGCCGGGGATGCAGTTTCTGTCCAACGAGCAGTACAACCAGTTGTTCACCATGCACGGCACGATCATGTTGCTGTTGTATGCGACGCCGATCGTGTTCGGGTTCGCCAATTACATTCTGCCGTTGCAGATCGGTGCTCCGGATGTGGCGTTCCCGCGGCTCAATGCGTTCTCGTACTGGTTGTATCTGTTCGGTGCGTTGATCACCACGGCCGGGTTCATCACTCCTGGTGGTGCCGCGGACTTCGGGTGGACTGCCTACACGCCGTTGACGAGTGCTCTGCATTCGCCGGGTGTGGGTGCTGATCTGTGGATCATGGGGTTGGCGGTGGCCGGTTTGGGCACCATCCTCGGTGGCGTCAACATGATCACCACGGTCATCTGTTTGCGGGCGCCGGGTATGACGATGTTCCGGATGCCGATTTTCACCTGGAACATTCTGGTGACCTCGATTCTGATTCTTCTTGCGTTCCCGTTGTTGACGGCGGCGTTGTTGGGGTTGGCGGCCGATCGTCATCTGGGTGCGCACTTGTTCGATCCGGCGACCGGTGGTGTGTTGCTGTGGCAGCACTTGTTCTGGTTCTTCGGTCATCCCGAGGTGTACATCATCGCGTTGCCGTTCTTCGGGATCGTCTCGGAGATCTTCCCGGTGTTCTCGCGTAAGCCGATGTTCGGGTACACCACGTTGATCTACGCGACGATCGCGATCGCGGCGTTGTCGATCGCGGTGTGGGCGCATCACATGTATGCCACCGGTGCGGTGTTGCTTCCGTTCTTCTCGTTCATGACGTTCTTGATCGCGGTGCCCACGGGTGTGAAGATCTTCAACTGGATCGGCACGATGTGGCGTGGTCAGGTGACGCTCGAGACGCCGATGTTGTTCTCCATCGGGTTCTTGATCACGTTCCTCTTCGGTGGTCTCTCGGGTGTGTTGCTCGCCAGCCCGCCGATCGATTTCCATGTCACCGACACCTACTTCGTGATCGCGCACTTCCACTATGTGGTGTTCGGGACGGTGGTGTTCGCGACGTATGCCGGTATCTATTTCTGGTTCCCGAAGATGACGGGCCGGATGATGGACGAGACGCTCGGCAAGTGGCATTTCTGGTTGACGTTCTTCGGGTTCCACGGCACGTTCCTGGTGCAGCACTGGCTCGGGAACGAGGGTATGCCGCGTCGGTACGCCGATTACCTGGCGTCGGACGGGTTCACCACACTCAACATCATTTCCACGATCGGGGCGTTCGTGCTCGGTGCGTCGACGTTGCCGTTCGTGTGGAACGTCTTCAAGTCCTACCGGTACGGCGAAGTGGTCACCGTCGACGATCCGTGGGGGTACGGCAACTCGTTGGAATGGGCGACCTCCTGCCCGCCGCCGCGGCACAACTTCACCGAACTGCCCCGGATCCGTTCCGAGCGTCCCGCGTTCGAACTGCACTACCCGCACATGGTCGAACGCCTCCGCGCCGAAGCCCACGTCGGACC